>JBCDBQ010000154.1:0-12992 GCA_039183375.1 Pseudomonadota bacterium
AGTTGGGTTACCTGACTGTTCGGCGCACGATGCAGTCCGACCATCGAACTGCAGCCAACCAATCTGCTTTGGACAGAACGAATTGTGAGGGACTGGCAATGTATATCTGGACGGCCTGCATCATTATCAGTGTGGCATTACTTGCAGTGACAGCCGGTTCGCGCGCCGGCGACGTCAACATGGCGTATGCCAACATGGCGGTCGCGGCTCTGGTTAACCTGGTGTTTGTCATTCTCGCCCTTCGCTCCAACGCCGCGCTGCGCACAACCGGCGCCTCGCGATCGGCTATTGCTGCCGACGGTGCGCGCTCGATGAGCATCATCTGGATTTGGGGCGTCATCGGCATCGCGGTGATTTACGGCACCGGCATCCTGCAATGGAAAGAGTGGTGGCACTTCCTGCTGGCGTTCATGGCGGTGGCCGGGTTGTGCGTATACTCCGGCATGATGCTGCAGCGGCGTGCCGACGCCGGTCAGGACGACGAAGGTCTTTTGAAACAGGGCCACTACGCCACCATCGGGCAACTCGTCGGGATGATCGTGATCGTCGTCGGGCTGCTGATCGACGGCAAGATGGTGCGCTTCTACACCGAGCGCTACACCGACTGGGCCGCGAACAACATTTTCTTCTTTGGTGCCGCCGCCATCGGCGTGCTGTGTGCTTACCTGATCATCAACCGTCAGAAGTAAACTCATGGGCATCTGGTGGGGCGTTATTGCTACGGCCGCAGCAGCCAGCATAGGCGCGATGGTGATTGCTGCCGGGAGTGCTGATCGTTCCCTATCCATTGCGGCGGCTGGCAGTTTTGCCGCTTTGATGATCATCGCTGCGCTGCGGCTCAACGCTCTCGCCTTGCGCAAGTCAATCGACGACGAGCGTGACGCCGACGTCGCCACCCTCAATGCCGGCCTGCTGGCAGCTGCCTTCATTTGGGGCGGACTTGCCATTCTCGCCGGCTACTATCTAACAGAACTCTTCTGGCACCATGCCTGGCAGTACGGACTTGGCATGTGCCTCGCCGGATTGATGTCCTACGGTATGCGCTGGCACCTGGCGCGACCGGACTGTTTTCTGCGCTCACCCGATTGGTTGCAGCGCATGACGTGGCTGAGTGGTTTGTTGGTCATCGCAACAGCGATCGGGCTTACCTTCTTGGTGCTATCCGGCAAGCTCTCGCGGGACAATGTCGACTGGCTCGCCAATCATGTGTTCGTCGCAGGTGGCATGATGGTGATAGCGATCTCCGCAATCGCTGTTTGGGCTCAGGTGGGCGCGCGACGGTAAAGCTGTGCGATGGCACCGGCCCTTGGCAGGCGATAGCTGTGCTCAAGGCACTTGTCCGCTGTTGTGATCGGTTACTAATACATCTGCCCAGTGGCAAAGCATCTTTCGGCGAACTTGCAGCACGTCTGGGAAGGGTTCGAAGAGGACATCCGATGGCCAGTTTGCATATTTGCAGCGGGACACTCAATGAGCTTTAAGAGCTATGTGCGTACTGACTCGACTATACAATCAAGAGTCGCCTTTACTCCCGGAGACCGGCTGGACGGCCCGGTGAACAGATAGGTATTTAGAATAGGGAGGCTTGGCAGACCTGCATTGCCTGTCGGGAGAACACGTAAGTTGGGCGGCACCAGATCTTTCGCAATTATCGTGACTGCGAGCCCTGCTTCAACAGCGCATTCCAACCCTGAGCGGCTTGGGCTTTCGTAAGCAAGACGATAACCAATGCCGCGCTTGTCAAGCGCGGCCAACGCCGCCTTGCGATAGATACATCCAACTCCAAAAATGGCGAGTGGCAGCGGCTGGCGCAGATGTACATTCGTTTGTTTGGAGCACGCCCAGACGAGCGGAGTGCGATGAACACGGCGACCACCGATGCGTTTATTGTGTTGCGTGATGAACGCAATGTCTATGTCACCCGCGTCGAGTAAATCTAAGGCTTCCCAGCTTCTGTTGCAGTGAAGCTCAATGTCGACCATTGGTAAGTGAAGGTGGAGCCGCTCCAGCACCTGAGGCATGTAGCTCATCGTAATGTCGGTGGCAGCGATCCTGATCTTGCCTGACGGAATATGACGCCCCATTTCAACCAGCACTTCGTCAGTCAGCCGGTTCAAGCGATGGGCGTAACGAAGAAGCGCATGCCCCTCCTGAGTGAGCTTGATGCCGCGCCCCTGGCGTTCAAACAAACGCACCTGAAGTGAGTCCTCCAAGCGTTTCACTTGCATACTGACAGCCGACTGTACGCAGTTCAGGCGTTCAGCCGCACGTGTGAAGTGCTCCGTCTCAGCAACCACGGCAAAAGTTCTTAGGAGCGACGTATCGATTGTTCTTTGTGTTGTATTCATCTTATTTCATGATCAAATCATCAAATTCATTTATTGGAATGATGAATAGATTTCGTCGAAGATGCAAGCAGCTTGGACGCTTTCGAGGTATCTCAAGATGTTTCGACTTTGGTTGCTGATCATTTGCGCAGGTTCAATCCTCGGCTTGACGATGGGAATTCGCCAAGGCATGGGACTGTTTCTCAATCCAATTTCATCCCACTTTGGTGGAGGGCGAGAAGCCTTCGCACTGTCAATGGGGTTGATGAACTTGTTTTGGGGTGTCGCCGCGCCTGTGGCAGGGGCGATTGCTGACCGCTATGGCCCCGCAAAGGTTGCTGCTGCGGGCGGCGTAGCATATGCGGCGGGCCTTCTGACGATGATGGTTTCGAACTCCACCGATCAGCTGTTGCTGGGCGGAGTGTTGGTTGGCTTTGGTTTGAGCGGTGCTGCCTTTACGGTTGTATTGGGTGCCGTTGGCCGCGCGACACCAGAGCATATGCGCGGTCGAGCGCTCGGCATGGTTTCTGTGGGCGGTTCAATTGGTCAACTCGTTGCCTTGCCTTACATCCATACCATGATTGACGGTTTTGGATGGCTACTTGCCCTTGGTGTCCTATCTGCGACTGCGCTGCTCATTGTACCTCTCGCATTTGGTTTATCGACGCGCATCTCGGAGTCTCAACCGCCTAACGGCGAGGGCATACTCCAAGCTCTGAAGTCGGCCTCGATTGTTCCGAGTTTCTGGTTGCTTAACGCCGGCTTTCTAGCTTGCGGTTTCCACCTGGCTTTCATTGGCGTCCACCTGCCAGGCTTTCTAGCGGACAAAGGTTTCGATACGTGGCTGGCAACAGCTGCGCTGGCAACAGTCGGTCTGACCAACCTAATCGGCGTTTATGTTTGCGGGCTGCTTGGAGACATCTATGCAAAGAAGAATGTTCTCAGTGTTTTGTATCTTGCGCGCACTTCACTCATATCAATGTTCTTCATCGCACCAGTCAGCGAGATCTCAGTACTCCTGTTTAGCGCGGGCATGGGCTTTCTTTGGCTTGGAACAGTTCCGCTCACAAGTGGCTTGGTTGGAAGTTTGTTTGGCACGCGCTACATGTCGATGCTGTTTGGAATTGTATTTGTCGGCCATCAAATCGGCGGGTTTCTTGGTGCATGGGTCGCTGGCATCGCGTTTGACCACTTTGGTTCATACGATGCGATGTGGTTGGTCAGCATTGGACTTGGCCTCCTTGCCGCAGCGCTGCATTGGCCAATCCAAGAGCTGCGCGGCGTAGCGCACCAACCGCACACCCAGGGAGCCTGAGGTCGAGATCAATACAAACCGTATTGCCGCCGAGCATTGCCAACACTTGATGGCCGAGGAGATGAGATGCTGACCCACCAAACGGTTACAAGGCTGGTCGGTCTGCTCACCCTCTCGTTGTTTGGTGCACCGGTACTGAGTCAGGATTTGACCGGTACGCCAATAACAGTTGCGCAGGTTTTGGAGCAGCGCTTGAAAAACCGCGTTGGCGTCATGGTGATTGATACGGGTTCTGGCCGTACTTGGTCATATCGAGCCGATGAGCGCTTTCCCATGGCGAGCACTTTCAAAGCCTTTGCGTGCGGCGCGCTATTGGCGATGGACAGCGCAGGACAGGTTGATCGTCGTGCAACAATACCGGTTCTCAAACGTGATCTGGTACCCTATGCGCCTGTCCTAAAGATGCTCGTCGGAGGGCGCATAAGTCTGGAAGCGGCGTGTACTGCTGCAACCCGATTGAGCGACAACGCTGCTGCCAACATTGTGCTGCGCGCAATCGGCGGCCCGGTTGGATTGACGCGCTTCATGCGTAGTATTGGTGACAAGGTGACTCGCCTCGATCGCTACGAGGTTGCACTCAACACCGCGACGCCCAGCGATCCTCGTGATACGACCACGCCCCGCGCGTCTGCGAAGAGCTTGCAGCAGCTGTTACTCGGTAAGGTGCTGCCCAGAAAACAGCGCGAGATGCTCAAGACATGGCTACTTGGCAACGAGGTTGGAGGGCCACTGCTCCGTTCAGGCGTACCGTCAAACTGGCGGATTGCCGACCGCACCGGGGCTGGTGGATTTGGAACGCGGAGCGTCATCTCTGTCATGTGGCCTCCGTCCGAAGCGCCTTACGTTGTCGCTGCCTTTCTCACCGGTAGAGATTTGCCAATCTCATTGCGCAATCAAGCAATAGCAGCGCTTGGGCGGTCAGTGGCAAGGCTGAATGCCAAGAGGGATTGACCATTCAGCCATTCAGCTTCAGCAAGCGAAACGTCAACCATAACGGCGTCGGCGTCCGGCCTTGCACCCGACAAGCGCCCTACTTCTCTTAGATTATAAAAATGCGGGACAGCCGAGCGTCAATCGGCACAGCATGCATTCGATCAACCAGACCATGTGCGGTGAATAGAGCAATCACCGCAAGACCACACAACACTAAGCCAACGATGGTATGGCTCGAAATTTTCTTTCCAGGAAATCGGCGAATGCACGCACGCGGGCCGGTTGAATACGGGACGGTGGGCGCACCGCGAAGACACTCCATTCAGGCACGACGATGTAGTCTCCTAGAACCTGTACTAACGACCCCGAAGCCAGCTGCTCAGCAATCTCCCACTTGCATTTCCTCGCGATTCCGAGACCAGAGGCAGCAGCCTCGGTCACGGCCTCGGCGTGATTGGTGGTGAACCTACCGGATACTTTGGCGTCGATGTGCGATCCGTCTGATGATCTTAAGGCCCAGCTCCGAACGTCGCCTCGCATCAAGCAGTGATGTTGCTTCAGGTCCTCCGGACACTCAGGCAAACCATGTCGCTCAATGTAACTGGGAGCAGCAACCAGTATACGGGCGCTCTCACCAATCCTTCGTGCTTTCAGTGCTGATGGCGCGAGCTCCCCCAGTCTGATGGCCAGGTCAAAACCATCTTCGATGATATCGACAACCGCATCCGTCAGGTGAAGTTGAATCGAGACGTTTGGATGCTCATCCATAAATTCGCCGATGTGTGGAGCCAGATGGATCCGACCGAACGATGCCGAGCCGGCGACGCGCAAGTCTCCTTGGATGCTCTGGGGATCACATTGCACGTCGGCCAGAGCATCTTCGACATTTGCAATGATGCGCTTGGCATGATCCAGGAACATCTCGCCGTCGGCCGATAGCGACACAGCCCGTGTGCTGCGGTGAAGCAGCTGTGCACCAACGATCTTCTCAAGTGCCTGGATCCGTTGCGTCGCCGCCGTTGGAGACAGGCCGAACTCGGCCCCCGCCTTTCCGATGGCGCCGACCGTTGCGACACGGACGAACAGTTCGAGAGATTTCAGATCCAACGACATTCTTTAGAAATAGCGTATAGTCATTTTGGTTCAAGGCCGATTGTTTGCTTTATCTTCATGCCCCACCTCTCCCTCAAATGAGTTTACGGCGCACGATTAGCGCTCACCTGAGAGGGATCTCATCATGAACTTGCTGTACCGCATGTCTATGTTCGCAATCATTATGGCCGCAACCGGCAGCACTGCAGTCGCAGCTCCTCAAACAGAAATTGTTGCTGCGACCGAGATCAATTGGACGCCCCTCAACCCAGCGCGCGGAGACGCCAGCCCAAAAGCAGCAACCCTATGGGGTGATCGTGCGGGCCGCGGGGCAACCGGATTTCTGGTGCGCTTCAAGAAAGGCTTCTCATCACCGCCGCATATCCACAACGTCACGTATCGTGGTGTTGTCATCCGAGGTCTGGTGCACAACGACGATCCCAAGGCTGCAGAAATGTGGATGCCGGCCGGCTCGTTCTGGACGCAGCCGGCAGGTGAGGTCCACATCACGTCTGCCAAAGACAAATACAACATTGCATATATCGAGATCGGAGATGGCCCGTATCTGGTACGCCCACCTCAACAGGCGTTCGACAATGGCGAGCGCCCCGTCAACGTCGACCCGTCGAACTTGGTGTGGGTCAATCAGGCTGGAGTACCTGCCCCTGAAAATTCCACTTCCGACATGACGCCGCGGATGACGTTCCTATGGGGAGAACCCGAGGCAGGCAAACTCAATGGAACGATGGTCAGGCTGCCAATGGGGTTTAGAGGCGTGCTGAGTGCGAATGGCCCATCGTTGCGTGCCGTGGTGATCAAGGGGCAAACCGGACTGAAGGTCAAAGACGCACGGAATACAAAGAAGCTGGAGCCCGGCAGCTATTTCGGAACAGAGGGCGAAGCCGTACACGAGATATCATGCACCGGGGAAGCCGAATGCATCTTGTACGTTCGCGCCGTTGGTATGTACTCGGTAGCGGCTGCATCCTAGAAGCTGATCAACGTAACTTGTGCGATCCATTTGCGGCTTCCAACCTAGGCCGGGTCGCGCACGTTCTTCATGACCCACGACATAGCCGGACAGTCCAATGTTGGATCTTCTGACGCGTTGGAAACTGCTGCTGCCAACCGCTGACGCCTCTTCTCCCATGCCGATGGCGCTCAAAGAGAGTTTGTCGCGAGAAGAATTAGCCGGCCTTAGCTATGTGTTTTGGGGCCGCTCCTTCGTGCTTGGTTTGCTGGCGATTTGGATCGGATTTACGCTCCCAATCGACCGCTCTAGTTTGTACCTGTCGGCGATCGGAGTGTTCTTGTTGTTTGGCGCCGCGCCGTATCTCCTAGCCCGCAGAGGCGTAGGCGGCACCGCTATGATAGCCACTTTCTTGCTGCTCGATGCGGCCGTCCTCAGTTACCTCCTCATCGTGCCCAACCCCTATAATCTGGAAGGCTGGTCGCCCCAGCTTAATCTGCGCGCACCCGGCTTCCTGTATCTTGGCGTATTCCTGGTTGCCATGGCGCTGAGCTACAAACCGGCCCTTGTCGTGTGGGCAGGCATCGCGACGATCGCGACATGGAGCGCAGGATACCTTTGGGTACTCAGCCTTCCCGAAACGCTGTTCTTCTCGTCCCGGCAGGTGCTGGACAAGGGATTGGGCATCGACGAAGTGCTCAACACAATACTCGATCCCAACGCCGTCGGACTGGCACGCCTGACGAACCAGATTGTTTTCCTGGTTCTGGTCACCGCCATATTAACGCTCACTGTCTGGCGATCGCGCCGGCTTGTGCGCAAGCAGGTTGCAGCGGAAGCGCAGCGGTTATCGCTGTCGCGCTATTTTTCACCCAACATCGTGCGCGAACTTTCGTCGAACGAGAGTGCGTTGCAGCGCCCAAAAGTGCAGCCAGCGGCAGTTCTCTTCGCGGACATCGTCGGCTTCACAACGATATCAGAGCGTCTTGACCCCAAGTCTCTCGTTGACCTGTTGCGCGGCTTTCATGGACGGATGGCGCAAGCCGCATTGGCGCATGATGGCACGGTCGACAAATACATCGGCGACGCAATCATGGTCCACTTTGGGACGCCCCATCGAAAAGTCGACGACCCTGTTCGAGCCCTAGCGTGTGCCCGTGACATGATGGCTGAAGTCAAACGCTGGAACGCTGAACGAGAGAACGCAAATGAATCTCCAATTAGGGTCGGAATCGGCGTTCACTACGGTGAAGTCATCGTCGGCAACATAGGGGACGAAAGACGCCTCGAGTACACGGTTCTAGGTGATACTGTGAATGTTGCCAGCCGGCTTGAACATCTGACCCGTGAGGTTGGCGCGCAGCTGGTTGTCAGCCAAGAGCTCATTGCCGCCGCGAGATCCTGTGGGATTGAGCCAAACACCATTTTGCCAGATCTGCGCCACGATGAATCGCGGTCCGTCAGTGGTCGCCGCAAGCCTGTCGAAGTTTGGAGCGCCGGCAGCCTGATCGACGATAACTAAATCTCAGGTCTGTACACTGGACCATCTAGGCAGCAACGATGTTGGACGAGAGTGTCTGTATCGAGCTGGCGACTGCGTGAGCAGGTTATGCTGTCGAAAGTCTCATTCGAACACGCTCCGGCAGATTCGATCAGAGCGGAATCGGCTCGCGGCCGATTTTTTCCAGTCGCACATTCAGCTCTTCAATATTGCTGGTAATTCTGACATCACCTGGCGACTGCTGTTGCGCGCGCACGAGATAGCGCTTGGCCTTCCCAAGATCGCCACGCAGCATTTGCGAGTAGCCCATATTGTTCAGCAACGCAGGTGTCTCGCCAATTAACGCCCGGGCACGCTTATAAGAACGATCAGCCAACTTGAAGCGGGCTAGCTGGTCATAGGAGGCAGCGAGGCCCAGCCAGGCTTCCGGATCCTTAGGATAGCGCTCAACGGCTGACCGGTAATATTTCTCCGACAACCCGAACTGGCCGCGGACAAAGTGCTCCTTACCCTGTCTGATCTCTTCAGCCGTACGTTGCGGCTGACCAAACTTAGGCGCCTCGTCGAGTTTTGGCAGAGCACAGCCTGCGACTCCCGATGCGAGCAAGCCCGCTGCCAATGCTAATGGACGTCTGAAAAAATGTCTGGCCACTTGATTATCTGCATTTGCGATTGTTTCGGATATGACACGACGCAACGCAACGCAGACACGGGCTGAATCTACCTAACACTTAGGACATCAGCACTGCTCGTGCCGACAAAAAGAGTCAATGCTCGGTGACCAGTCATCCCCAATAGATCCAATTTGAATTAAATTTTAGCGAGAGGATCAATCGTTCTTTCAGAGAACATTAGTACTGTTCCGTATCGGAATTTGGGGAGATGTGCCGTGCGCAGCCGTCAGTATCTTGCATTTGGAATCGCCGCGTCCGCGGGACTAGTGGCCGTATTCTTTACGCATCAGTTTTTGCAGAATGCCGGCAAGACGAAAATCGTCCAGGTTGAAACGAAGGTCGACACCACACCGGTTGTGCTGGCTAAAACGAACGTTTCGCGCGGCCGCATTATTCGGCCTGACCAACTGAAAATCGTCCAATGGCCTTCGAACGTTGTTCCAGTGGGCGCATTCAAATCGATCCCGCAAATCTTTGCTCGTGGCGAGAAGCGCGTTGCTCTCACGCGTTTCAGTGCTGATGAAGTTGTCACCCGCTCACGCGTCAGTGGACCAGGTCAGCAGCCATCGCTGTCACTAATGCTGGGGCCGGGCATGCGCGCCGTTACTGTTCGCGTTAATGCAGTTGTTGGTGTCGGTGGTTTCGTGACACCGGGCGACAAGGTTGATCTGTTGTTCACCAGACGTCCGTCGGAGAATCAGCCAGCGGCTATTCCTGGTACGTCTGTCTTGCTGCGCAATGTTCGCGTCCTCGGGATCGACCAGGAGACGGAAGAACACGCTTACGAGCCACGCGTTGCGAGCACGGTAACCGTCGAGGTCAATCTGGCCGATGCCCAGAAGATTGCACGGGCCAGCAACCTGGGCAAAATCTCGTTAGCTCTGCGCAGTTTTGAGAAACCTGATCAGGACCTCGGCCAAACAGCCGAAAAGAAAGAGCCGATCCTGAGCAATCCGGAAGCCAAGATCGTTGTGTTCCGCTCCGCTACGGCGACGGAATATAACGTGCCAAAGATCAGATAGGCCTAAAGGCTGACGGTCAACCGGATTGTCTGGTCAATCGACGGCTGAACCGACTTCGCAATTTCTCCCGCTCATCCTCCCCGCCACCCAATCAAGCAAAGCTTCGGTGGCCGGGACGGGGAGCGTTTTTGCTTTGGGTCAGGCTCATTACCCCAGAGGCACAAAAGCCACTTAGACCCCAAATTGTTTGTGCTTGAACGCTCCCACTCTTGTTTGCAGGGCTCTCGCTTGCCGGACTTAAGACGCAGTGAACCGAGTAAAGCCGGCACGATCTAGTCACCGAAAATCGGCCCGTTGGGGTGGCGTGGACAAACTGTGCAAAACCCATCGATCCCACTGATAAACAAGCATGACTCAGCTAACGTCAGCGCTGCTTGATTCGGCATGTATCGCATTCAGCCGCAAAACCATAACCAGGGTGAGCTATGAAAAGGATGCGAGACTACATCCGGATTCCGACTGTTGCGTTCCGAGAATTTTGCAAAGAGGCGCACTTGCGCTCGCTGTCAATTTGCTTGGCGGCGATATCGGCTGTGGGATTGGCCTCGACAATTAGTGTCATGACCGCCTCTGATGGTCATGCTCAGGTTAGAAAATACTCTAACAATTGGCAGACAACCGCACCGGGCGGGAATATCGATGTTGTGACACGCAAGTCGATCATTCTCGAGTTGCGGGAACCCTATGCTCGCGCTTTGGTCGCTGACGACAAGGTCGCCGACGTCGTCCCGTTGACCGATCATTCATTGTACGTGGTCGGCAAAGAGGTTGGCGCGACAAGCTTGGCGCTTCTTAACGAAGCCAAGCAGGTTATCGCTTCGATTGATGTCAACGTGATCCACGATATCCGTGATCTCAAGAAGAAGCTGCATGAGAACATTCCGTTCGCACGCATCCAGGTCGACCAGGCCAACGGACGGATCGTGCTCAGCGGTACGGTGCCTTATACGACGGACGTCAAAAAGGCTCTGGCCATCGCTGATCAGTACGCACCGAAGTCCGTCACGAATGCGCTTGGTGTGCGGTCGACTCAACAGGTCATGCTGGAAGTGAGATTTGTGGAAGCGACCCGAACAGCGTCGCGGGAACTCGGTCTTGGTACGCGTGTCCGCAACAAGTACTTCAATTCAGATATCGGCGGTCAAGCGAACGTTGTGAGTGATGTGGTCCAAAGCGCTGCCCTGCTCTCTGGTGTTCAGCCCTTTGGATCGTTGATCGCACGACTGCTCGATAATGGATCAAGTGCCGATGCCATTGTCCGGGCACTTGAAGCACGCGGTCTGGCTCGGCGTCTAGCTGAACCAAACCTGGTCACTATGTCAGGCGACAAGGCGAGCTTTCTGGCCGGTGGTGAGTTTCCGTTCCCGGTCGACTCTGGCGATGACAAGATCACTATTGACTTTAAGCAGTTTGGTGTCGCGCTTGAATTCACACCAACTGTTTTGAAGGACGGCCTGATTAACCTCAGAATTGAACCAGAGGTCAGTGAATTGGACAACAGCGCCGGCGTCCGGTTAGCAAACGTCCAGATCCCAGGCCTTGTTGTGCGCCGTGCTCAAACCACAGTTGAACTGCGTGACGGGCAAAGCTTTGCGATCGCCGGTCTGCTGCAGCACACGAATACGCGCCTCAGCAACCAGCTGCCCTGGATTGGTCAGGTGCCGGTTCTGGGAACTCTGTTCCGCAGTGCGCAGTATCAGAAGCGGCAGACGGACCTTGTCATCATCGTCACGCCTCGACTGGTCCGTCCTACGTCACCGGGCCAGAAGATGGCAACGCCGCTTGACGGTGCCAAGCCATCGAGCGACATCGACTACTTCCTGCTCAGTCGCGAAGAGCGACCCAAATGGAAGACTTTGGTCGACCGTGCCGGCGGTACTTACGCTAAAACTTCAGGTCATATAATTTCACTTAAGCAGGATGGAGTGTTGCGATGAGATTGACAGCCATTTTGCGGCGCGGGTTATTGGCCGGAAGCGTTGCGGTACTTGCCCTTTCACTCGCCGGTTGCCGGGATTACTTCGCCCGCAAGGACACCTTGAACTATGGCGGCGGCAATGCCGTTGCTGAAAACAAGGTGGCGCAAACGATTGATCCTTGGCCGCCGAGAGCCTTCAAGAAATCTCAGGTCACCAACGGTGAGAGGATGCGGGAGGCTGCTAAGAGATACGAGGATGGTCCGCCTAAGAAGCAGAAACCTGTCTCGGTTTTTGTGACAAAGCAATAAGCCTTCTCAGACGCTGTTGCTCAATCTGCTATAGAGCAATTCCAATGCAGGGATCTCTCATTCGCGGTCTGACCGGTAGCAAGCCTATCGGTTGGGCCGCGTTTTCTTTTTAATCCACTTGCTGTTGTTGCCCGTGGCATCTCGCTCTTTCCATCAGGCTTCCGATTGCCATACATCAATGCTGTTAGTCTGCTGAGGCTGCCGAATGATCAGTGAGCCATACAAACGTGTTAGGCTCAGCGCGTTTACGTATGACAGGAGCGAAAGAGATGGTGACTCGACGGGATGTTCTTGTTGGTTCAGGTGCCATAGCCGCGGCTTCGCTGCTATGGCCTAATTCATCCTTGGCAGCAGTCCGGCCGCGGGAACTCATCGCTAAACCAGGTCAAGCTCGACTGATGGGGTCGCAAGAACCAGCAACACCAATCTGGGGCTATGACGGCCGTGTTCCTGGCCCTACCCTGCGTACAAAGCAGGGGGAGGAATTCGCCGTCGATCTGGTCAATGAACTGCCGCAACCAACGACAATTCATTGGCATGGCGTGCGCATCAACAACGCGATGGACGGTGTAGCCGGGCTGACGCAAAAGCCGGTGGCACCTGGTGACCGCTTTGCTTACCGTTTCACACCTCCTGATGCCGGCACTTACTGGTACCATCCTCACAACCGGACCTGGGAACAACTTGCGCGGGGATTGCAGGGCCCCTTGATTGTTGAGGAAGCCAATGCACCGTCCGTCGATCAGGACATTGCCTTGGTGATCGATGATTGGCGCCTCGACCGTGACGGCAAGATTCATGAGCGCAGCTTCGGAAGCATGCACGATGTCACGCATGCAGGACGGCTCGGCAATGTTCTGACCCTCAACGGCAAGGACAATCTTGACTTACAGGTCCAAGCTGGTGAGCGCCTCCGATTGCGATTGATCAA
>JBCDBQ010000155.1:0-12869 GCA_039183375.1 Pseudomonadota bacterium
ACCGTTCTCGCCATACGAAACCATGCAGAGTGTTGTCGAGCTACTTGCGCCACAGGCCCATCAAAAGGGGCTTGAGCTGGCTTGGCTGATAGATTCAGACGTACCGGGAGCCTTGCGCGGTGATCGCAATCGGTTTCGTCAGGTTCTGACTAATCTACTGGGCAATGCAATTAAGTACACCGATCGCGGGGGCGTGTCGGCCGCCTTGCACGTGCGTAGTGCGCAAGACGGCAACTGTCGCTTGCGCCTGACGATTGAGGATACAGGCGTCGGACTTGAGAACGCCGACATTGCCCGGATATTCGGTGAGTTTGAAAGGGCCGGAGAAAGCGAGGAACGCTTTGAGAGCGGCACAGGTCTAGGGCTTGCGATCGCTCGTCAGATCGTGCGCGCCATGGACGGCGAAATAAGCGTAACGGCTTCACCAGGTCATGGAGCCTCTTTTGTCGCTGAATTTTCTTTACCTGTTGAGGATCCCGAGCCCGTGCTGCACACCTACCAGGATGCGCTTGACGGTGCAAAAATTCTGATTGCATCAGGACACTTGATCGAGCGACGTTCACTTTCCCATCTTCTAACGCAACTTGGCGCCCGCGTCTTTGAGGCGAATGAGGCATCTCGAGAGGCCATTGAAGAAGCCCTCGCAGACCATCCGTCCGCGGTTGATGTCTTGCTGATTGATGCAGACGAGTCTCCGGACGAGGCGGGTTCAGCGCTGGCCGAGCTCCAAAAGCAGTTTCTAGGGAACAATATTACCGGCGTGGTGCTAACGGGTGCGATTGAGAAAGTATCGATTCAAGACTATCGCGCTGTAGGCTTTAGCGAATATCTGATCCGACCAGTCCGTCCGCTCTCCCTGTATCGTCTCTTAGTCGAAAGCAGGCGTAGCCAAACAAACACTGCGAACTCCCCTGAAATCACTTGCGATACACGGGTGAAGAGAAGTGATACGCAGAAGCTCAAAGTCCTCCTGGCAGAGGACAACGATATCAATGCGATGCTCGCCACGAAGACGCTGGATAGACTTGATTGCCGGGTTGAGCGGGTACTGGATGGCGTGGAAGCTGTCCGGCAAGTCAGATCGTCAATCCGTGACGGCAATGAGTTTGACGTTATCCTAATGGACGTGCACATGCCCGAAATGGATGGCTTGCAGGCGACCAAGAGTATTAGGGCACTTCAAAGGGAACTTGGCAGCGATCCCACGACGATCGTGGCCGTAACCGCAAACGCATTTGCCGAAGATCGAGAACAATGCTTGGCGGCCGGTATGGACTTCTATCTGGCAAAGCCGTTCGATCCGGCCGAACTAGCAGCGATACTTGCAGAAAGCCGTAGCGCATTGAAAAATGCGAGTTAAGAGGCTGTAAGAAAAAGACTTTCTCTAAGCCCTCAGAGAACAGCGACATGAGCCTTAACACGTGCTAGTCTCCGCTTGGGGCACGGAGAAAGAGCTTAATGAAACTGAGATCTAGACGCAGGGATCGCCGCGGAAAGATTGCGCGCGAGATAAAGGATGGTACAGCCCGACTACTGCTGACTGGGTCTCGTCTCGGAAAAAAGGCCGCGGGCTTACCGCTGCAACTGCGAAAGAAAGACTCCAAGGTTTACGGGCAGATAGGACCTCTCGAAGTCAGATTGGCCACGTCTGGATCTGATATTCGACAGGCTCAGAAGCTCCGCTACAAGGTTTTCTACGAGGAGATGTCTGCCAAGCCTGACATCACCGCGCAACTGAAGAAGCGGGATCAGGATCCTTACGACAAGATCTGCGATCACTTGCTCGTCTATGATACTTCATCGGCCGCGCAAAGAAACGGTTTCGGCCTGCGTGAACGGCCGAGCGTAGTCGGGACTTACCGCGTTCTGCGCGAGGAAATGCGCAGCGGTTCGCGTGGCTTCTATACCCAGGGAGAGTATGACATCGCGCCGCTCATCGCGGCAAAGTCACCGCGCTACCGCTTCATGGAGCTCGGCCGATCCTGTGTCCTGAAGCCCTACAGGAATAAACGAACTGTCGAATTGCTGTGGCAGGGTCTCTGGGCATACGTCCGAGAACACGATATCGACGTGATGATCGGCTGTGCGAGCTTTGAGGGCACGGATCCGGCGCGGCACGCCCAGGCGTTGAGCATGCTTTATCACGAACGGCTAGCTCCAGATGACTGGTATGTCCGCGCTCACGATAAGCTCTTCGTTGACATGAACATGCTGTCCGCAGATCAGATTGATACGAAAGCTGCACTGAGAGCACTGCCCCCATTGATCAAAGGGTATCTGCGGCTGGGCGCCTATATCGGCGATGGAGCAGTCGTCGACGAGCAGTTTGGCACGACGGATGTTCTGATAATCCTCCCGGTGGAGAAAATCGATCCGCGCTACTTTGAGCATTTCGGAGCGCCGAATGAGCGCCAAAGCCGGGTCGCGGCCGGATTGCCAGTCAGCTAGTTCGCCCCAAAAATGCGATAATCTGCTCACAGAATTGGCGTTCGACCTCGCGGAGATGTTGTTTGCGCGTGAAGAGGATTGTGAGCAATTATCCGGCAAATTGCGGAATGATGTAGGAGATCCGCCATGCAAAGACTTAGCCCATCAGTAGTACTGTCGCTGGCCGCACTTCTGATATCCGGTTTTGTCCTAGTAACGGGCGCAGTTGCGAAGCCTGCGGTGAACACCATCGGTAGCCCCGGACTAGCGATTAAGGGATATGATGTGGTGGCCTATTTTGATCAGGGCGGTCCGCGCGCTGGCTCGGCGAAACATACCGTTAAGCACGCAGGAGTGCGCTGGCAGTTTTCTTCAGCCGCAAACAAGGCCAAGTTTGAGCAGAACCCTGCACGCTACATGCCGGCCTACGGCGGTTATTGCGCATACGGCGTAGCACAAGGATATCTGGTAAAAATCGAACCGGATGCTTGGGCCATCCGCAATGGAAAGCTCTATTTGAACTACAGCCGAAACGTTCAAAGAACGTGGAGCAAGAGCCCGGATGCTTACATCCAAAAGGCAAATGTTCGTTGGCCGAAGTTGATAAGCTCAAGATAGTGTGGACAGCTCGCTGTTAGGCTTGATTGGGTTCTCGATAGGGTAACAAAGAGCCTCGTGATTAGTAGTTTGCCTCTGTGGATCTGTCCTCAGAACCTCGGACTGCAGATACTCAGGACCACTAAACAGGGGCTCTTTAGGCAACCTCAGCCTCTAAGAATGAATTGTCTGAAACGGTGCGTGTTGCGCAGAATGTGGGAATGATCAGGAACTGATGGCGACTGCAGCAGGTCAACCAGCGAAACGCAAACGTGATGTGCGCCTCGACTTCTTTCGTGGCGTTTGTCTTTTCATCATTTTTGTGGCGCACATGATTGGTAATCCATGGAACGCATGGATTCCCGCAAAGTTCGGCTTTTCAGACGCAACAGAGATATTTGTTTTCTGCTCCGGGATGGCATCAGCCATTGCATTCGGGGCGGTGTTTCAGAGGCACGGCTACGTCGTAGGAATCGGGCGCATAGCCTATCGCATCTGGCAGGTCTATTGGGCCCACATTTCAGTCTTCATGGTCTCGCTGGTGTTGATGATCATGATCGATTGGCAGCTCGGCGGTGACGATTACATTCGTGGGCTGCTGATGCAGCACTTCTTCAATGAGAACGCTCAAGCAGCACTTGTCGGCTTGCTGACTTTGACCTTCGTGCCGCCGTACTTCGATATCCTGCCGATGTATCTGGTTATCCTGGTCATGGTGCCGATCGTTATGGCGCTAGCACAGGCGGGGCGCGTTTACGCCGGCCTCTTTATCGTCGGCCTTTGGTTCATTTCTCAGTTCAACCTGACACATTTGCCACGTCAGCCCTGGGTCGCCGATGACGTCTGGTTCTTCAATCCCTTCGCTTGGCAGCTCATCTTCTTTTCTGGCTTTGCATTCATGCGCGGCTGGATACCTGCGCCACCAACAGACAAGCGCCTTGTCTATCTCTGCATCTTCGTTTTGCTGGCATCCATTCCATTTGATTGGTGGCCGTTGTTGAGCCAATTCCAGATCTTGCAGGATGGTCGCGAGGCGCTGGCGCCGGTGATCAACAAGACGAATTTCGGGATCTTGCGCTTCATCCATTTCCTCTCTCTGGCCTACCTATCGTACGTCGCTGTAGGCGAAGGCGGGAAGTATCTGACCGGGCCTGTCGTACGGGTCATCAGCAAGGTCGGGCAACAGTCTTTGGGGATCTTCATTGCCGGACTGGTGCTGTCGTTTCTCTGCGCCACGTTCCTCAATATCGCTGGACGAACCTACCTGACTGTTCCAGTGGCCAACTTGGGTGGATTCGCAATTCTGATCGCGATTGCTTACAGCGTCTCGTGGTTCAAATCTGCCCCATGGAATCGGCCCGTTGCTGCGGCGCCGACAACCCAGGATGGATCAGAGTCCCATGCTGGACCGGCGAGAACTGACGCAAGCGGACTTCCGCCATCGAGCAAGCCCTCACCTGCTGAATAGCGCCTATAAATGACAGCGAACCTGTTTGGCGAAAGCCCCTGAAAGCACGAGGGCGTTCGTGCGGCTTCATCGCATTCCCATCTCGCACATCGACGCGTTGCGCAGAAAGATAGTCCCGCTCGTTCAGCATCACTTATCCTTGCGCGTGAGGGAACTCGTGCCTGGGCGTGTTTAGTCGAGGAACTGAGCGCGGGCAGACCCGATAACCAGATCGATGCCGAGGGGTCTGCAGTAGGTCACATGTTGAACCGTTTCGCGCACGACCGCCTGTTTCGTTTCTTCTTCACTGTAATGCTATGCGTATTGCAGCATGTGTCGGCCAGTGCGCAGACGTCGGGCAAGGGGAAGCAGCTCGTTGGTGATCGGTTTGAGCGCATCGCACTGGACAGAAACGATCCTGAGGTTCTGGCGATCGAGCGAGGTCGCCCTCTAGGCCTATTTCAAAGCCACGCCCTACACGAAGATACTCGTTTTCTGGTTGATCTCGATCCGACCAAGGCGACTTCCGCTGCGCCAATGCCGTTAACGGGACAGCCAGGCGGAAATCGATCTGCCAATAGCCGCAAGATAGTCAGCTACGACAAGGACGGCGCGCAGGCGACAGAGCTCGTTGTTGAGTATCCGTCGCTGCAGGCACAACTACGATGTTATTGGTCTTACAACCGAACACTTGCCGACTTGCTTGCCTTAGTCGATGCCAAGGCGCGTGAGGCCGCACTGGAACGTAAAGCGCGTCGCCGCGCAGGTGCAGCGCAAGGCCCAGGCCACGCTTGGTCAGGCAGTGGACGCAATCCTTCAACCCGGTCACAGCTTCTCGTATCCGGGGATCCCGAGATGGGAACTCTGATCAGGGCCCGCCGCCAATTTAAGAAAGCGGGGAGGCCTTGCCAGGTTGAAGTCTTATGCGTCAGTCGCGCACGCAATGACGATTCGTTCGCGGAGCGGATCCGGCTGTTTCGAAGAGAACGCAACGCCTGCAAGGCGCGAGCGGATGAGTTAGCGGCTGCCATGAGGATCATTCGCACAGGCGAGTGATTGAGAACCGCAAGGCACCTCAAACCCAGCAGGCTGCATCGGAGGTGTACATCAAGAATCATATCAATGTGCGACGATGCCGGCTTTCAGAAAGGGCCGGCTCCGGCTGCAAAATTGCAATCTTGGCAAGTGCATTCTTTGGCCCGCCTCTTCAGGCACAAGAACGCAATGATCCCAATGAGTTCTTCAAACTGCGAACCGGACCCGCGATGTTCCGCTACTATGAATTGGGCCGCCACGCTCCGTCACGATCGGGTCGAAAACCATTTCCTCTCGCCCGCGTTGTTGTCGCCCCTGACATCGGGCTGCCCATCAAAGTCGATCCCAAGAATGGCGTCCATATGTACTGCAATACGCAGGTTTTCGGCCTCGGCGGTTTCCTGCGACCCCTAGGCAATGGCGTTCCCAGTGCAAGCGTCGACAGCCGTGCAAATTATCAATTTCCTTGGACCAGCAATTTCTGTGAGAAGCGCGGCAGACGAGGGTCAGCCCGGCAATTGCAAGTCTGTGGCACGCGATATGTCGAGCACCTCGGTCAGGACTGCCGGCCGGGACGGCCTGTGAACCGTGGATTTGAAGGGCTGGCAGTGGCTGCCGGTCGTGTATCCCATTTCGGCGCCGGGCATCTGGTCTCGATCAGCAACGCGACGCATCTGTGGACCTATCTCCACATGGACAAACGGGTCGTGCGGCGAAATCAGCTGGTGAAAAGGGGGCAAAAACTTGGCCTGATCTCAAACAGACCGGGCAACACCTCGATCCACTTGCACCTGGAGGTACAGGTCAAGGGCCCCGATGGTTTGCGTTACATGGACCCTTTGCCATCATTGATTGTCGCCTATCGTCGAGCGTTGGGGCACGACACGTCGAACTTGATTGATGCAGACGGGAATCTGAAATTCGACGCGGCCTACGAGATCAAAGCTGGGACCGGCACAGGACCAGTTACTGCCGGGCCTTGCGCTTCCGCTGTAGATCATCCGAGCATCGTAACCGTAAGGAAGTTTAGCTTTGTGAGCCTGTGGTGTCACAACGGCTCGGTCGTCGGTCTGGTCAAGGATGGAGACGTTAGACAATTCGTCTATGTCAAACCGCGACCGGCAATTGCCGACGGGGCGAGGCGCCATCCAGTTCTTGTTGAGGCATCTCAGTCAGGCAGGACATGGCGTGGTGAAGCGATCCATTATAGTCTGGCTTGCGAAGATCGCAGCTTCGCTATCAAGGGACAGATCTCGCAGTCTGGCCGCGACCTGATACTCAATGGTCTACGTGACAGCTTCCAAAACAGCGATTGCGATACAGTCAAGATTGCAGAGAGCTTAGTGTTTCAGCGTATCGACAATGCGGTCACTCCTCCGTCGACCGCACAGCAGTCGAAGAGTGCCGATGATCGGGCCGTTCTGGATTCCCGATTAGTTTCTGAGATTATGGCCTGCCCTCACGCGCTCAATCCAGGCGAGAAACCAAGGCGTCTCGGCGGGCTGGAAGTACCGTCGAAAAGTGAACGCACCTGCAATTTCAATGCGCTGACTTTACCACGGGGCAAATCCTTGGCCGAGATGCCGCGCTATATTCGAGAATGGCCGGGGCTCAATCCGAAGGGATTTCTTGGTGACAAGAACGGCGATCAGATCGTAGCGTTCGCAAGTGAACAGTCCGGCATCGGTGCGTGGTGGTACTGGATTTTACGCCGTGCGCGCCATGGGGCGGGTCTATCAAAACTAGGCTTTGGCGAAAGCGGTCATCTAACGCTGAAGAAGTTGGCACTGGCGATGTCTGGGCGGCCGACTGTTAACAGGTTCGTCCGGAGCGTTTATCTCAAGCCTTATCTGAAGTTTGCAAAACAGTACTTTGGCCGACCGATCGGCGAGAGCCAGTTCATTGATCTGCGCGAGCCGGATGAGCGTTGGAGTCTGGCGCGCACCCAGTTCCGTCTTGAAAGTGGGCGCAACGTGGTGACGAGCCGCCAATCATTCGAATGTGGCATTCGTTTTGGCAACGATATCATCGCAGACTTTGACGCCGCTGGCGTTGAGCGTGGCGTCGGCAAACCAATCAAGTACGTTCGCTTTAAGGGATTGAAGTTTTATGCGCACGACTGCCTAGGCGTGACGACGAACCCCGGCGTGACCGCGCAGACAAATCGTAACCGGCAAGCCCAGCATGTCAATTTGACAGCGGCGGAGGCAATGATCACGGCTCAGCAGGAACGGATAGAGCAACTCACTGCGGACGTTGCAAAGTTGCGCGCGGAGATCGCACTCAAAGATCAGGAACTCTCCGCCGTGAGAAACGAATTGGCTAAAATAGTCAATCAACTCAAACAGTGATCAATAAACGTCAACAAAGTGCAGTATTGATTGTCAAAGTTGCACATTAAAACAACATAGGCCCCGAACCGTTTCGGGGCCTATCGAATTTCACTGTTGCAGAGATCTGCAGAAGTCAGTTTGACCGTCAGTTAACTCTACTCTGCCGCTTCAGCTTTCTCATTCGGGCCTTCGACGATCTTCGTTGCGAAGTCTGCCGGTGATACGATTTCGAGAACTTCAAAATCGCTTGAGCATGCAATCTCGCGATGCTTAATCATCGGCTTCTGCAGGATGCAATCGCCCTTCTTGATCGTGCGCTCACCTTCGCCTTCATATTCGAAGGTCGCCCATCCGTTGACGACGTAGACGAACTGGAAGTCGCACTCGTGGATATGCCACTGTTGCACTTCGTCCTTCATTTCCTTGCCGTTGTGGCGGACAATGTGCGCGACGTAGGCACCGTTTGTACCATCCTTCGTTCCAAGATCACGGTATTCGAAGATCTCGCGCAGGCCAGGTGTCCATTCTGCGTTTTCGGCTTCGTTATGGACGAAATTCCAGTCGCTACGATCAATCAAATCACCCATCGTTTCCTCCTGTAATTGAGCGGTCAATTCCGCCTCACTAGTGCCCCGGCAACATGACAAGCCAGGACCAGTCTACACGATCGTTACGCCGCTATCGACAGACAATATTTGCCCTGTCGTTATGGCTGACTCATCGGCGGCCAGATAAACGGCCATCTCGGCAATATGAATCGGCAAGCCCAGCCCGAGTAGGTGTGACTGGCCGATTTTCTCAACTTCCGGCGATGCCGCCATCAATTTCTTCACCCTGTCCGATAGCGTAACAGAGGGTGCGATCGCATTCACGCGGATCTTGTGCTCGGCATATTCCGCTGCCATCGACCGCGTCATCGAGGCGACACCGCCTTTGGCTGCAGTGTAGCAATCTCGCCCCGGCAGCGCCATCAACGCTACGTTCGATGACATGTTGATCACCGAGCCACCACCAGCCTTGATGATCTCCGGTATACCGTACTTCGAGCAAAGAAATGTTCCATAGAGATCAAGCTTGATCACACGCCAGAACTCTTCCTCCGGTGCGTCGGTCACCGGACCATCCTGAACCGTCGAGCCACCGGCATTGTTGTGCAAAACATCAAGCTTGCCATAACGCGAAACGGTCTCCGCGAAGGCTGCCTGCACATCGGCGGTCTCGGTCACGTCGCACTTGATGAAGTGCGCATCGCCACCACTGTTGGCCGCAAAGTCGCGCGCAGACTGTGCCGCTGCCTCACCCAGCTCGGCATTGATCTCAGCCACGACGACCTTTGCCCCTTCTTGCGCGAACCTTTCGGCTGTCGCACGACCAATGCCGCCACCGCCGCCTGTAATAAACGCAACCTTGCCATCCAAGCGTCCCATGCGCTTCTCCTCTATTCGTTCGGTCGGCCGCCCGGCCAGACGGGGGCAGCAGCCAAGTCAGGCCAGGCCGCCGGTGACTCAGATGCCGCTCGGGCGTCGGCAATTGATGCCGTATTATCCCAGTTGGCAGCGATGTAACGATTGCCGGTAACGCCATTCGCCTCGGCTGAGCAAAGCCACAGCATGGGTGGAACCATCTTGGATGTGGGCACCAGATCCGCCCGCGCGTAAGGCGCTTCTTCGGGCACCATCGCGGTATCAGACGGACCGCCGGGAACGACGACATTGACAGTAATACCATCCGGTTCGAACTCAGCCGCATGTCCTGCGCTCATCGCTTCGAGGCCGGCCTTCGCTGGTCCGTATGGATGAAAGCGGCCACGCAGCATTGTAAAGAAGCTAGTTGTGACGTTGATGATCCGGCCCCAACCTTTGGCCTTCATGTGCGGGACGGCCGCGCGCGTCAGGTACCAGGCGCCGGAGAGATTGACTGAAACAAACTGGTTCCACACCTCAGGTGAAATCTCGTCGATCTTGACCAGTTCAGTCATGTGATGCGGTCCGAACAGCTGCATGCCCATGGCGCCATTGTTGATCAGGATGTCAACGGAACCGTAGGTATCATGCGCGAGCGCCACCGCATCACTACATGCGTTGTGATCAGCAATGTCCAGCTGCCGCACGCTTAGTCGCCCGGCTGCGCCACCTGCCTTTGCGTTGGCAGCAAGCTCTTCAAGCCCGGCGGCATGAACGTCGGCAGCAAGAACGGACGCACCGGCATCAAGCAAGCCCGCTGTGATCACGCGACCGAAACCACCTGCAGCTCCGGTGACAATGGCAACCTTGCCGTCCAACGATTGGGCCAACTGCCTCTCCCTCCATTTTGTCCGCCAAGTATCCCGAGGGAAGGCGGCGCTATTTCCTCCAAGCGTAATGAGTTTTGCAGTGGTGAGGGAAGGCTCTGCAGCGAACCATCATCCACAGGTTGTCGGTCTGACAGCAAGGTCAATCAGCAAGAAGATTTACAGCATACAGAATCATGACTATTTTCTTCACAAACGTAGGAACTCTGACTCACGTAAAAAGGACTTAGACATGACGGTAGCCACCAAGCTGTTCCTAGCAGGCCTGTGTTGGCTGGCTCTTGTAGCTGTTCAGAGCCGAGCCAGCGAACCGACTGGTGAGCCAGAGCCAATCAGTCAGACACGTCCCGCTGTTGATGGTGTGAATGCCAAGTTGTCATTCGAAAGCGGCCCAACATTTGGCGGCGGTGAGGTCTATGGCGCGAGCGGGTCCGCAACGATACCGCTTGGGCATCAGTTCGGACTTCAACTTGATGGAGTTGTGGGAACGGTTGATGGCAATGCAATCGACGGTGTGCGGGTCTATGCAGGCGCTGCCCATCTCTTCTGGCGCGATCCTTCGAAGGGATTGATCGGAGCTTATGCCAGTGCCATCCATGCGGATGTCTTTGACGGCTTAAATGTCCATCGAGGTGGCGTCGAAGGCGCAATCTATTCGGGACGCCTGACTGTCGAGGGGATCATCGGCATCTTCCACGCTGACTTTGGTGACACGGAGTTTTTTGCCGACGCCGAGTTGGGCTACTACCCGGACGACAATTTCAGGCTGAGCATTGGTTACGGACTAGTTGCCGACGACCATGTCTTCAAACTTGGTGGTGAATGGGCCTTTGCCGGTCAGGCTGGCACAGCCGCTTCCGCGTTCGTTGATGGCTATGTCAATGCCGACGGTGACGGGCTTGCCATTGCAGGTCTCCGGTTCTACTTCGGACAGAACGACAAGACCCTGATCCGTCGTCATCGCGAAGATGATCCGCAATCAGCAAGACTGGGAGCCGTGAACTTCCATTTTTCGCGAAACCAAACCTATGGCGACAATTGCGATGCGTGCTCGGATGCCTACTCATCCACGCACTGAAACTGCAACAGCAAATGACCGAGATCGCGAGACATGCAAAGACACTATTGCGCTGACGTTCGGGTCTGCGTTTCCCTCGACGCGAAACGGCATTGCCAACACCGCCGTGTGATCGACTCCTATACCCTTCTGAAATCCGGCGAACGGTGTGTGCGGCGGCATGCGTTGATCCGGCGCCCACTCGTCACCGAAGACACCAAAATCCCACACCTTGCAGCAGTTGAATCTTAAGAGCAGTGACTGATTTACAGTTGGCAGATTCATCCCTATTATCTCCATAAATGTAGGAAATATGAGCTCTTATGGAGGGGAGGTAGGAATGACAACTTGGTATCGACGACTGTTGGCGGCCATTTGCAGTCTGGCAGTTACTGGCGCCCCAACACGAGCGAGTGAGCCCACTGCTTATCCGGAGCCAGTCAGTGAGACTCGTCCCGCTGTCGATGGAGTGAACGGCAAATTGTCTTTCGGAGGCAGCGGCGGAGATGTCGATGGATACGGAGTGAGCGTTTCCGGATCCGTCCCATTGGGTCATCGTTTTGGCTTTCAACTTGATGGTGCGGCCGTCAAGGTCAGCTCCAACTTTCACGATGATGTCCCCATCTACGCTACCGGAGCCCACCTGTTCTGGCGTGACCCCAGCAAGGGTCTGCTTGGACTTTACGGCGACGTCATTCATGTCGACACTGGGGAAGGTTTCAATTTCTTCACGGCCGCGGTTGAGGGCGCGTTGTACTTGGGGCGGTACTCGATCGACGGCATTTTCGGGATCAAAGGCGGCGAAACAGTCGAAACCGATTTTCATAACCAGCTCCATATCTCCTACTACCCAATAGACAATCTAAGCATCCGCCTCGGGCACTCCTATTCTCATGGCTGGAATGGTTTCTCTCTCGGTGGCGAATGGGCGCTGGGCGGCAGCGGTGGGGTGACGCCGTCGCTATTTGCAGTCGGCTTGACTGATACCAACGATCATCGCGCCTTTGTAGCGGGAATGAAGTTTTACTTCGGGCAACGAGACAAGCCGCTCATTCGTATCCACCGCGAGTCCGATCCGAGGAGCTACGTCTCGCAGGACTACGAAGATAACCGCGAAATTATCGATATTGGTCCAACGGATCTACTGGCGCGCCGGCAGCAGCAGTAATCGAGCGACGAGCTTGAAACCGGGCGCAGCGTGCCGCTGATCGTGAAGGGAGACACGCATGAGGCCACTCACCAAATTCATCTCCTTCTTGGTACTGTCTTTGGCCTGTGGTTCTGCGTTTGCATCAGACGGAACAGAGACGACGGACGCTAGTCCTGGCGCGCCGACGGTCCCACTGCCCGCTGTCGACGGTATTAACGGTAAACTGTCAATCGAAAAGGATGTCACCGGCCATGACTTGGTCGGAGGTACTGGAACAATAACGATCCCACTCGGTCATCAGTTCGGCTTCCAGCTCAACGGCCAAATTGCAAAGGTGGGGCAGAGTGATTTCGAGATTCCAATCCACGCGGCAGCGGCGCACCTGTTCCATTTGGGAGGAGAGTGGACATTCGGCGGCCATAGGGGTTCGGCAACGTCGATGTTTGTCGAGAGTTCTGTGATAGAGAATGGAAATGCCTCCGCCTTGTTGGGGCTGCGGCTCTATATTGGTCAAAAAGAGAAATCACTGATCC
>JBCDBQ010000156.1:0-12859 GCA_039183375.1 Pseudomonadota bacterium
CCTCGAAATTCACCCAGCTTGGATTGAGCGGGAGGTGCAAAGTGTGAGCGAGCTGGAAGCCTTGCTGCACGATTTAGGTTACGCCTGTGAGAGCCACTCTGAGCTCGATAAAGAGAATGTCACGCGTACGATTTGGTCGTGTAGCTGACGGTTAAAATTCATCCTGCTTTGGGGAGTCTGGTTGGCTGTGCCGTCGCATACACGCCGAACGACGTGCGCGTTTTCCATAGACCGGTGTGCATGAGCAGGATATGGCTGGTTGCTTGCCCGAGTTCGTCGGCGAGGCAACTCGGCTCTCCTCTCAGAAAAGGCGGTCTTGATGAACGACGCTCCCGCTTCGACGCAGGACATTCAGTACAAGACCAACCTGGGTATCCTCTTCATTCTGGTGGCGATGTTCTTCATCTCGGTCAACGACATGTTGATCAAGCAATTATCCGGTGCCTATCCGCTGCATGAGATGGTGTTTGTACGCTCGGCGATCGGTATCTTTTTCAGTGTGGTCATTCTTCAGTTTGAAGGTGGATTCAGGACACTGCGTACCGACAAACCGCTGCTGCACGGACTACGCGGTTTGTTCATCGTGGTCGCCAACATGTCGTTTTTTGCGGCGCTTGCGGTTATGCCCCTGGCTGATGCCACCGCGCTGTTCTTTATCGCGCCACTGCTCATAACATTGCTGTCTATCCCCGTTCTGGGTGAGAAAGTTGGGCCACGCCGGTTGCTGGCTGTTGTTGTCGGATTTGCCGGAGTTCTGGTCATGTTGCGCCCGGGAAACTTTGGTTCCCAATCAGTTGCGGACCAGCTGATCCAGTTGTTGCCGATCGTCGGAGCTTTTGCCTATGCGTGCATGCAAATACTGACTCGACGGCTCGGGATGTCATCGACGGCATCTGCCATGGCGATTTACATTCAGGCAACTTTCATCGTGGTTAGTCTCGGGTTCTGGCTGGTTGCTGGTGACGGGCGCTTTGCTGAGGGGCTCGAGAACAAGAGCGCCATCTTCCTGCTGCGTGCATGGACCTGGCCTGCAGAGAGCGATTGGCCATGGTTTGTGCTGCTCGGTTTGAGCTCCGCGGTGATCGGTTATTCGTTATCGCAAGCATACCGGTCCGCTGATGCTGCAACCATCGCCCCATTTGAATACGTGGCTTTGCCGATGTCGATCATGTGGGGTTGGGTGATTTTCGGTGATCTTCCGGATGTTTGGGTTGCGGTTGGAATTGCGCTGATCGGCGGTTCGGGCCTTTACGTGTTTCTGCGCGAGAAACAGCGGGCGCGGTCCGTTGCCAGTCGGCGAGCCGTTCGGCGATACTAACGTGTTGGCTATCTCACGCTTCGAGAAGGCGTCGCACAGTTTCCAGAACTTCCTTGTTGGAATAGGGCTTGGCAATATAGGCGTCTGCGCCGAGCTCAAGCGCGAGCTTGCGATCTTTTTCCTGCCCCTTTGCCGTTAGCATGAGAACTTTGGGTTGGGGGCCTGCAACATCGGCGCGTAGAGCTTTAAGAACATCGAAGCCGTTGATGTGCCGCATCATGGCATCAAGCACCAGAACATCAGGTGCCGCTGTCTGGAGTTTCTCAAGTGTTTGGCGACCATCGACGGCAACCTCAACCTGGTAGCCTTCACGCTCAAAAAGAAATCTGAGCGATTCGACTATGACCGGCTCATCCTCGGCTATGAGAAGCTTCTGTGACAAGCCTTGATCCTCCAGTGAAAGTAAATTGCTTTTGGTATCGAATTCGGTTTGAGCCTAGTGTCGAGTGCAATTGTAAGAGCTCTTGTTGCGAGCCACCAGTCATTCATTGTGCTAGGTCGGAAGCTGGTAGGACCTGAGCGAAAGCGCGTTGCTGGCAATTGCTGCGCGGACATAGACGGCAACTCACGCCAACGTCGGTAATGCCGGAGCTGTCGACTGCCGTTAGGCCGTCGCCGTAGACCAGCCTATTGGCATAGCTGGAATTGCACGCGAGCATGACGCTGTAAATTTGCGGTGGCACGCCGAATGCGCTCGCTTCCTTGGATATTGCGCGCGCTATGAACAGAAACTGGCGGTCGTCAGGCAGTTTCGCAAGTTGGGTCACGACCCGGTCAGGGGTTAAGAAGGCCCGATAGATCGCCCATAATGGGCAGGCGCCGCCAAAGCGCGGTAGGCGCAACTCAGGCAGGCTGAATCTTTTCGAAGAGTTGCCTGCAAGATCAGTGCGCAAAAATGCGAATGGAACAGCGCTTGCTCCAGGGCGTCTTAGGGTCACGAGGCGATGGCAGATCTGTTCAAAGCTAGCGCTGAACCGTGTCATCAGCATCTGGACGTCGTAGCGCAGCTCTTCCGCTGCTTCGATAAATGGGTCGTAGGGCAGGAGGAGTGCACCCGCGCCATAGCGTGCGAGGGCATGAAATGCTCGCTCCCGGGCTTCGTCTGATATCAATGGTGCTTCGTTGAGATGCTCGGTGATGACGTCTTTATTCAGCCGGGCAAACAGGACGCGTGCAAGCTGAAACCGCAACGTTGTATGCGGCACGGCAGCGTTCAGTGTGAGATGGTGGTCATTCTCGTTGAGGACGAAGTGGGACTTTTCCGGTCGATGGACTGAAGGGGGCGTCGCAAACCGCTCGAACGACACCGATAGATCGCATCTTGCGGCGAGTTCATCGATCAGAGCGCGTTCGTCGACTAGGCCAGAGTGCTGGAGGCGGTCAAACAGACGTGACGCAGCAGCCTCCAGTTTTGGGAAGTAGTTGTTGTTGTCGATGATGAAATCATCGACCTCATCAGCCGGTGTCGTTGGCCTGCTGTCCTGCTCTTTTTCGCTCATAAATCGAAACAGAGCGCGGGCACTGGTTCCCAGCTTCTCGCTTTCCGCCGCCAACATGGACGTAAACCTGTTTCGCTGGGCGGATGGCAAGTCGTCGTGATCGTCTAGGATCTCGGCAAAAGAGCGCACGGAGGTGATATGCGTGAGGATATCGTGGCTGGTTTCCAAGAGGTATGGATCATGGTTCAGCTGATCTGAGAGCGCCTCGACCAATTCACTATTGTTTCGCCAGGCCGTGTGCAGGCGGATTGTTGCGCGCGCCCAATCTGCGTCCCGGCTGACAACCGACTGCGCGCCTTTTTCAGATAACGGTAGGTCTTGCATCAGTGGCTCAGAGGAGAGTTCCCGAAGTTGCTGAATGAGCCTCGCATCCTCCTGACCGGACAGTTTTGAGACATCCAGGTCGAGCTTGCTGGCCAAGCGATTGAGCAGAGCGCCGCCGATGGCGCGCTTGTTGTGCTCAATCAGATTGAGATAACTGACGGAAATGCCGACATCTTTTGCCAGTTTCGATTGAGTGAGGTGCTGTTTTTTGCGCGCCTCACGCAGTCTAATTCCGATCGAGGCAGTGGCCATTGGCGTCCCAGGTGCGCTGCTAGTGCTTCAGGACCTACTTTACAGTTTTACAAATCAACTAAGCAAGCGCGTATAAATTTTACAAAATTTCCCAATAAATACAAAAGGATAATACCCGATTGACAGAATGGCCTATACGACTCCCTCAGGTGGTTCAGGAGTGCCAGCAAATTAATTGCGGCGTGAAGCTACCGATTAAACCAATCTGGGAGGAATGCCCGAATGAGTGTTTTCGACAAGAATGTCAGTCGTCGCAACGTGTTGAAGACCGGCTTGGCCGGCGCAGCCGCTGCGACAGCACCTTTCCACTTCGTGAGCGGCGCGCTTGCCGGTTACCTCAATGAGCCAAAAGGCAAGGGTGTAACGCTCGGCTTCAACGTACCGCAAACTGGCCCTTATGCCGATGAAGGCGCTGACGAACTGCGCGCATACAAGCTTGCCGTGCAGCACATCAACGGCGAAGGCGACGGCGGCATGCTGAACACCTTCTCCTCGAAAGAGCTGAAGGGCAATGGCATCAACGGCAAGAAGGTCGAGTTCGTCACAGGTGATACGCAGACCAAGTCTGACGCCGCACGCGCATCTGCCAAGCGCATGGTCGAGAAGGACGGAGCGGTGATGATCACCGGCGGTTCTTCTTCTGGTGTTGCGGTTGCTGTGCAGGGTTATTGCCAAGAAGCTGGTGTGATCTTCATGGCTGGCCTCACACACTCCAACGACACCACTGGTAAAGACAAGAAGGCGAACGGTTTCCGTCACTTCTTCAACACAGAGATGTCTGGCGCTGCTCTGGCTCCAGTGCTTAAGAACCAGTTTGGTACTGACCGTGTCGCATACCACCTGACAGCCGACTACAACTGGGGTTGGTCGCAGGAAGGTTCGATCAAGAAGTACTCTGAACAGCTCGGCTGGAAGACTGCCAAGGCTGTCCGCACGCCGCTTGGCGCTGGTGACTTCTCACAGTACATCACGCCGGTTCTGAACTCAGGCGCTGACGTTCTGGTCCTCAACCACTACGGTAAGGACATGGTCAACTCTTTGACCCAGGCTGTTCAGTTCGGTCTGCGTGACAAGCAGGTCAACGGTAAGGACTTCGGTATCGTTGTGCCGCTCTACAGCCGCTTGATGGCTCAGGGTGCTGGTAAGAACGTTGCCGGTATCTACGGTTCAACCAACTGGCACTGGTCACTGCAGGACGAAGGTTCCAAGGCATTCGTTAAGTCGTTTGGTAAGGCCTACGGCTTCCCACCATCACAGGCCGCGCACACCTGCTACGTTCAGGCTCTGCTCTATGCCGATGCATGCCAGCGTGCTGGAACATTTGAACCATGCCAGGTTGTGAAGGCTCTCGAAGGCTTCAAGTTCGACGGCATGGGCAATGGCCCAACCGAGTATCGTGCTGATGACCACCAGTGCTTCAAGGATGTTCTGGTTGTGAAGGGTAAAGAGAACCCATCAACCAAGTTCGACGTTCTTGAGGTTGTGGAAGTTACACCACGTGCGCAGGTTGAGTATCCAGCCAAGATGCTGGGTGGCCAGCTCGGCTCCTGCAACAACGGTGCATAAGCTCTCGGCTTATTGACCCAGGTTCGGCCCCATCTAAAATGGGGTCGGGCCTCGCTTCACACACACTTTCTCCAGCTGAACGCGATTCCTCCTGAGGCCTTGGCCTTGCGGGAAGCTGGAGATTTGATTGCCGCCCAGCGGCATCTATCAGTATTTACGGATTGGAGAGCGCAGGATGGACGCCATTTTGCTTCAGATCCTCAACGGCCTGGATAAGGGCGGAGCCTATGCGCTGATCGCACTGGGTCTAACGCTGATCTTTGGCACGCTCGGCGTGGTGAACTTCGCCCACGGGGCGTTGTTCATGCTCGGCGCCTTCTGTGCGGTGACACTGAATAAGTTATTGACGCTTGAACAAGTCGTGCTGGATCCGACCAAGAAAACGGCCTGGGGCACACCGCTTGAGATACGCACGCCCTACGTTGAGACCTGGTTTGGCGATTTTGGTGCGTTCTTAGTCGACTTCTCGGTGCCGGCGGCGATCCTCCTGGCGATTCCGGTGATGCTGATCCTTGGCGTCGCCATGGAGCGGGGCTTGATCCGCTATTTCTACAAGCGTCCTCACGCTGACCAGATCCTGGTGACTTTTGGGTTGGCGATCGTTGTCCAAGAGATCATCAAGGCACAGTTCGGGGCTAATCCAATTCCGCAGGCGGCACCCGCAGCGGTTGCCGGCTCTGCTGATCTCGGGGCCGTGTTTGGCTTTGATCCTGGAACTGTTGTCTATCCGTACTGGCGGATTGTGTATCTGTTTTTCTCGATGACGATCATCGGCCTCGTATTCGCTTTCCTACAATTTACGACCTACGGCATGGTGGTGCGCGCGGGGATGGCAGATAGAGAAACCGTGGGCCTGCTCGGCATCAACATCCAACAGCGCTTCACAGTGGTTTTTGGGTTGGCGGCTGTCGTCGCGGGTCTGGCAGGCGTCATGTACACGCCGATACTCCCACCCGACTATCACATGGGCATGGACTTCCTCGTGCTCTCCTTCGTTGTTGTGGTCGTTGGTGGGATGGGCTCACTTCCTGGCGCCGTTGCGGCCGGTTTCTTGCTCGGCGTGCTGCAATCATTTGCTTCGATGAATGAAGTCAAGCAGCTGCTTCCGGGCATCGACCAGATCATTATTTATCTCGTCGCCGTTGTCATTCTGCTCATTCGTCCGCGTGGATTGATGGGCCGCAAGGGCGTGATGGAGAGCTAAAGTCAATGTCGCAGAAATTCGAGAACATCAAATCACCGCTCGACATGGAGCCGGTTGCGATCGAAATCCACGACGTGGAGGCTGCATCACGTGAGAAGTCGGCCAAGAACGACCTTATCCTCATTGCAGCTTTCTCTGCTGTTGTGCTTGCAGCGCCCTGGCTGCTTGCGCCACTCGGAGCAGCCTATCCGGATTTGCTGCAGCGGTTCTGTATCTTTGGCATCTTTGCCATTGGTTTTAACATTATGTTCGGTCTGACCGGCTATCTCTCGTTCGGTCACGCGGCCTTTCTCGGTGTTGGTTCCTACGCCGCCGTCTGGTCGTTCAAGCTCTTCACGATGAATGCCATTCCGGCGCTCTTCTTTGGCGTTGTGTTTGCTGGTTTGTTCTCAGCGGTGATTGGCTATATCTCGCTGCGTCGCGCTGGGATCTACTTCTCGATTCTGACGTTGGCCTTTGCGCAGATGTCTTACAATCTTGCGTACTCGGTGCTGACACCGATTACCAACGGCGAGACCGGCCTGCAGCTGAACCTGGATGACTCCCGGGTCATTGATGGCATCTTCGGAGTTGTCGCCACGGACAGTTTGCCAATCACCAATCTCTTCGGAATGAAGATGAGCGGTTATCCGGGCTTTTATTTCTGTGCTGTCATTCTGATCATTGCCTTCTACATCTCGATGCGGATTTTCCGCTCACCATTCGGGATGATGTTGCGCGGAATCAAAACGAACCAGAACCGGATGTCTTATACCGGCGTCAATACGCGGCCGTATTTGCTGACGGCATTTGTGATCTCGGGCATGTACGCAGGCCTCGCCGGATCGCTGATGGCTATCACCGACCCGCTGGCCGGGGCTGAGCGGATGCAATGGACGGCATCAGGCGAGGTTGTCTTGATGACTATCCTGGGTGGGACCGGAACTTTGCTCGGACCAGTGCTTGGTGCCGGTGTCATCAAGTACTTCGAGAACATCTTCTCGGCGTTCAACACCAAGATCCTGGAGAACTTCTTCTCATTCCTTCCGGAGAGCCTGCAGAGCCTCATGGTGGCGATCACCCACCCGTTCGTTGGTGAAGGGTGGCACCTCACACTGGGTGTGTTGTTCATGTTCATTGTGATCTTCCTGCCGGGCGGTCTGATGGAAGGCGTTCAGCGCATTGGTGCCTTGTTCACGGGTGGCAAGGCGAAGTCCGGGGCTGCTGCCGGCCAAACACAACCGGCAGAGTGAGGAGAAGCAAGCAATGGCAATTCTTGAAATCTCCGGTGTGAACAAGAGCTTCGCAGGCCTCAAGGCACTCACGGATGTAAACCTCAGCATAGAAGCAGGCGCCGTCCATGCGATCATCGGGCCGAACGGCGCTGGCAAGTCGACGCTTCTGAACTGCATGATCGGTAAGCTGGAGCCTGACAGTGGAGCCGTAAACTTCGACGGTACCTCTCTGCTCGGCGGCATCACTCCGCATGAGATCAACCAGCTTGGGGTTTGTCGGGTGTTTCAGACGCCGGAAGTCTTCGGTGATATGACGCTCCTGGAAAATGTCATGATCCCGTCCTTTGCAAGGCGTGATGGCACATTTAGTTTCAACGGTTGGCAGTCGGTCGGCAACCGCGGTGAAGTCAGTGACGAGGCAATGGCGATGCTCGAAGAGGTCGGCCTCGCTGACCAGCGCAACGTCACGACAGACTCGTTATCGCGAGGCGACAAGCGGCGTTTGGAAATGGCGATGTGCCTGATCCAGCATCCAAAACTGCTGCTGTTGGATGAACCGACTGCGGGCATGTCGCGTGCTGATACCAACAACACAATCGATCTTCTGAAGAAGATCGGTGAGCGCGGGATTACCAAGATCATTATCGAACACGACATGCACGTCGTGTTTTCGTTGGCGCAAAAGATCTCGGTCTTGGCGCAGGGGACCGTTATTGCTGAAGGCGAACCTGAGGCGATCAAGGGCGATCCGCGCGTCATTGAGGCCTATCTCGGAGGAGAACTGGGATGACGATGGCAGCTACCGCACCGGCGGCATCGACTGAGACCGGTGCCTACTTCTCGTGCCGAGACATCCACGCGTACTATGGCGAAAGCTATATTGTCCAAGGCGTTTCGTTTGATGTTGCCGAAAGCGAAATCATCGCACTGCTGGGGCGCAACGGTGCCGGGAAGACATCGACACTGCGCACGATCGCGCGGATGGATGAGCCGAACTTGAAGACCGGTGAAATCTGGCTGGGGGGCGTTGCCGTGCACGAGATGTCTGACTATCAGGCGTCTCGTGCCGGTATTCAGTTGGTGCCGGAAGACCGACGTGTCATTCCGGGTCTGTCGGTGGAAGAGAACCTTGTTCTGGCGCAGATTGCGAAGCCCATCGGTTGGGAATTGGATCGCATCTATGACCACTTCCCGCGATTGGCGGAGCGCCGCAAGCAGGAGGGGATCACACTTTCCGGCGGTGAGCAGCAAATGCTTGCTGTGGCGCGGGCTCTGGCACGCGATATCAAACTATTGCTGCTTGATGAGCCTTACGAAGGACTTGCCCCAACGATCGTGCAGGAAATCGAGAAAATTCTGCAGGAAGTGAAACAGGCCGGTATCACCACGGTTATCGTTGAGCAGAATGCCGTGGCTGCGCTCAAGCTGGCGGACAGGGCAATCATTCTGGATACCGGTGAAGTTGCCTTTAAAGGTACCGCCCAGGAAGTTTTGGATAACGAGGAACTTCGTCACGAGTATCTCGCGATCTGATTTCAAACGCAGCGCGATTGAACCAGTGCTGCGCTGACCATGAATGGCAAATTTGCAGCTCGTTAAGCACTCAGGCCGGTTGCGGCTTCTGAGAATGAGAGCTTGCGTCTAGAAAGGACTAGAATATGAGCCAATCAGTTCTGATCGTAGACGATGAAAGCTACATCGTTACGTCCCTTAGCTATGTGATGAAGAATGCTGGTTTTGAAGTGGATTCAGCCGGCGATGGCGAAGAAGCGCTTGAGAAGGTGAAATCAAAGGCGCCTGATCTTGTCATTTTGGACATCATGATGCCGAAGCTGGATGGCTTTGAAGTGTGTAAGCAGATCCGCGCGAATCCTGATTGGAACTCAGTGCGGATTATCATGCTGACGGCCAAGGGCCGCGACAGCGAGCGTGAAAAAGGTCTTGAGCTCGGTGCAGATGATTACCTGACGAAACCATTTTCAACTCGTGATATTCTGCAACGGGCGAAAGATGTACTGGCAGCCGCCCGTGTCGCGACGTAACTGAATTGCACTGGTCTCAATATTGTCCGGCTGGTGCCAACTGATAGGGGCCGGGAATGAACGGCAGGTATGTTCGAAGTGAAAGGCTGGTTGCCCTTTTCCTGTTCGCTGTTCTGCTGTTTACGCCCCCGCTTATTTTGATCTTTGACTCAAACTCGACTGTTCTTGGTTTTCCGGCACTCTACCTTTACTTGTTTATTGCTTGGGGCATTCTGATTGCACTATTGGCCTTGATCATCGAGTTTTCCACGCATCAAACTGACGACGACGCCGAGCAAGAAGACCTTTCCGAGAGTGGTATCGATGGCTGGCATCGAACAGGAGGCAGCGAATCGTAATGCTGCAGCCCTGGGTCATCATAGCCGTTGCCTGCGTGTATTTGTGCATACTGTTTGCAATCGCGTACTGGGGAGACAAGCGGGCCGATGCGGGTCGCAGCCTCATTTCCAATCCGTACATCTATACTTTGTCGATTGCGGTCTACTGCACGTCTTGGACGTTCTACGGCAGTGTCGGGCGAGCTGCCTCTAGTGGCATCGGATTCCTTCCGATCTATATCGGCCCAACCCTGACCTTTATCCTTGGTTGGTTTGTACTGCGCAAGATCATCCGGATTTCCAAGGCCAACCGAATTACCTCGATCGCCGACCTTATTGCATCGCGTTACGGCAAGAGCGCCGTGCTTGGTGGCCTGGTCACGATTATCGCAGTGGTCGGGATCATGCCTTACATCTCGCTGCAGCTAAAGGCGGTTTCGACCAGCTTCACTATGCTGTTGCAGTACCCGGATGTCGCGCAGGCTGTGTCGCCTAGTGGACCCGTTTCAGTACTCGCCGATACATCGTTCTACGTTTCATTGCTATTGGCGATATTCGCAATCTTCTTTGGAACACGCCACATTGATGCCAGTGAACACCATGAGGGGATGGTGGCAGCAATTGCCTTCGAGTCGGTCGTCAAGTTGCTGGCATTCCTGGCTGTCGGGCTGTTCGTGACATTTGGAATGTATGATGGTTTTGGCGATATCTTTTCGCGTGCCCAAGCGAGCGAAGAGCTCGCCAAACTGTTTACGATGGAAGGGGCTGGCGGCTACAGCAGCTGGGTTTCACTTACCCTTCTCTCGATGGCAGCGATTGTTTTTCTGCCGCGGCAGTTTCAGGTTACCGTCGTTGAGTGTGTAAACGAATCGCATCTGCGCAAAGCGCTGTGGTTGTTCCCGCTTTATCTCTTCCTGATCAACATTTTTGTTTTGCCGATTGCATTCGGTGGTTTGCTTCGGTTCCCAGATGGCAGCGTCAATGCCGATACGTTTGTGCTGACGCTGCCTATGGTCGAGCAGCAGGAGGCACTGGCTCTCTTCGCCTTCATTGGCGGCCTGTCTGCCGCAACGGCAATGATCATTGTTGCAAGTGTTGCACTCAGCATCATGGTGTCGAACGACCTTGTCATGCCCGTGCTGCTTCGCATTGAGAGACTGAGCCTGTCGCAACGCCGTGACCTAAGTGGCCTGATCTTGATGATCCGGCGATGTTCAATCGCTTTCGTATTGCTGCTCGGGTACATGTATGTCCGGCTGATCGGTGACTCCTATGCATTGGTCACGATTGGCCTGGTCTCGTTCACGGCTGCAGCACAGTTTGCACCGGCGATCCTTGCAGGAATTTACTGGAAGGGTGGCAGTCATGCCGGCGCGATCGCTGGCCTTTCCGCTGGCTTTGCGCTCTGGGCTTATACGCTCTTGATTCCATCATTTGCGCGTTCGGGCTGGCTGCCGGAGTCGTTCTTGAGCGAAGGTCCGTTCGGTATCGCGCTGTTGCGTCCTTACGCGTTGTTCTGGCTTGAGGGCCTGGACCCCATTAGCCATGCACTGTTCTGGACACTTGTTTTTAATGCCGGCCTGTTTGTCGTGGTTTCAATGCTGACGTCGCAGAGCGTTGTTGAGCGCAGCCAGGCAGTGCAATTTGTTGATGCCTTTCGCCAGAGCGCCAACGGGCACCGGGTTTGGCGGGGCAGTGCGACGGTTGGTGAAATCAAGCGACTGGTTGCACGTTTTATCGGTGAAGAGCGCATGACGAGCGCGTTTGTGCAGCTCGAGAGAAATCTGCAGCGCCAACTTGATGACGACGCACCGGCTGATGCACCTGTTGTGACTTTTGGCGAGCGGCAACTCGCCGGTGCCATTGGGGCGGCCAGTGCCCGCATCATGATAGCGTCGGTTGTACGAGAGGAACTTCATGACATCGATGAGATGATGGAGATTCTCGACGAAGCATCTCAGGTCATCGAGTACAGCCGACAGTTGGAACAGAAATCCAAAGAGCTCCAAATTGCCACGGATGATCTCAAAGCCGCCAACGTGCGCTTGAAAGAGGTTGATAAGTTGAAGGACGGTTTCGTTTCGACCGTCAGTCATGAACTGCGAACACCTTTGACGTCGATCCGCTCATTTTCTGAGATAGTCTATGACAATCCGGATATGCCGCCTGAGCAGAAGTCAGAGTTCGTCGGCATTATCGTGAAGGAAAGTGAGCGCCTGACCCGACTGATCGATGATGTCCTTGACATCGCGAAGATGGAAGCAGGGGAAATAGACTGGCGCCTCGATAGCCACGATCCTCGGCCAATCATTGAGGAGGCTCTCAACGCTTCGGCAGGTCCGTTCCGTCAGGAAGGCGCCCGCCTTATTCTCGAGACGGATATCGACGCGGATCTGCCGTTGGTGAAAGTTGAGCGAGATCGCCTGACGCAAGTCGTTGTCAATCTCATTTCAAATGCTGTGAAGTTCAGTGACAAGGAGGAGCGGCTCGTGAAGGTGCGAGCTGAAGGGATTGATGGCGCGCTGCATGTCTCTATCGAGGACAATGGCATCGGTATCGCGCCGGAAGATCACGACAAGGTCTTTCAGCGCTTCCAACAGGTCGGCAACACCTTAACTGAGAAACCCAGAGGGACCGGGTTGGGCCTGCCGATCTGCATGGAGATTATCAAGTATTTTGGCGGTGAGATCGGCGTCGAAAGCGAGCTTGGCAAGGGCTCCCGGTTCTGGTTCCGCTTGCCGGTTGTCGACGCCGCCGCGCGAGCTTCGAACACTCCTGCCAAGGTTCAAGTTTAACGGAGATGCCAGAGATGCCTCGTCTCATTATCGTCGATGATCATCCGTTGTTCCGGAATGCGGCCGCCGGTGTGCTTGAAAGCCAGTTTGGACCGTGTCAGATCGTGCAAGTCGGATCCTTCGCAGAATTGGAAGAATGGCTGATCAGCGACAAAGGTTTTGACTTGATCCTCCTCGATATCAATCTTCCGGATATGACGGGTTTGTTCGGCCTCTTACTGCTGCGAGCAGTTTATCCCGAGATCCCCGTCGCGATCGTCTCCGCGATCGATGATCCGCGCCTTATTCGACGCGCAATTGATTGTGGTGCATCGGGCTTCATCCCCAA
>JBCDBQ010000157.1:0-12818 GCA_039183375.1 Pseudomonadota bacterium
TACGTTGGTCAAGTGATGAACGATCTCCTTTTTTGCTTTGCCCTTGGCCGTGCTTGCTTTATCCGGTCGATCCTGCTCGGCTGCTCTCAACGACTTTTTTTAAGCCGGAGGCCGAGCCGGCGCAGCATGCGATGAATGGTCGAAACACCGGCTACGATATCGAAGCGACGCTCCAACTCAGCTTGGATCTTTAAAAGTGTGATGTCGTGATCGGCCTCGACCATATCGGCCAATGCTTCAGCATACGGCTCGAGCAACAGAGGCTTGCGTCCACCCGATGGCTCCGGCTCCAGACTGCCGGTCGTCTCGACCCGCTGCATCAACTTGATCGCCGCAGACGGGCTCACCGAGTAACGAAGCGCTGCTTGTCTGATCGAATTCCCATTCTCGACGGCTTCAACAAGCCGCTCTCTCAAATCCAACGACAAAGGTGCCGGCATCGCTCTCACTCGACTGTCTCAACCGATAGTGTCGAATCACAGAGATCGATTCCACGCAATAGGAAAGTGCTCTAGCCTGATTTATTCGTCAGGGCTGTTGCGATGCCGGTATTTTTCGACATTCCAAGCCTCATCGTGGCGGTTCGGTTCCGCGGAGACTTCTAGCTGTTTTTGATGGGTTGAGGCTTCAGATCATGGGTTCGCGGAGGCGCATCACCTCGTCGTTCATGGCCCACCACGCTGCAACGCGATTGCCAGGCCTCGGAACAGTTCAGCATCTGGGCATGCCGTTGCGAAGGCGATGCGTATCCTGCTTTTGGTCTCGATGACCCGAGCAGCGATCTTGACGAGCCGAAGCCGGATTGTTTTGAACTCAGCCCTGGCGAGATCCTGGATCTTGGGGATGGCGTCACGGATCGCGAGTATCAGCCAATAAGCGGCCGTGTGCAGCACAAGACGGACTTGGTTGGCCAGAGGCGACCGGCAACTGGTGCGATCCGAAGCGAGCTGGGATTTGTGGAATTTGATCAGATTTTCTGCTTGGCCCCTCGCACAATACAGGCTGTCATAAAGCCATTCGTCGGCGCCGGTCTTGATGTTGGTGACGACATAGCGGAGATCGCATCCGAGCCTTGTCGCCTCGATCCGAGCAACGACCCGTCGGGACCGTGTCCAGGACCCTGCACGGTGCTTGGCCTCGGCAAAGCCGCGCACGACATCCTGGTCCAAAACAGCTCGTTCGGTACGGATGGCGTCGGCTTCCTCTTCGACTTTCTTGGCGAGCAGCTTGGTGCCGGCCAGGCCGAAAATGTAGGAGATGTCGTTGGCCTCGCACCAACTCATCACCTCGGGGCAGGCATAGTGGCAGTCGCCGCGAAAGGTGATCCGGGTTGCTGGCCAATGCTGTCGGATGCGTCTGGTCAGCCGGCGGAGATGGCCGCGGATCTCGACCCCACTTGGCGTCTTGCCAAGGCGAAGGATGACCGCGACTGGGCGGGAGCGTTCGGTGTCATAGATGTGAATGGGCAGGAAACACCGCTCATCGTAATAAGCGTTGAACAGTGAGAGTTGCTGAGAGCCATGAACGATGTCGCAGGTGTCGTCGATATCGAGAACGACCGCATCAGGTTTCTTTTGGTAGCTGGCGACCCATTGGTCGACGAGAGCGTAGGTCAGCCGCACGACATCCTTGAGACAAGGCGTATTCTCCAGGCGTGAGATCGTCGGCTGCGAGCATAAATCACGACCGCTGTCCGGCATTCGATCATAAGCGAGCTTGAAGGCCGGGTCTTTGCGCAGCCAATCAAGATCATTGCCGTCGTCGTGGCCGCAGCCGATCGCGAAGACGCGCGCGCAGACGATGCTACCCAGAGGATGGGTCACCCGATCCTGATCGCGCTCGTCAGGAAAGAGCTTGGCAAGCCGTTCGATGATCCCGACACGTTTTTCCGCCAAGGCCAGCAAGGTCACACCGCCATCCGATGACAACCGACCGCCGTCAAAAGCGGCCATCACCTTCTTCGGTTTGATGGCTGGCAAGGAAAACGGGAACAGCGTATCGTCGGACATGGCGGATATGGCCGGTGCAGGTTTGTCAAGGAATCTGTCTAAGCAACAAATTCTTACGACATATCATAGCCTTAAGCTATGTCCGCCGCTCTCCGATGAATTTTTCAGGCTAGCAATCCAAGATTGCAAAAAGGCCCTTCAAATGTTAATAAAACCGTTTCTAAATTCTGGAGATTTATCATGGGACTAATAGACTGGTGGCAAGCCACTGATCTGGTGGGGAAAGCTACGGTTCTGGGCACACTTGTTGCAACACTTGCATTGATCTGGGCGATACTATCCCATTTCTGGCGCAGAAAGCCAAACGATGGCGACGGTCGAATTTCTATCAAGAGAAGCACATTTGCATCAGGATCTGGCGATATCACTAACAGTCAAGTGAATATTGACGCAAGCTCAAAAAGCGATCCTAAATAGTCAATCTATATGTCAAAGACCAGTAAAATAGCAATATCAAACAGTACTTTTGTTACTGGATCGGGAGACATAAGTAATAGCACTGTAAATATTGGCATAACGCCTGAAAAACTCAGAGATTTGCTAGACATTTATGCTAAGAAAGAAAGCTTAAATGCCAAGCTTGCATTGGATCTTGAAAAGCAAATTTCTCATCTCAGTGATGAAATTGGCGTTCAACAATCGGCAGTAGAAAATTTTTTCCGTATCTTGAATGAAAACAATGTCCCAACCTGGGAACTTGCACCTAAACTCGAAAACATTGCTCGACATCATCTTGATCTCGTCAGACAGGTCAATAACCTTGCAGAAAGCTCATCAGAATTGGAAGAATACCGCAAAAATGCGGCAAGAGCGATAGAAATTGGAAAATACGATCAAGCTGACGGCTATTTAGCGGAAGCACATGATGTTCAACTCAAAGCATTAAAACGCAGAAGAGATGAATTAGAAAATCTAGAAAGAAATATCGCAATTACACTTTTACAACGTGGACAGCTTGCCTATATTCAATTTTTGTATAAGCAATCAGCTGAATATTTCTCCAGCGCAGCAAAACATACATCGGCTCGCGATGACCCTATATTTGTATTCGCTTTATTTGGAAAGGCATATTCTCTTTATCTTTTTGGTGATTTTTTTGGCGATGAAACATCTTTGCGAGAAGCTGCAGATGCCTTTTCTGATATCCTTAGTTACTTACCAGTAGATCGTAATGATTCTCAATGTGCAATGGCACGACATGGTCTAGCATCAACTTTACTCCGAATAGGAGCACGATATAATGAATTTGAAAAAATAGAGCAATCTCTGGAGATATCACACGAAACACTCAGTCTTTTAGAGACAGAAAATGATATAGATATTAAGTTAGTCATTCACACTTTGATATCTGAATGTTTGAAAGTTTTGGGTGAAGAAAGTCTCAACCCTGGGCTACTCGATCAAGCGGTTACAATACTCAGCCCAACTTCCAGCGATAGAGAAGTAGCGATATCACCGTTGTTGAATTCTGAGATACAACAAAGAATCGGCACTACACTCAGAACAATCGGCGAGTACAAGACAGAAAATGAAGGCCTGCGTCGAGCAGTTACCACCTTACGCAGCGCCTTAAGCCATGTGGACCGATCAGATCAGCCCCTACTCTGGGCGATCAATCAGATGAATCTTGGTACCGCTCTTTCAACGTTTGGCGCACGTAAGATCGAAAACGATCTCTTAAAGGAAGCGCTCGAATGCTATGATGCCGCATTGCAGGAGATGAACGCGGACAACATGCCCCATCAGTTGGCAGTCCTCCAGATGAACCGTGCAAGCTGTTTGTCAAAGTTGGGTGAACGTACTACTGAAGCAGACTACTTCGAACAAGCAGCCATCTCGTACGAGGCTGCTATTGAAGCATGGTCAGACGAAAGCATGCTCATCTCTCGAGCCCGAGCCAAGTTGGGCTACGGCCATCTACTGACTTTGCTTGCCGAGCGAAAGAGTGATTCAGCATTAGCAGAAAAAGCGGTTCTCATTCTAGAAGAGATTTCGAATCAAATCTCGCAGCAGGAGAGACCTAAGCTTTGGGCCGACCTACGAGCCAACCTAGGCATTGCGCTCATTTTCGCTAGCAAGGGTGAAACTGGAAAGAATAAACTACAACTTGCGATTACTTCATTTAACGAAGCGCTTCAAGAACACACTCGTGAACTAAGGCCTGCAGATTGGGCAAAGCTGCAAATGAATCTCGGCTGCGCACTCCTATTTTTGTCGCAACGCGAGGACCGCACCGATAGCCTTGAACAGGCTATCAGAGCTTTTCAGGCAGCAGCCAATGAAAATACTCAGGAGCTTTTGCCCAATGAGTGGGTCAAGATTCAACTAAATCTTAGTTCGTCTTTGATGCTATACGGAGATCGAAAAAACGATTCCAAGAGTTGGAAGAAGGCGATTATCTCATTAGAGGCCGCGCTCAAAGTCTTATCTAGGGAAAGTCAACCCATTCAATGGGCCAAGACACAGTTAAATTTGGGGGAGGCACTTAGCTTTATTGCAGAGAACGATAATTCTATAGAACATTTTGAGAGATCGATACTAGCATTCGAGGCCGCGCTTGAAGAATGTAAACATGATAACACGCTCTCTAGCCTTGCAGACGCTGCATATCGTCGGCTTGGCGATACCTTATTTGCTTTAGGTCGCTGCATCCGAGACATATCGACAATCAAGCGAGCTGAACAGGCATTCGCTAGATGTATTCGCAAAGAAGTACGACACAAGTCTCCGTTTGATTGGGCTAACGGACAAGTCCGTGTTGGCGATGCGCACATGCTCATTGGATCAATTGAGAGCAATGAGGAGAGGTTTGAAGAGGCATCATTGGCATTTAGATCATCGCTTGAGGTGTTGACCATTGAAGCACACCCATATGAATGGGCAACAAGCCATCTCAAACTTGCAGAAGCTCTAATTGAGATCGGTAAGAGAAAGCAGGACCTTTCGCAATTTAATCTGGCAGAAGAGGCACTCAAGGCTTGCGTCAATGTAGAAATTCGCAATGAGCAACAATTGATTTGGGCGCGAGCCCAGTACAAGTTAGGAATGCTGCTTAACGGCTCAATCCATCAAGAAGAAGGCGTAGATTTCGAGCGTGCTGTCGAAGCATTTAACGCTGCTTTGGAGATTTATACTAAAGAAGATCACCCGGTATGTTGGGCGGAAGCCCAAGAAGCTCTAGCAGCGACGCTGATGTCTTTGGGAGCCAAAACAGCGAACGTTCGTCAGTTTGAACAGTCGGAAGCTGCATTTCGAGCCTGTGCGACAGCAGATCTACGTGCGCGGGATCCAATCCGCTGGGCCCGGTTACAAAGCTGCCTAGGAACAGTGCTGATGAATCTCGGTTCGGCGTCTTCCGACCCGCTCAAGTTTGATCAGGCGACTAAAGCATATCGATTGGCACTTTCAGAGTTCTCCCAGGAGAAGACACCTTTTGAGTGGTCAGAAGCTCAGGGAGAGCTTGGATATGCGTTTCTAGAGTTAGGAGAACTTCTCGGAGACACAAAGCACTTGAAGACCGCTATCAAGACGTTCCGGGCTTGCCTAACAACAAGAATTCGAAGAAAAGCCACTGGTAATTGGGCCACTGCACAGACAGGACTTGGCAAAGCATTCATCGCGATTAGCTCTAAAGAGAAACAAACGGCTAATCTTAAGCGAGCTTTAGCTGCTTTTAATGCTGCGTTGGCCGAATACACTTTAGCTTCGGCAAATCTTGAATGGTCAAGGACACAGTTGAATATTGGCAAAACACTTGCCACTCTGGGCGAAAGTGCGAATGATTCTCAAAAAATGGAATTGGCTATAGTTGCGTTTCGTGAAGGGCTTACTAACGAGCTAAAAGAGAATAAGCCCATGGAATGGGCTCTAGCTCAATATCGCGTTGGCACAATCCTCGTCAGATTTGCTCCGCACGGATCTCAAATCGATGCGCTCGAACAAGCGGCTGAGAATTTCAGAAATATTCTTGCAAATGATATAACGGAAAACGCAAGGCTATTGCGTCAGAGAACGAGTCTAGCTCTCGGTGAAGTACTGGGTATTCTTGGCCGTCGCCAGAATGATACGAGCAAGATACAAGCGGCAAACGAGGCACTCAAAAGCGGCCTAGGGAACGATCTAGCGGCAGAAGAACCGCTCAGGTGGGCTGCAGTTCAGCACTTGCTCGGAGAAAATCTAATCATTTTGTTCCAAACTGAGAACGAAAACAGATATTTAAGACAGGCCATCAACGCATTCAGGGCAAGCTTAAGAGAGAGAACGCTAAAGGGGACGCCGTCAGAGTGGGCAATCACTCAGATGCGCCTTGGAGGCGCGCTAGGAATACTCGCGCAGGATGATTGTGACAGCGATGGGTTGGAACAGGCCATCACGATTTTAGAGCGTAGTCTTCGCGTGCTTGCAGAAGAGAAAGAGATGGCCAACTTGGCGGTTGCTCAAGCCATCCTGGGCGAAATGCTCTTGGCGCTTGGGAAGCAAACCGACAAATCCAGTAAGATCAAAGATGCCATTGCGGCTCTTCGGGCAAGCCTGGAGAAGGGCATCCGTATTCTTACATCCCATGGCTGGCTGCATGCGCAAGGAAAACTCGGCGAGGCCCTAATACAGCTCTCCAACAGCGAGGAACAAGAAAGGAATTTGGAACAAGCGGCAAATGCATTTCGTGCTGCGTTGGAGCGAATTGGACCAGACCACGACTTTGGTAGATGGACTGAGATGACTTGGCAACTTGCCAGAACTCTTCATTCTCTGGGTAGGATAGAAATACGATCGGATAGACTTGAAGAAGCTTGTACAATGCTTAAGAAGCTCGTCAATGCGAATGTCCGAAAGACACAGCCTCTTCGATGGGCCGGCTATCAGGCGGAACTGGGTTCGACGCTTCTATCTTTGTACGAGCAAAACAACACTGGGACCAATACTTTAGCACAAGCCATTTCCGCATTTGAGGGCGCATTGGAGGAATTTTCGCAAGACAAGGTGCCAGAGTGTTGGGCAGCAACGAATCTCGTTCTTGGTATTGCGTTGATGTATCTTGGTGATTCTACGAAAGATTTAGAGATCCTGGAGAAGGCTGCCGAGACACTCGAGAAAATCTCCTCGGAGTTATGCAACGATCACGTGCAACCTTATCGATGGACTATCGCTCGCATGCTTGGATCTATTCACTTCGAGATCGGAAAACATCAAGAAGACAAAGAAAGAATAGAAAATTCTCTTTCATTTATGAAGGAAGCCTATGATATTTGCATATCGGAAGGAAGTGATGATGAATCTGCAAACAAGATTACAGAGGATATCGGTGCCATCGAGACTGCGCTAGGCATCAGGGATCAATAGACGCGGGCATTAACGAGTGAACTTTTGTTGGCTTGGTGCATTCGTAACGATTGGTGCCCGCGGTTGGCGGCGGCGATGATTTCATGGGGATTGGTGATGATCACGACGAAGGAAATCAGCCGACGGAACCGCGAGAAAAGCCTGCCACATGAACGCGTTGGTGAATTGTGAGAGAGCAGCGACACAGTGGAGGCCTTAGGCAAGTGCCATGAAAAGCACTCACCCAACAGTATTCATTTCGTATTCTCATGACACCGAGAAACACAAGACATGGGTCAGATGTCTTGCAGAGAGGCTCATGGAGTCGGGCATTGATGTACTTCTTGACCAATTTGATGTTGCATTGGGTAGCAATCTACCTCTGTTCATGGAGAAAGGGCTGACGGAATCTGATCGTGTAATTGTCGTTTGCACTGACATATACAATGAGAGGGCCAACAGGGGTGCCGGGGGGGCTGGATACGAAAAAATGATCGCCTCCGCTGCCCTATACCAGAACCAGGAGAGCCGGAAATTCATCCCAATAGTTAGATCGGTAATTTCTGATAACAAACTCCCGACCTTTATGGCTGGTAGACTCTATGAAGATTTTTCGAACGAGAACGATTTTGACCACGCTTTTGAACGACTCGCTCGCGATATCCTGAATTCGCCTAGTCTCAAGAAGCCCGCTCTTGGTGTAAATCCATTTGATAGTAGCCCTCCCGAGAATCAACCAAAAACGTTCTCTTACTGGCCCATCTTCTTCGATGCACCTCTACTCGACCATTGTTATACAAATGAAGACGTCAGACCGGTAAGCTTCTCGCCAGATGGAAGGCGGCTAGCCTCTGGGACCAAGGCGAATGCTCGACTATGGGATGCCGTTACCGGGAAGCATCTTGCATACATCGGCCGTGGACATTCAAGCCAGATCAACGACATTGTGTTTGACAGTCAAGGTAGATGGGTCTTTTCAGCGGCGGATGGTGAAACAATTTCCGGGCATGAAACTAAGGAACCTTATCGACACACGCTGTGTCTAACCGAGGTTGGCACTCATCCTTGTGCCATCGTGATCCTTGACACATCTCCTCCAATGCTTGTTGGTGCCACATCGTCGACACTGTATTTTTTCCAAGATATTCCAAGGCGCTTTGACAATTACGATAAGCGATTCGATACGAAAAATATGGACGCTCTCAAGGAAAACTATCGACTTGACGGGATTGGTGACCATGAGAGATTCATACGATTGTTAATGGGCAGTGCTAGTGAGAATATTGTGGCAGTCACCAAAGACGGCTGGTTATTCGAAGTCGATGTAAAAACTGCGGTTATCGAACGATCGACACATATACCTGGCTGTCGAGTATTTGATGCATGTAAATACAACGATTCAATCTTTCTGATATGCATGTCCAGCGAAGGCGGCCCATCAACTAGCGTATTGTACCAACTGGAGATGCTCACATTTTCATTTAGTCTTTCTAATCAGTTCACCCTGCAATTTGGAGAGACGCCAAGGGCGCTAGCTATAACCGATTCCGTGAATGTATTACTTGTACTGACCAACCAACGCCTTCTGCGCCTGTTAGACGACACACACGAACTGATCGATCTACGCAAGTACGGGCTAAAAAGCGCAAAGCCTAATCTTCGAAGTATCGATGCCCACGGCTCGCGCATTATGATTGGCCGCGGCAATGGCTCTTTCTTGTTTTTTAATCTCACAAAACCATACGAAGCCAGCGCGGCGCTAAATTTCAATACCCTAGCTTTGGAGTTCTGCTCAACCGAAGCCAAGATGATTATCCATAATGATGAAAACAGTATGATATGGGATACGCACTTGGATTCCTGCTTGGCAAATGTTACCAACCATAGTCACCAGCTCAACCAAATTATATTTGACCAGAAGCGTACGCGTTACATAGATGGTACCAGCCATATCTATGATGTTGCATCATCCAAGGCTTTAGTTGACTTAGAAGATTTTCGCTCATCTTCTGATCGCTTTCGCTCCATACCCCTTGGTTTCTGTGGTATCGATGATGCAGTATGGGGCACAGTTGCAGACATTGATCAATCCGATGCTCTCTTCCGCGCCAACGTATGTCGCATGCCTGCTTACGATGGTCGAAAAACACATCTATTTCGATGGAATACAAAAGGCCAGATCGTAGGCGATGCGATTTTTCAAGATCATATAATAGCAGAGAGAAATCAACACCTCCTTGGTCGAAAGACCACATCCATTATTGCTCTCGTTCAAAGAGAAGGCATCTCTCTCATCGATAGCGACGACTTTACTCTTAACGAAATAATAGAGACCCCATTTCCGATTACATGCTTGGGTTGGTTCCAAACGGGCATCGTTGTTGGTGATTGCAAGGGAACTGTACGTGTTGTTGATAAAGACGATAACGAGATCAGTGCATATCACATCGATGATAACGCTGAAATAATCGAAGTTACGACAGACTTTTATGCGAAGAACATAATCTTCAAATTCAAAAGAAGCGACAGAGGTTTCGTTCCTTCAATTGGTGTTTTTTCTCGGCATTTGAATAGGATGATGAATTTGCAATGGAACAAACCATATAAAGATATGTTGATGGGAGCTTGGCTCTCCCCAAGTGGAAACTTCATCTTAGTAGCCTTTGGAGGATGGGATAAAAGCGAGCAGATACTATCAGTGCTTGATACCATGTCAGAGAGGCCTATTTGGACAATTTCGATACAGGACAAGCCGATTACTCGAGGCATCTTTGTCAGTGACAATGAGTTCTATGTGATCTTAACTTCACGGTTGGCGCACTTCATTCGTAGAGAAGGATATTGGGATGATTGCACCTCAGGTGAAAATGCTATTCTAGCCTTATCCGAGTCAAAGCGGATCAACAAGACGGCTTATGACGATGAAACAAAGCATTGGATGGATAATAATTTGACCTGGTTGGATGATGACAGAGAGGCGACTTGCCAGTATCAGATTTCAATTAGAGATTTGCGTCTATTTTAGCACGACGACAGAGATGTTTACTCCCACATAATGCTACGAACTAATGATGTGATATTTTTCGACAATCTTTCGAGCAAGATTATCTCGATACGTCCTCTAAGATCGTCCGAAGCAATTCGTTCAACGAGAGAATCAATAGACAGCTGAGAAGATGCTGGGTCCAATATCTTCGACATGTACCATGATATTTGTTCCTTGCTATCCATAGGAAGCTTGCAGTAAGCTTCTATTTTGCGGAGATCGTCATCTATTTTAACTATATCTCGTTGATAATATACGCAGTCGTAGGACCTGGAATTGTAATGACATCTAAAACTATTGTAGCTTTCTATTAATACCTTCACTTCTTCAATCGACGAAAAAGCGCATTGAAAGTTCTCATTAATTGAACTCGGCTCCGTGGCACCGGTCACGTAGCATATTTCCCTTATGAAGTCGCGTTTGTACATTCTATTCGACCGTGACAGTCGGTACTTGTTGCTTTTCTGGACATATTTTCGACGCTGCCGCTATCATCAGTCTTTAAGCCTTATGGTGTGTCCACTTGGACTTTGGCATGCAGGGACGTACCATTCGCCCTGGCCATTTATCTTCAACATAACTGAAAGTTGTCGAGATGCGACACCTTACGCGTCAGTTTCTAGCTCGGAAACCGACATAGTTCAACGTGAGCATGTTATGGAAGAAGAGTAGCGCGCTTGCTTTTGACCTAGTCCCTGCAATTTCCCCCAATTTGATGTAGAGTCCGTCACCATATTGAGGAGACGGATATGAAGCGCAGTCGTTTTAGCGAAGAAAAGATCATCGGCATTTTGAAGGAACAAGAAACCGGCGCGAAGGTGGCTGATCTGTGTCGACGTCACGGCATCAATGATGCGACGTTCTATAATTGGAAGTCGAAGTACGGTGGTCTTGAGGTCTCCGACGCCAAGCGGCTGAAAGCGTTGGAGGACGAGAATACGCGGCTGAAGAAGCTTCTTGCAGACACGATGCTCGACAATGCTGTGCTGAAGGACCTGGCGTCAAAAAAATGGTGACGCCTGCCGTCAAGCGAGCTGCCGTGACCCACGCACGAAAGGTGCATGGGATCAGCGAGCGGCGGGCGTGTTCGATCATCAGGGCGGATCGAAGCTCGGTGCGCTATCGGTCCAGACGAGGCGATGATGCTGAGCTTCGCCGACGGCTGCGCGAGCTGGCAGCTGAGCGCCGTCGGTTTGGCTATCGTCGTCTCGGCATGCTGTTGGCGCGCGAAGGCTTTGTGGTCAATCGCAAGAAGCTGCTGAGGCTCTATCAGGTAGAAGGTTTGAAGGTTCGCCGACGAGGTGGCCGCAAACGGGCGCTGGGCACGCGAGCGCCGATGACTTTGCCAGACGGGCCGAACCAGCGTTGGTCGTTGGACTTCGCAAGTGATGCGTTCACTAGCGGTCGCCGCTTCCGCATCCTTGTCGTGGTCGATGACTTCAGCCGAGAATGTCTTGCACTGGTCGCTGACACGTAACTGTCGGGTCAACGGGTTGCCCGTGAGTTGGATAGCCTGATCGAACGTCGCGCTAAGCCCACCACGATTGTTAGCGACAACGGGACGGAGCTCACCAGTATGGCCATTCTTGGCTGGTCGTGACCTTTCCCTTTGATTAGGGCCAGGTTTGTCTGGAATTCTCCGTTGGTGTGCTCCGTACCCCAATTTTGGGCCGCCCGTTGCTGGAAAGTCCGGGCTCTTTTCACGACGATGATGTCGTCCCGCCGTCGTGATTTGTGAGCGTAATCGGTGTGTTGTAGCCGATCGCGCTATGGGGCCGTTCCTCATTATAGAACCTGCGCCAAGTCTCCATCTTTTCGCGTGCGTCGGCAAGGGTCATGAACCAGTGGGCGTTCAGACATTCTTGCCGGAACTTGCCATTAAACGCCTCGATGAAGGCGTTGTCCGTCGGTTTTCCTGGGCGTGAGAAGTCGAGCACAACACCTTTTTGATAAGCCCAGAGATCAAGGTCTCGCGACACGAACTCACTTCCCTGATCAACACGGATCGTCTGCGGATAACCGATCTTGGCGCAGACCTCGTCAAGAGTTTGCACGACATCTTCACCTCGATAGCGAAAGCGTGGATCGACAACTGGCGAATAGCGTGACCAGGTATCAACGACGGTCAAAACGCGCAACTTGCGCCCTGTTGCGAGCTGGTCATGAACAAAGTCCATCGCCCATATCTGATTGCTGCCAGCAGCCTCGGTGCGATCCTCACGGAGTTTCGCTTTCACTCTCCGCTTGGGCGACTTGTTCCGAAGCTGTAGGCCTAACGCCGTGTAGATACGGTGAACTCTCTTGTGATTGATGGCCCAACCTTCACGGCAGAGCTGAACATAAACACGCCGATAGCCGTAGCGCACGCGCGTCTCACAGATCTCTTTGATGCGGGCCTCCAACGCGGCCTGACCGGACCGGCGAGAGCGATACTGGTGGACCGA
>JBCDBQ010000158.1:0-12775 GCA_039183375.1 Pseudomonadota bacterium
AGATGTTTTGCATACCCACGGCTGGGATGCCGACATAATTGGCTGGTTGGGGCTCGGGGGTATCGGCACTCGGCAATTGATTCATCTGCATATTACGCCGGGCTGGCTCCGTTCGGGGGCTTTGCGGCACAAGTTGCGCCGCGCGCTCACGAGGCGCGCTTTTTCACGAGGAGGAACACGAGTCGTCGCTGTTTCTGAAGCGGTTCGTGCACATTGGGCGGAGTTATTGCCTTGGAATGCTAGTGCAATCGATCTCATCGAGAATGGGGTCGATCTCAAGAAGTACACGTGTCGCAATCTAGATGTTGACACGCGCAGTTCTGCCGTCGTCGGCACTGCTGTGCGATTGGCACCATCGAAAGGTGTGACCTTCTTGATTCAGGCGGTGGAGACAGTTGCGCTGCAAGGTAAAGCTTGCGAGGTGCGCATCGCCGGCGATGGTTCTGAGCGACCGGCATTGGAGGCAGAGGTCCGATCTCGGGGCCTCTCGGAATACGTTGTGTTCTTAGGGCATTTGGCGGGGTTGGGGGAATTCTACAACTCTGTTGATATCTACGTATTGCCTACCGTTGATGTCGATGCGGAAGGTTTGCCGCTCGGCATTCTCGAAGCCTGGGCCTCTGGCTGCTGTGTCATCGGAACACGAGTGAAGGGGGTTGAGGGGCTCATCAGGCACGGTGTGGACGGACTGCTGGTTCCTCCAGGTGACTCGGGGGCCCTGGCCAGTGCTATCGCCGAGGTCATGTCGAACGATACGCTTCGTCGGCAACTTGCGAGCAATGGTCGTTCACGAGTTTCTTCGGATTTCTCCCAAGAACGGTTTGTGAGGGCCGTATGTGCGCAATACCGTGAGCTCAGCAGGGGCAACTGAGCTTAATGCGCGTGTTGGTATGGAACGCGTCGGGACGGTACAGCGGATACGTTACCGGTGTCGGTAAACACGTCATGCACATGGTCAATGGTTTGTCGCAACGGGAAGGCACAGATCTGTCAATGCTCGTCCCGAATGACGAATGGAAGACAGATGGTGCGGTTGAAGATGGACCAATGGCGCGCATCCCGACGCAGTGTCTGCCGTACAGTCGAAAGTGGATGGAGGCGTCGTGGCGATTAGCAAAGACACCGGCAATAGACAGATGGGCGGGCGGAGCGGACTGGATTTATTGTCCGCGCGAACTCTACGTACCAGTTTCCAAAGCCAGATATGCTGTCACGGTGCACGATGTGTACAGGATCGAAGTAAAGCAAAACGGATTGCAGGCATTGAGACAACGGCAGACTAGTGTGCTGCTTGCACGGGCTCTAAGGACAGCTACACTTGTCCTAACAGTATCTGAATTCACCAAGAGCCGACTTGAGGATTTGTTTGGCATTTCCGCCGCGAAAGTGCGTGTCGTTGGCAATGGTGTCGAAGGTGGTTACTTCAAAATTGGCCAACGGGATCCGGAGATCATACTGCCGCTCCAGAATGAGCCTTATGTCCTCGCTATGGGTGGTCTAACCGCCAAAAAGGGTGCCAACGATGTTCTGAAGTTCGCGAAGGCTCTTAAGGAGGTCGCGCCAACTGTAAATATTATCAGTATTGGTGTAGTTGAACCTGAATATCGATCCGAATTGGCAGCAGCGAACAACCTTCATGTCTTGGGGCGTGGAATTTGTGATCAGAATTTGCAACATCTGCTGCGTGGAGCAATAGCAAGTGTTGTTTTATCCAGGTACGAAGGTTTCGGTATACCGGTACTAGAGGCGATGGCAGCTGGAGTTCCAGCAATCGCAATGCGTCGTACGGCTCTTCCCGAAGTCGCGGGCGGAGCGGGGGTGTTGATCGATCCGGCCGAGCCGGAGACAGCAGCATGTATGGTGCGAGAACTAATCGACAATGACGCATTTCGTTGTGACTTGATCTCTAGGGGGCATGCGCATGCCCGTAGATTCACTTGGGATGCCTGTGCTGATCGCCTCGGGCAGGCATTGGAAGAGTTTGCAGCTAACCGAGCAAAGCAGACAGGATAGTCCGCAAAATCTTAAGCTTGTGCAGGTTGTCGGTTCTGCCTCAGGTGGATTGGTACTGAGAAGATCGTGACTAAATCTCGTGTACTCGTTGCGCAAATCGGTGCGAGGCGGCATTATGCGGTTGCAAGAGCGCTGCATGCAGGTGGTTTACTGGAGCAACTTGTGACAGATGCGTGTGCCGACATTGCTCCGTGGAAATGGCTCGATAGTTTTTTCCCATCGGGCAATAGGCCACCTTCGGTATCGCGCTTAATGGGGCGCCATGTGCCGGGAGTGCCTCCGGACAAGATCGTTGGCTATCCTTGGTTTGCCCTGTCGGCAGCATGGAAACGCCGCCGCGGTCGACCACAAACGGACTATTGGGCGCGGCGCAATTCCAACTTCTGCCGGAAGGTTGTGCAAGATGGATTTGGTGATGCCAATTGCGTCTACGCCTACAATGGAGCGGCACTCGAAATTTTCGAAGCTGCCCGCAAGGCTGGTGTTAAAACAGTACTCGACCAAACTGCAGCACCTTGGCGTTGGAATAGCTACTTGCTCCAACAAGAGCGCGAACGCTGGCCGGATTGGGAAGTTGTTCCTGCGGAAGTTGATGTGTCAGGCGTGCTAACTGCGCGTGAGGAAGCCGAATGGGAATTGGCTGATGCAATTGTTTGCGGTTCCGATTTCGTGGTTTCTGCCATGGATGAAAATGGGGGGCCCACCAAACACTGTCATGTGGTGCCCTATCCTTCAATTGATGACACCTGCGCTGCTGGATGCAAGGGGGCAATTGGAGATGTGCGGCAAGGTCAAGAGACTTCGGGGCGTCGGCATGCTGGTGAGCCGTTGCGTGTGTTGTTCGTTGGCACGCTGCAGTTGCGCAAAGGGGTTCAGTACTTGTTGGCAGCCAAACGCTTGTTGCGTGATCTGCCGGTAACAATGCGTCTGGTTGGGCCATCGATGCTGTCTGAAACGGCAATGCGCGAGCTTGCTGCAGAGATGGAGGTTGTTGGTGCAGTCCCGCGTGCAGAAGTCGCGAAGCATTACGCTTGGGCAGATGTTTTCGTCCTGCCGACGCTGTCGGACGGTTCAGCTAACGTTTGCAATGAGGCGCTAGCCGCGGGATTGCCGGTGATTACAACGCCGAACGCGGGTTCGGTAATCATAGACGGACTTGACGGTATTCTTGTGCCGGCCAAAGATCCTGAAGCGCTGTCAAACGCGATCAACTCTGTCAGAAGTATTTTATCGGTTAGGGGGAATGGGCGCGAAATCCATCGGAATCTGCCATCGGCTGTTAAGTCTGAGGAGTTAGATAGATATGCTAACGCCCTGCGTGAGATCTTGAGCACCACAACTGCATAAATCTTCGATGCATCTGGGATGTCACCATAGACGCTTAACTAATTAGGGACACTGAGACACTTTGAAAAAAGTTAGATTTGTCTCAGTTTTCCTCGGAATTTTAAGGTGCTCTACCAAATAGAAATTAATTGCAAGGCCGATACATATGACCCACCTGCGAGATGCAATATCGTTCTCTGTTAAGATGGCGCCAGTTCTAGGTTTCGATTGTTGGGATTGTTTTCTTTGATGGTTTCGCCAGTCTCAATTAAAAATCAAGGTTCTGGGATACGAAGAACCCCTCTTTGTAAGTGGGCGTACTAGTAATCCGAGATGCGTGTGTCAAGTTTTTCGAACTATGCCATATCCCCTGGTGGACTGCGGAAGTAATAAGCCGATCCTAGATCTGGGTGCTAATGTCGGCTACGCATCCCGGTACTTCGCAAATCATTTTGGTGACCGAAAGATCCTCGCATTAGAGCCCGACCAGGACAACTTTGAATTACTTTGTCAGAATGTGCAGTGCTCAAAAAATATAATACCGCTTCAACTCGCTGTTGGCAGATTCGATGGCACATCAGAATTATCTAATCCCAATTCAGAAGGTTGGGCGCGACGTTACCAGATGGCAGAAATCGGTATTGAGATTGTGACAGTGAATACCTTAATGACAAAGTTTAATATTGATGCTTGGAGTATTGTAAAAATTGATGTTGAAGGCGCGGAGAAGGACATCTTTGACGGGGACCCGTCGTGGTCGTCGAGTGTAGACGTCCTCATAATCGAGATTCATCATTCCTGTTGGAAGACTGTTTTTCGAGCGCTCTAGTCCTATGATTATCAGGCCTCTCTTTCAGGTGAGCATAATGTGTTCGTATTGCAGAAGTAGATTTAACTTTGCAACTACGATTGGTCCAGCTGTGATCAGAGCGGCTCTAGATCCTCAAGTGAGGGCCAATTGAGGATCAATTTTGTCTTGTCTAGTCGGACGGACGCTGAGCTTGCAGTGATGCGGAATCTTTGTCCTGATCTACAACCCAATGAATTCAACTCTGGTCCTGAGTGTTGGATTCTGCAAACTTATATTCGCCTATCGGGGCTGGGACTGACCGCTCAATTGTCCAATCATTGTGTTCCTAGCGCTGTAAACATTTGTTTCAATTCGGAGTTAAGAAATGGATTGCGGTGCGAAAACTGCTTCATAATCGGGGTTCGAGCGGATTATCCATCAGTGAAAAAAGCCAATCTTCAGATTGTTCAGAATAAGGCACAGATTGGCGAGGATAGCTTTTGGCTGCCACTTTGGCCTCAAAGTGGAATTTTAAAGCGTAGCAGGCTTGGTAAACCGCATCATGTTCGCCGTGTAGCGTATTTTGGGCGCAACGTGAACCATTACACTCGGATACTTCGTGAAGCCTCCGGCTGGTTTAAAGTCAGACAAGCCGTTCTTAACGCTTGCAATGATCTTCAGCTTGAATTGGTCGAGAGAACAAGCGGCGATTGGAATGATTTCTCCGATATAGATGTTGCTGTTGGCATTCGATCGTTTGGACGACGCGGGTACGATACTAAGCCTGCATCGAAACTTATAAATGCTTGGCTTGCCGGCGTACCTTTTGTTGGTGGAGCAGATTCTGCGTTTCTGCAGATCGGTAGTCCTGGATTTGATTATCTGCGAGTTACCTCTGCTGAGGAACTAGCTATGTCACTTGAACGTCTCAAGTCGGAACCAGACTTTTACAACAGTATTGTGGATCGCGGTAAAGTTATGTCTGCGCCCTACGATCATGAGCAGATTGGTCAGTTATGGTTAGGACTTTTGAAGGGTGAGGTCTTGGCGCGTTACAGTGAATGGTTGTCAGTCGGCACTGGTGGGCGCCGACGTCGGCTGGTCACTTGAAAGCACATGTGGGGTTCACAATGCGAAATAGCCTGAAATGGCTTCTGCACCCGGGCATCAATTTGCATGCACGTCTGCGCAACCGGCGGTTACCCGCCTATTTCGGTAGATCAAGCGATACTGATCAAATTCGTCGGGTCCTCGACGCAGGTTGTGGAAACGGTATGTTGAGTTATCAAAGTTATTTGAGAGGCAATGAAGTCTTAGGGCTCAGTATAAAGGATAATGAAGTTGCTGGCTGTCGGCGGTTGTTCAACCAGTACTTAGGGATTCCTGAGGATCGTTTACGCTTCAAAAACGCAAACTTGTACGATATCGAGTTCCAAGACGCGGAATTCGACGAGATCATTTGTACCGAAGTTCTTGAGCACATCCGGGATGACGACGAGATCTGTATGAAGTTCTGGCGAGCATTGAAGCCAGGTGGCGCGCTGCATATTACTGCACCCAACTCAGCTCATCCGTACAACCGAGACTTCCCTATTGATGAGCACGAGCGCGGTGGTCACGTCCGACCGGGATACACGCTTGCTGAGTTTAAGTCTCTGCTCGAGCCTATCGGGTTTAAAATAGAGTTGAGCGATGGTCTTGGCGGGCCCGTTCGACAAGCGGTAAATCGTCGGATTAAGGAAGTGCAAAGAAAATATGGAGTTGCAGCGGGCGTGCCATTATTTGCGCTGGCTCCTCCACTTCTGTTGTTTGATAGCCGTCAAAAGGAGCGCGATCTACCATTTTCTATTTATGTGAAAGCAATTAAGCCCAAGGAACGCGGGGCATGATGCTTTGAGTTTCTACTTGCTTTATGGCATCCTGGATGTTGCATCCGGAACTGGGAATTGTGATCGTTAAGCGGAAGCGATCAGATGTTTGAATTGCTTTGTTTGCTGACTGGTGTCGTTCTTGCGGCAGGGGCGGCCTATGCTTTCTGGATGATCCGTGATGCCTTTCATCCCGCAATCGCGACCGCGCCGCTGTTCATCTATGTGTATAGTGTGTGGCCGACATTATTGAACGCTAACTATGGGCTAGAGGTTTATGCTAGTAGGGAAGCGCTCGTTTATACGGCCACAGTATACTTGATCACAATATCAGCTTTCGTCGCCGGATTAGTGAACTTCAATTCGTCCGCAGGGAATCAAATCCACTCGAATAACGGTGTATTCAATGTCCAGATCAACAAAAATGCACAAAAAAAGATCTACCAATTAGCTGTATTTTTGGGCCTTATAGCAAGTGCCGCCTACTGGTACGCGATTGATAATGTAGGTGGATTTGTAGCTGCATACAGCCGGGCAAAGGGTGGTGGTTACGCGGGGAGTGGTTACATCGGTGAAGCACAACTTCTCGCTTATCCCGCGCTATTGATGTTGGCTATCTCGCGACGTGGCATTGGGCGGATTTCTGCTTCTGATGTTGTCCTGGCATTTGTAATCATATCGCCCCATCTGCTTCAAGGAACCTTTGGTGGCCGTCGTGGGCCGTTGTTTCTGACACTCTGCATTTTATTCTTCTCCTGGTTTGTAGCTTCCGGTAAAAAGCCTAAGCTCAGAACGATGATGATCGGGATTGTGACGATCGCGTTTACAGTTGCGCTAGTTTGGTCGCAGCGACAGAATTTGTATATTGGCTCCGATGGCAATATTGATAGCGGATCCTTTTACTCCAAGATAATTCCCGATGACGTGGCGGTCGGCAATACGTATCTGTTTGGTGTGGGACTAATTCAATCGACGGATTACCATGAAAGTTATTATTGGGGTTTTCGCTATTTTGTCACATTTGTGATTCGACCTATACCTCGACAAATTTGGCCCACGAAATACGAAGACGTTGGGGCGACCTGGGTGATGGGTATCGACGAAGAATCGAAAGACGCTAAGTTCGAAGAAGCTACGGGCTTCTTGTCTCCCAATGGTTCTGCGGCACCATCAATTGCTGATGCCTACGTAGAAGTGTGGTGGGGCGTGGTTGTTCTTTTTTATCTAGTTGGAAGAGGATTCTCGCTCACTTGGAGCCGCCACCGGGCTAAGGGTGGAGTATGGACAATCCTCTACCTCGTAATGCTCATATTGAGTATTTATTTGGCAACGCAAAGTTTCTCGGCCTGGGCGCATCGGTTAATGTTTATTGCAATTCCCACCGTTGTTGTTTGGAAAATCTGGATTGAACCAAGTCCGCGGAACGGCCACCGAATATTAGTCCAATGAAAATAGTCGTTGCATACCAAGCAGAGGCTGGCTGTAGCGATAGTCGGCATTGTGAGCCTTAAGCCTTATGGCTATGTATTGGATACGAAAGCTCGACATGAATCTAATAGGTGGATGTATTGGTATTTCGATACCGCTATGGAAATCTGCAGGAACACCGCGACGCGATCGGGTCGAAACTTATTTGCAGCTACATATATTCAATGTGCTTTTAGTTTTTAAGGTAAACTGGCTCGGTAAGTTGTTTAGGTTTATATCGTAGCTGATTGGCTAGGTTTATTCCTTGAGGATTACAGATTTGAGTGTATTGAACATTGGGACTTGTACAGATCGCCGAGGTTTTGGGAGTTTGTGGGTTTTAACACAGAGTCTGCTCGCATCTCAGGCAGACGAAACTGAAATCAATATTGTCGTACTGCATGATGGCCTGTCTAATCGCCAAATTCGCGCAGTGACTGAGGCTGGCAAAGTTCGTGAGAGGACTAACATTGAGTTTCACTTGGTTGATCTGAATGAGCGTTTTTCTGGAGGCGGCCCTCATAGTGTGATGACTTATGCACGCTTTTTGTTGCCGGAATACTTTAAATCAACGCTGTTGTACCTTGATACCGACATAGTAGTTAAGGCTGATTTGTCTCATTTGATGCGATTGCCGTTTTCTGAGCCAATTGGAGCTGTCGAGGCACAAACGGTTGGGGATTCGAATTGCAGGCTTTTTTTTTCGAAGAAAAGAGTCGATGCCTCGACGCCGTACTTTAATGCTGGCGTGCTTTTGATGGACGGTCGGCAGTGGCTGAGTTCTGACATATTTGGGGAGTTGGTGAAGATCGGCGAACAAGAAAAATGGGATTTCCCAACCTTTGATCAGACGCTCTTGAATTACTATTTTCAAGGTAGTTTTGTTCGTCTGTCCAAGAGATATAATACGCTGGCATATGCGTCTGCTGAGTGTGACATGAATGAAGTGGTCGAGAATGCGGCCATCGTACATTTCATTTCGCGGCCGAAGCCCTGGGAGATATTGGGTAGCGTGAATCTGAACTTTGCTTTGTATAAACGCGTTGTAGATATCCAGGGTGCAAAACGTGCGCCTTTCTCAATATATGATATTCCCTACTCGGTTAAGAGGGTCGTGAGATATCTTCCAAGTTACGTAAAATGCGCGCGTGCAAGATATTTTAAATCAACATCCTAGGCTGGCATTGAGCTGAGAGGCGCGGTGGTCTTTCAATTTGTGGACGAGTGGGCGGCCCGGCCCTTGGTCGACATATCAGAATTAGATGTAGCTTGTTGGTTGGTCGTTAGGGTCAAATGAAGATCGCGATCATCTGGCAACGATTCGGGCCCTACCATTTGGCACGCCTTCAAGGTGCTGCGGTGTATGGCGCTGCGTATGGCAGTGAAGTCGTTGGTGTGGAGATCGCGCGAAACGATTCTGACTATGATTGGGACGTTGATCTCTCAGGGGGCAGTTTCGGACGACAGACGGTTTTTCCCAATAGTAGCTATGAGCAGATACCTCGAAGAGAGCTTAAGCAGGGTTTGGTGGATTGTCTTAATGCGCTCAAGCCGGATGCCGTCGCGATTAACGGATGGGGGACGCCAGAGGCGCGCTGCGCCATCGATTGGTGTCGCAAACAGAGTGACGTTTGTGCTGTCCTTATGTCAGAAACAAAAGAAGACGACAGGCCACGCCTATGGTGGAGCGAGCTTCTAAAGCGACGTCTTGTTCAGCGTTGTGATGCCGCTCTGGTGGGTGGTCGCCGACAGAGGGAATACCTTGTAAAGTTGGGGTTCGATGGCGAGCGTGTTCGGATTGGTTACAATGTTGTCGACAACGGTTATTTCATGTCTAACGTCGCTGATGTTCGTCGACATGCGGATACGCGACGGGCGGATCTTGGCTTACCTGAACACTTTTTTTTCGCGTGCACGCGCTTTATGCAACGCAAGAATATAGATGGTCTACTGCGAGCTTATGAACGGTATCGCAAGACATGCCGGCAGGATGAGCCTTGGGGGCTGGTTATCGCTGGCAGTGGTAGTGAAGAGCAAAACCTGAGAAAATTGGCGAGCGATCTTGATGTTGCTGGAGTGTATTGGGCAGGCTTCCTGCAGTACAGCGACCTTCCGACATACTTCGGTTTGGCAAGCGCATTTGTGCATCCTGCGAAGGCGGAAGCGTGGGGGCTGGTCATCAATGAAGCAATGTCGAGCGGCTTGCCCATACTGAGTTCGAATACTGTTGGGGCTGCGCATGAGCTCGTTGAAGAAGGCGAGAACGGCGTTTTGTTTGACCCAACCTCCCTTGAGGAAATGACACGGGCCTTGGTGGCGATCGCTTCGAGATCGCAAGACGAACTCGAACGAATGGGTCAACGATCGCGAGATGTGGTTGCACATTGGACGCCGGAGCGCTTTGGCCGAGAATTGTTTTCTGCAGCTACGGCCGCGCGCGAGGCAATGGGCCAATGAGGATCCTTCATGTCGTCCGCGGTCTTCTGAATTCGTCGGGGACGACGCACATCGTTGTTCCTGTCGCGGAAGAGCAAGCGCGGATTGGTCATGAGGTGACGGTAGCATTTGTCGAAAAGGACGGCAGGCCGGCTGTCGAACCGGATGCAGCGCTCGTAACATCTTGGAATTTCCCACAGTCCATCCGTTGGTCAAACCCTGGCATTTCGTTTCCGTTTGCCCGTTCCTTGAACCGGCAGATTTCGAATTTCGACGTCTTACATGTCCACGCCATTTGGAATTTTCCGACCTTTGTGTCCATGCGGGCTGCCAGAAGAGCGAGCGTGCCATATATCGTTGCACCGCAAGGTTCCTTGGAGCCTTGGGCCTTGGGCCAGAAAGCTATTGGCAAAAGGATTTACGGTGCTTTCACGGAAGTTCCACTGTTGCAGAATGCAACATTTATGCAGGCTTTGACTAGTAACGAAGCCGAGCAAATGAATCGTTTCGGATTGAAAAGCCCAATTGAGATCATTCCCAATGGCATCAACGAAGACAGTTTCGATATTGATGCCGCGCCTTTAACAAGACGGTTGGACCTTACTTCAGATCAGAAAACGCTACTATTCCTCTCACGACTGCACCCTAAGAAAGGTGTTGATGTGCTCATTCGTGCCTTCGCCAGCTTAGCGGCGAGGCGCACTGATGTTACTTTAGTCATTGCGGGGCACGATGCCGGTTCTGGCTACGGTAATGAGCTCGCGAACCTCTCCCAACAGCTTGGCCTCGGAGATCGTTGTCGGTTTATTGGCGAGGTGCAAGGCAGCGAAAAGTATCAAGCATTGCTCGGTGCGGACGGCTTTGTTCTGACCTCACATTCAGAGGGGCTGCCGGTCGCAGTAGTGGAGGCTATGGCTGCTGGTCTTCCTGTCCTTATAACGCCTGGTTGCAATATTCCAGAAGTAGAGGACTGGCAGGCGGGCTACATCGTCGAGCCTGAACCAGACGCCGTTGTCAAAGGAATGGCGATGATGTTTGATGACCCCGAACATGCGCGAGCAATGGGAGATCGCGGTCGACTATTGGTGCGTGAAAAGTTTACCTGGAAGCGGATTGCGCGCCGTATGTGTGATGTCTATGCCGATATGCAGGATACGAATGAGCGACCGCGAGCCGCTTAGTCAGAACGCAAGAATGACAGCTCAGTCCCGGACAAGCATTCCGCTCACTGTCATCATCCTCACTTACAATGAGGAATCAAATATTGAGGCGTGCATTAACGGGATGGCCTCCGTTGATGATATTGTAATTGTCGATTCATTGAGTGCCGATGGGACCGTGAAGCTAGCGCAGAGTGCTCGACCAGATGTTCGCGTGTTCACCAACAAGTTCAAAGACTTCGGTGATCAGCGCAATTGGGCATTGGATAACGTAGCACCGCGGCATCAATGGATTCTCTTTGTTGACGCCGATGAATTCTGTTCCGAGGAGTTCTTGCAAGAGGTTGCTCAGTTCATTGCTAATCCTACTGGAAGAGTGGGTGCGTATGTTGCAGGAAAGAACTACTTCCTTGGCCGTTGGCTAAAGCACACCACCATGTATCCATCTTACCAGTTGCGTCTGCTCAAGCTCGGCGAGGTCCGCTTCCGGAAGGAAGGGCATGGTCAGCGCGAGGTCACGGATGGCGAGCTGCATTACCTGACGGAAGGCTGGCGTCACGAAGGCTTTAGCAAGGGTCTCCATCAATGGATTGAGCGCCATAATCAATATTCAACCGATGAGGTCGAACTTATTTTGAGGTTGCGCCGAGAACGGATCAATTGGCTGCATCTCTTCAGCCGCAGTCCAATTCCACGTCGACGTGCACTCAAGCAACTTGGGGCAAAATTGCCCTTTCGGCCGCTGACGCGATTCTTGTACATGTACATTCTGCGCCGCGGTTTTCTCGATGGTTACGCTGGCTTTGTTTTCTGCTCACTTCGATTTGCACACGACATTCACATCGTGGCGAAGTTGGCGGAACGAACTGCCCTTAACAAATGAACTTTAGCTCAATGCATAAGCAGAGCATGCAGATGACAAAGAGAACTCTGTTTGGCACCAGATCACTCATTGGGCTGACTGTCAATGAATCTGAGCTTGTTGGTGTAACCCTAGAATGAGCAAGAATAAAAACAGATGATGCTAGGTTCGATCATGAGTTGCAAGTGCTGGAAAGTCTAGAATATCTCGGCTTGTAGACCTGTGGTGAATAGTTGAGTTCTATGGAAACTGAAATGAGCAACGCCGAGCGCCGAGCAAAGGATCAGCTGATCCTCGCTCCTGATATTGTTCCTGCAGAGATGCGACCGCTGGTCGAGGCGGTAGAAGGCCGTCCGGATTACGCGAGGTGCGTAGCACATATGCTATCCTCGTTGGGAGATAGAATTGATGCGAGTGCAGCCGCCCGTCTCGCTGTGGCCTTACGCATGCTGGCCATGAATGACGTTCCTGTTTGGATTATGACTGAGCAACTCATTCGGAAGGCCGTTCCCGACTGGCACTTCGCGATACTAAAAGACCGACGGCGAAATAGCGTTTATGATGATGCGCTTAAGGCCATGGTTGAACCTGATATGACGGTACTAGAGATTGGTACTGGTTCAGGTATTCTTGCAATGATGGCTGCGCGGGCCGGGGCAAAGCACGTTTATACACTTGAGGTCGAGCCACTACTGGCTGAAGCTGCGCGGGCGAACATTATTGCAAACGGTTATCAAGATCGCATTACAGTTATAAATAAGAATGTAATTGACGTTGCTATTGGCTCCGATTTGCCAGAACGATGTAATCTAATTGTTCACGAGATCGTATCTAACAATTTGTTTAGTCAGCG
>JBCDBQ010000159.1:0-12711 GCA_039183375.1 Pseudomonadota bacterium
TAAACCCTTACAAAACTGCAGCTCGCGGCGGCTGCATTGACTGATACTCAGGCCTGAAGATGAGGCTTGGACGGGAAGCTAGAGCCTTATGATGAATAAAGCGTTTCTACCTGTTTCATTCTCTCGTTTTGGCTGCCCAACGATCGGGCTGTAACTTCCAAGCCGCTCACCAGTATTGACCATTAGGCGGCCATTCCTGACCCGCAAGCCCGCGCGGCACTTCTGAAGAGCAAACATGAGAGGTTGAGAAACCCATGACGAACGCGCTATTGAGCCAGCCAAGCTAAGACGAAATGAACTCAGCTATTGGAACACGAGATGGACGTGATACGACTATCTGCATTTTCTGATGGAGTAGCAGGTGGGAACCCTGCAGGTGTCCTGATCGATACCGCATTGCCATCGACCGAAGACATGCAAAGGATTGCAGCAGAGGTTGGATACTCAGAAACGGCTTTTGCAGCACCTCAAGGCGATCAGTGGCGCGTTCGCTACTTCGCCCCTGAGAGCGAGGTACCATTTTGTGGTCATGCAACAATTGCGTTGGGTGCTGCCCTTGCAGAGCAGGCCGGCGATGGCAAGTTTTCTCTCATCTTGAACGACGCAGAGATTTCCGTCGTCGGCGCCAAGGGGGCAGATGGCTACGAGGCCACGCTCTCTTCGCCTCCAACAAAGAGTCATCCTGCAGATCCGCAATTGGTCGAGGCAGCACTCGGTCTCTTTGGTTACGAGCAGGCCGATCTCGACGAACGCATTCCTCCGGCGCTGGCCGCCGCCGGAGCGCAGTTCCTGGTCATCGCTCTAAAGAAGCGCGAGCGTCTGCGCGATATGGCGTACGACTTGGACGCCGGTAAGAAACTCATGCGAGATGCCAGCATTATTACGATCGATCTTGTCCACGCGGAGTCCAATCAGTTGTTCCATGCACGAAACCCGTTCGCATCAGGTGGCGTGTATGAAGACCCAGCAACTGGCGCAGCCTGCGCCGCCTTTTCCGGATATCTGCGCGATCTCGGATGGCCGCATGGCGGCCGCATCGAAGTGATACAGGGTGAAGATATGGGCATGCGTTCACGGCTCTTTGCCGAGATCGATGAAACACCCGGCAATCCGATTCAGGTGTCGGGAGCTGTGCGGGTTATTGCTGAATAGGGTGTCCCAAACCCGCACCGAAGTACTGCAGCTATTGGACGATGGAGTGACTAGCAGGTGAACGTGGGTGGGACGAACCACAAAAACTGCTGGCCGAAGAAGACCATGAATTCCTCAGGCAAAGACGTATTAATCGACCCCGCCGTTGAAACGCAGATCCAGGACAAACTTGCCAGGATCGAAGCATATGACAATGTTCGGATCTTGTTCGCTGTTGAGTCCGGCAGTCGCGCGTGGGGATTTCCATCCCCCGACAGCGACTACGATGCGCGGTTCGTCTATGCCCGATCTGTAGACTGGTACGTCTCGATCAATCCAGGTCGCGACGTCATCGAATTGCCGATTGAGGCCGATCTCGACATCAATGGTTGGGACATCCAGAAGGCGCTGGGCCTGTTGCTGAAGCCGAATCCCGTTCTGCTCGAATGGTTGTCTAGCCCGGTGCGCTATCGCTGGAATGACGATGTATGCGATCAGCTGATCGCTCTTTCAAAAAAGATCGCCCACAATCGCGCCTGCCTGCATCACTACATTGGCGTCGGTGAAGGCAGTTTCACGCGAACGATCGACGGCAAAGAGCAGGTCTCAATCAAAAAGTACTTCTATGTTCTCCGCCCGGCGATGGCGCTGCGTTGGGTGCGTATGCACCCTGACACCATCCCGCCAATGAACTTTCAAGAGCTCATGCAGGGTGCCGACCTCCCAGGCAAGCTCACGAGGCTCATTGAGGAGTTGCTAGAGAAAAAGCGCATCACGAAGGAGATGGGAGAAGCACCCCGGATCAAGGAACTCGACGAATTTGTCGTGTCAGAGTTTGAGCAAGCGAAGTCTCTTGCGTCCCAAACAGCCAAACCCGGACAAAAGTTAGAATCAGAAGCCAATGCCCTTCTGAGATCGATCGTCAAAGGACGAGATCTCTAGACGCTCCGTTGCATCGTTGAACCAACCCGCCACGCGATAATTCGTGGTTGAGCGCCAGCCATGCCTTGCCACGCATTCGCTTGCCAAGTCAAAATCCGAGCTGGTCCAGTTGCTCCGGGCACCATTGGTGTCTCAGATACTTGCAGGAGTTAGAATGGCGGCAACATACGATTACATCATAGTGGGCGCGGGCTCAGCCGGCTGCGTGCTCGCAAATCGACTGTCCGAGAATCCGGCCAACCGTGTTCTTCTTCTTGAAGCAGGGCCTGAAGATCGCGACCCATGGATTCATATTCCTGTCGGCTTTCAACGTCTGCTCTACAACCGAAAACTCAACTGGTGCTTCGAGACCGAGCCGGAAGACAACGTCAAAGGCCGCCGCATTCCAATCCCGCGCGGTAAAGTTCTTGGCGGCTCATCGTCGATCAATGGCATGCTTTATGTTCGTGGCAACGCGCTTGACTATAATACGTGGGCGCAGCTCGGGAATCGCGGGTGGAGCTATAGCGACGTTCTCCCCTACTTCAAGAAGGCAGAAAGTTTCGAGCGCGGCGGCGACGCAATCCGCGGCGGTAGCGGGCCGCTCAATGTTGCCGACATGTATGAACGCCACGAGATGATCGATGCCTTTGTTCGTGCCGGCGTAGAGTGTGGATACGACGACAACCCAGACTACAACGGCGAAAAGCAGGACGGCTTCGGCTACTACCAAACAACGCAGAAAAATGGACGACGGCACAGTGCTGCCAAGGCCTATCTCGAACCAGTTCGCAGTCGTTCGAACTTACATGTTGAAACGCATGCTTTTGCGCGCAAGCTGCTACTCGATGGCAAGCGTGTGGTGGGAGTGCGGTATGACGTCAAAGGTGTCGAATTAGAAGCACGGGCCGAAGGCGAAGTTCTGCTGACGGCGGGTGCTGTGCAGTCACCTCAACTGCTCGAAGTGTCAGGCATTGGTGCGCCCGAGGTGCTGTCGGAACACGGCATCCAGGTCGAACACGCTCTCCCTGGTGTCGGTGAGAACTACCGTGACCACTATGCCGCCAGGATCTCGTGGCGGGTCAAACAAAAGGGCATCACGCTTAATGATACGACACGCGGTTTGAACATTCTCAAGGAGGCGATGAAGTATGCCTTCACGAACCGTGGGATACTCACATGGACAGCCGGTATCGGGCACGGCTTCGTTAAGAGCCGTCCTGAGCTCGATGAGCCCGACTGTCAGTTCTTCTTCGCTCACGGCACGTTCGATGCCATTACACGTGCCTTTCACCGCGAACCCGGCATGACCATTGGTGTCTATCAGTGTCGACCCGAGAGCAGAGGGTCGATCCATATCAAGTCGGCTGACCCGACCGAAGCACCAGCCATACGGCCAAACTTCCTCAGCGATCCAATCGACTGCGCAGCATTGGTCGGGGGTATGCGTGTCGCGCGAGAGGTGGGTGAAGCCCAGGCACTTGCCAAGTACCGCTCCTTCGAGTTGGCGCCAGGTGAAAAAATTCAAGACGACGATGACCTTCTGGACTTCGCGCGCGAGACAGGCGCTACAACCTACCATGTCATGGGCACCTGCAAGATGGGGACGGACAACGATCCGATGGCAGTTGTCGATGATCAACTGCGCATTCGCGGCCTTCAGGGCGCACGCGTCGCAGATGCCTCAGTGATGCCGACCATGCCATCGGGTAACATCAACGCGCCGGTCATCATGATTGCCGAAAAGGCAGCCGACATGATCCTCGGCCAAAGCTAAGCAACGTCGAACGAGCAAGATCGAACCGAGTGATCCTCCGCAAGAGAGATAGCGCATGAGCAAAACTGATCCGATTACGGTCTCCGTTATACAACATCGCCTAACCGGCATCGTGGAAGAGATGGGTGAAGCGATGCTCCGGACATCGTTCTCTCAGATCCTGAATTCAAGCCGCGATTTCTCAACAGCGATCTGTTTGTCGGACTCTCAGCTGGTTGCTCAGGCAGATCATATTCCGGTGCATGTCGGAGCATTGCAGCCTGCCGCCAAGTCAATCATCGAAACATTTGGAGATGATGTCTACGAAGGTGACATCTTTCTGCTCAACGACCCTTACTTTGGTGGCAGCCACCTACCCGATGTCACGGCATTTGCGCCAGTCTTTGTTGACGGACAGCTGATGTTCTGGGCGATCAATCGTGCGCATCACTCCGATATAGGTGGAGCCACGTACGGCGCCTACAACGCGGCAGCGCGCGAGATATGGCAGGAAGGCATTCGTCTGCCACCGATCCGGCTCTACGACAAAGGCGTAGTTCGCGACGACCTCTTGCGCATGCTCAAGACGAATGTCCGACACGCCCGCGATTTCGAGGGTGACCTGATGGCCCAGATCGGCTCGGTGCGTTTGTCCGAACGCCGTCTGCATGCATTGGCCAAAGAGTTTGGTCACGCAACGATTGCACAAAGCGTGGCGCGCATCTTGGATGCGACCGAAGCTCGAACACGATCGATCTTTGCGGAGTGGCCGGACGGACAATACGAGGGTACGGCGCTGCTCGATGATGATGGTCGTGGCAATTCCGACATTGCGATCCGTGCAAGCATTACGATCTCAGGGTCAGATCTCAAGGTCGATCTGACCGGCTCGGATCCACAGGTCGACAGCTTCCTAAATTCAGCTGTGGCCAACACGCGCTCGGCAGTTCTGGTTGGTCTGGCAATTCTGCTTGATCCCGACATTCCGAAGAACGAAGGTGTTGCAAGGCCGGTGAACATCGTCACCAAGGAAGGCACGATCGTGCATCCGGCAAACGGTGCGCCTGTCACAATGTGCACATCCCATTGCGGCAATGAGATTATCGAAGCCGTGGTTGTCGCGCTCTCGGCTGCCTGTCCCGAGCGAACCATGGGCGGATGGGGCAGGCGGTTACGCATTGCGCTCAAGGGGACCAACCCCCGTAATGGTCGCCCATTCATCTGGCACATGTTTCACGCACGGCCGGGCGGCGGCGCATCGTCAGGCGGTGACGGCTGGCACAATTCCGGCGAATGGCACTCCGCCGGTGGTCTCAAATTTGGTTCTGTCGAAGTGGCCGAAACGCGGTTTCCGCTTTATTTTCGCCGCCATGAATTTCGACCTGACTCGGGCGGCGATGGACGCTTTGCCGGCGGTTGCGGATGCGATCTCGAAATGATCCTTGAAACCGAAGAGCCGGCACGTGCCAATGTGGCCGGCGACGGACTACGGCATGGGGCAAGGGGAATGCTCGGCGGTGACGATGGCGCACCGCACGACTACCGGATGCAAGCACCAGGTGCGGCAGAGGAAAAGCTTCCGAGTAAGGTCGAAGGTCAATTCGTCCCGCCAGGAACGGTGTTCGAGATCCACTCGGGTGGCGGCGGAGGTTGGGGGACACCGTCTGATCGCGAAGGGGATGCTCGACAAAGCGATGTCGGGAACGGCCTCGTCACAACATCTGATGTGCGGGGGGCATGATGAGCTATCGCATTGCAGTTGACGTCGGTGGCACGTTTACCGATGTGGTAGGTGTTGACGCGGACGGAGTGACAACCTTCGTCAAGGTGCCGAGCACACCGGAGAACCAAGCCGTCGGCACGATCAACGGTATCGCTAAGCTTGCCGGTGCCCTAGGGCTTGAGATGCGCGATCTGCTCTCGCGCACCGAACGCATTGTCCATGGTATGACTGTCGCGACGAATGCGTTGCTTGAGCGCAAAGGCGCCAAAGTCGGCTTGTTGACGACCGAAGGACACAGAGATGTTCTGGAAATGCGCGAAGGTCTGAAGCCAGAACGCTACAACATGCGACTGCCACGGCAGGAAGCGCTTGTTCCGAGGCGCCTACGTCTTGGCGTTCGCGAGCGTGTGCGCGCGGACGGAAAGATTGAGGTGCCACTCGACAAGGCATCATTGGATCAGGCAATTAGTACGCTTAAGGCTGAAGGTGTAACGTCGATTGCTGTCTGCTACCTCCATTCTTATAGCGACGATAGTCACGAGCGTGAAACCGAGGAGGCCATTCGTGCGGCAATGCCGGAGGCTTATGTCTCTCTGTCTTCGGATGTGCTGCCTCAGATCAAAGAGTACGAGCGCGTTTCAACAACCGTCGTCAATGCCTATGTCGGACCGCTGATTGCACTTTATCTTGGTCGGCTCGATGAACAGCTCAAGGAAGCCGGTTTCGAAGGGCCGCTTCTCATCATTCTCTCCCACGGTGGCGTCGCGCCTGTCAGCCAGGCAGTACAAGTGGCGGCCTCGACTGTATTGTCTGGCCCTGCCGGCGGTCTCGCCGGTGGTCGGCGAATTGCTGAAATCATGGACGCGCCGGATCTCATCACATTTGATGTTGGCGGCACGTCGAGCGATATCTCGTTGATCGCGGATGGCAAGGCAACGTTATCCAGCGATCGCACGATGGCTAACGAACGTATCGCGTTACCAAGTCTCGACATCATAACGCTTGGTGCGGGTGGTGGTTCGATTGCCCGCGTCGAATCAAGCGGCCTGTTGGAAGTCGGTCCACAAAGCGCAGGCTCGGTGCCGGGGCCGATTTGTTACGGCCGCGGCGGCACTGTGCCGGCGGTGACCGACGCCAGTGTTGTGCTCGGTTACCTCGACCCCGACAATTTTGCCGGCGGAGAATCCAAGTTGGATCGGGAGGCCGCGGCGGCAGCGTTCGAGGCTTTGGGAAAAAGGCTGGGTGTCAGTGCTATTGAAGCTGCTGCCGGTGTCCACCGCGTCGTCAACACTCAGCTCACCGAAGGCATTCGCGTCGCAACAGTGCGCCGCGGTGTTGATCCACGTCGCTTCGCACTTCTGGGCTTTGGTGGTGCGGCTGGCCTCCACGTGACCGAGTTGGCGCGGATGCTCGACATAAGTCGGGTTATTGTTCCGCAGATGGCTTCGGTCTTGTCAGCCTGGGGGATGCTCAACACCGAGCTTCGACTAGAGGCTGTTCAAACGTTGGTTGGTGAGACTGACACGCTCGACTTGCCAACGGTGCGTGAACTCTACGAACGTCTCGAACGCACTGGCCGCGAGCAGATGGCATCATGGTTCGATGGCCAGGTGGAGTTCCGCAGAACTGCCGAAATGCGTTATGGCGAGCAGGTCTTCGAAATCGATGTGCCATTGGATCATGTTGATCTCTCGTCAAGCGATGCGCTGCAGGCGCTGAAGGCGGCATTCGAGAAGCGTCACGAAGAACTTTATGCCTATCACTTGCCGGAGCAGGCACCTATTCTCATCAATGCGCGACTGGCGACCGTTGGTGTTCTGCCGGATATAGCCGTATCTGAAATCGAAGGGAGTGAAGCGGGTCACGCATCCCGTGGCACTCGGAACGTCTACCTCGGTGAATGGCAAGAGATCGAAGTCCATGCCTTTGAGGCTCTGGTCCCAGGCGAACGTGTGCAAGGACCGGCGGTGATCGAATCAGACACGACGACCATCCTTCTTCGAGCCGGTGATGCAGCCCGATCAACAGCGCAGGGATGGCTAGATATTTCTGTAGCCGTCTAGAAGATGATCGCGTCAGGTGGATGCTGGTTCATTCCTGACCGATCATAATGTCTTGGCCGGGTGAAGCGTCTGCGATCCTGCCAGATCGGCCGTCCTGGGCGAATTGTCGTTGGCTGTCTGACGTCTTCCAATACGAGAAAGCCGACGCGGCGAGGCAAGGCCGACCTCGGTCGTTCATTAGGCGTTCAGCATTTTCAACATGCTCTCACAAAAATTCCAAAACATGGTTCATCACCCTGCTTGCAGTGTGATTGGCAAGTGAGCACGAAGTCGACCACGTTGAATTCAGACACAGAGGACGATCGCAGTCGCAAGATGGATCGTCGGAGTCACAACCGAAACGACAAAGTCGAAGGAGCTTATGACATGACCATTCTAGCAAACGGATCAGCAATCAAGAGTATCGCAGCAACTGTAATGATTGCCGTAGCAGGGCTGACTCTGGCAGCCGCACCTGGTTACGCGAACAACCACAGTGCACATTACAACAAGCACACGGTGACCAAGAAGGCATCATTCCACACGCTCAAGCATCAGGCTAAGAAAGTACATAGGTCAGGTCTTGCCAAAGTTACGAAGATCAAGCGCCACGGTCGCGTCGTAGGCTTCAAGAAAACCCTGAAGTCAGGTGACAAGATCATCGTGCGCCGTGGTAAGCATGGTCGCGTTCATCACACGACGCTGAAGCGCAAGACTTTTCTGCAGCGCGTAAAGCACCGTGTATCATCGGCCACAAAGGCTCTCAAAACCAAGGCAAAGAAGTTGCGTTATTCGGTGCTGGGTAAGAAGGCCCATGCGCGTTACTAATCAGGTTAGGGTGGAGGTCTACCCATGGTGAGGCCTCCACACTCACTCGCCAATTGAAGGTCAATTTTCTATGTTGCTGGGGGAATAGTAGATGCTCGGCCGTCTTGTTATGTCGCGCTCGTTGTCGCTGACATTCGGAACAACTGCTGTCACCTGTTTTGTTGCTGCCGCCCAAGTCTGGGACTTTCCTTATCCACGCCTGGTCCTCGGTAATATGGGTCTGCAATTGTTGGGCAGCACGATTGCCCTCGTCGTTCTGTCAGTCATTGAGGCGTCGCGTTGCGAAGAAGAATCAATGTGGCGTGGTGGCGGTGCGGTCCTCTACTGGCCAGTGTTTCTCATCCTCTTATTCATGGCACTGCTGGGCCCACTGTTTGCGTTTGGCGAATTGCATTATCTCTGGCCCTGTTTCGCTATTCACGCACCAGACATCTGTGCATTGCAGTCCGCGGAAATCCGTCAGCTGGATGCAGCAGCGCGCGATCTTAAGGTCAAGGAACTCTACGACGCTGCAGGCCCTCCGATGGGCGGGCAGCTCGTATCAGCACTGCGCCAAATGCTGGGCATGGGGAGTTAGATGGCAGCTCGGCTAAGCCGGGTGCTCTTCTTCCATCACAATACCGGAGTAACGCCGGCGCTTGGTTTGGACTCGGTTGCCGCCCTGATCTTCATCTTTGGGGCGTGAAGTCGTAAGCCGCAAGACATCAAGGTAATTGGGACTGACGAGAAGCTTGTGGCCGTGTGGTCCAGCCATCAAGTAGCGATGGAACTTAGGCAGGTTATAGCAGGGCACCCACATCAGGAGATGGTGCTCGACATGATAATTGACCCAATAAGGTGCTAAGAAGGTTCCGGTGATTGGATCGGCCAGCGTTGTTCGGGCATGACGGAAGGGATCATCCTTGTCGCCGACCATCGCATGCTCGGCGATATTCCGCAGGCGCAAGAAAAGCTGGAAAAAGGTCAACAGCGGTAACAGCCAAAGAAGAGGATAAAGCCACCAGTAGCCGGCAAGGGCGAGCCCGGCAAACAAAACAGCATTAGCTGCCAACGGCCCGCCAATCTTATCCTTGAGGTTCTCAAACCACGTATTCCAGTCAGCCAGCGGCTTACCTTTCGACAAACCTGCACTCACCTGAGCAGAGCGTTGAGCATAACCCGTTTGCCCGGTGATATCGCGCCAGAGCTTGCGGTAGAAGCTAGGCCGAGTGATCGGAAATGGTGCACTGAGAACCAGATCCGGATCATCTTCCTGCTGCGTGCGGGCATGATGTTTGAGATGATAGCGGCGGTAAGCCGGCATATCTGCGCCGACCGGCCAGGCAAGTAACCACTGACTTGCCAGATGGTTGAGACGCTCGTTCTTGAACAAAAGGCCGTGGGCACCGTCATGCATCAGGATCGACAGCCCAAGCTGGCGCGCGCCAATAATCGCGGCAGCAAGAATGAACGTCACGACATTGGGCCACCATACAAACAGCGCCATGGCCCCAAAGACCAACGCCCAGGCATGGAGGATACAGGCAGCCGCTTTCCAGTCGTGCCGCTCACGAACGGCAAGCAATTGGTCCTCAGTTAATAATTCCCGGGCGCGCATCGTCATCAAGTTCCTGCAGGGCTGGTTTCGAAGCGGATTATGCCTGTTTCAGGGAGCAAGATCCAGTTTGTTGGAAAACATCACCTACTTGCCTTTCCAAACGGGTTTTCGCTTTTCTCTGAAGGCTTTGCGGGCTTCGTGGCTATCCTCACTATCGAATGCCAACGCGACAGCGTCCAAAGCCATGGCAGGCACATGCGCAAAGTCCATCGTCTCCATGCGGTACATCAATTCACGAGTGCTGCGTAGCGCCAGCGGGGACATCTCTGCCAATCGGCCTGCTAGCCGCATCGTTTCTGCCTCCAGAGCATCACGCGGAACGACTTTGGTCACCAGGCCGAGTCGGTCGGCTTCCTGCGCGCTGATCGGATCGCCCGTGAGGATGAGCTCGGCGGCTTTCATGCGTCCGAGCAGGCGTTGCAGATGCCAAACATGCATGCCGGGCGGTGCCGCAAGGTTTGGCACGCCTGGATAGCCGAAGTCGGCGTCATCCGACGCAATGACCATGTCGCATGTGAAGGCCAGGGTGCAGGCGCCTTCTCGGGCATAGCCGTGCACAGCAGCTATAATTGGCTTGCTGAGCGCGCGAACACGCTTGACCATCTCGACATAGAAGAGGCTCAGAAATTGCTTCATATCAGAGGAGTTGAACGTCTCCATCATCCGGATATCAACGCCGGCAGACAAGCCTTTACCAGCCCCGGAAAGAACAATGACGCGGATATCAGGGTCGGTATCAGCGCGTTCAAGAGCATCGAAGTACTCTAGGGTGACTTGCCGATCCAGCAGGTTGAGCGGTGGGTTGTCGATTGTGATCGAAGCAATGCCGTCGCTGGCGCTGTAACGTACTTTCTCGAAGTCATCCTCCGCCATTATTCCCCCTTGCGTGCCTGTTCTGTTCGACATCCTGCCATGATACCGGAATTGTGATGTTCAGGTCAGAACGCGGATGTGCATAATCCAAAGAGGGATGTGCCAGCGACCTGGAGAATGAATGCGGTTTTGCCTGATTGTCCTATGGGTTGTGGCTGGTCTCCAGCCGGTCAATGCTGATACCTCCGAGCAGATGCTGACATCGCTCAGGGCATTTGGTGTGAAAGTCGCTCTGTCAAGGAGAGCGAGCCTCAATCGGCGCTCAGACTACCGTCAACTGGTACGCACCGATGAGCCGCGACTGGTGCGCGATCTGGCTGAGATCTCGCGCAAGTCTGCCCTCGAAGAGGCTTACATTCACATCAATGATAGCTTGGCGCTCGAAACCGGCGTAATGGAGCGGTTCGATATTACGACATCGGACTGTCTGGTACGGGCGACAGTGCAGTCGTCGGTCACGATTGGTCTGTTGGCCAAACTTCCGCGCGGACTTCCGGAAAAGATTGTTTGGTATCATATCCACCCATCGCGAAGTATCATCAACGCAAGGTTTCGTGCCAAGCGATGTGCACCACCGAACACTTGGCCGGTGCTGCCGAGCAGCGCTGACTTTTCACAGTTTCTGAAACGCGCCAAGAGATACTACGCCATCAAGCCGGACGGTTCTTATACGGACCGGATTGTAATAGATCCTGTCGGCGTTATTGAGCTTGCTCTAACAGATGAAGGTCGCAGCGCCATTCACAAGTTTCGCCTACGAAGCAATTACGATACTCAGGAGTATGGCAACGACAGCATGCCGGGCCATGCGATCTGGCCACAAAAGTATATCCAGCGCCTGAACATGCTGATTGACCGTATTCCGGTTGCCGGCGCGCAGTTGGATCGGAACGTCGGGCGCGCGGTCGACCTCCTGAGTAGCAAAATGGTCCGCGTGACGTTTACACCCCTCGCAAAGTTTCGACCCAAACCGTGAGGCTAGACCGTTGGCTTGGTCCTCACTTGCCCATCAAAGGCTGCGGCATAGTTTGCTTCTCAATAGCTGCAAGTTCAAAATTGCAAACCGCATGTCTTCTTGCGTCCACGCCTTCGAGGCTCCAAGAGCGAATGCTTAGACCCCCACTAGCGCCGCCACTGGTGCGAAGCAAGGCAAACCGCAACCCTTGTTGGTTCGGACTGTGATCCATAATTGGGCACGTTGGATTCGTCTAAACTGTCTGTCGCCACTTCGCCGATCGTTTCGCAAATTTTTATGTTTTGCTTGCAAGTTAGATCGTCATCCTACGAAAAACTGCGAATGACTGATTTCAGAGTTCAGGTCCAACCCGCACCATTTTTGTGCACGGTTCCTGACAGCTTTCATGAGTGAGAGACCCTGCAGTTTCTCACGTTCTATACGTAGCTACGCGTGCCGTCTGTTTGTCGGTTTTACGACAGCTGTCAGCTTTCCACTGTCACAGAACTGAAACCAAACTGAAGCGAAACTGCTATATTAGCGTGCTAGGCCGCCCGTGAATTTGCGGGGAGAGCCTGAATGCTCGAAGTACGTAGTCTCGTTAAAGACTTCGGCAATGTGTCAGCCGTTAATGACATCTCATTCAAAGTCGACGAGCCCCGGATGATTGGCGTCATAGGCCGTTCCGGTGCTGGCAAGTCTACCCTACTACGGATTCTCAATCGTCTGACTGACGCCACTGCCGGCGAGGTCATGTACGAAGGCGATGATATCCTAAAACTCAAGGGCAAGAAGAAGTTGGAGTGGCAGCGCCGCTGCGCGATGATCTTCCAACAGTTCAATCTGGTCCCGAGATTGGATGTGTTGACCAATGTCATTCTCGGA
>JBCDBQ010000160.1:0-12682 GCA_039183375.1 Pseudomonadota bacterium
AATTGACTCTGAACATGTCGAAGCTAGGTCCATTGACCTCGCCAACAAGTTTCGCATGGGACAAGGGAAAGGCTGGACAACACTGCAGGCTTTTCAATCGTTGACCTATCCCTATTTCGAGCGCCTCCTGTGGGATACCCTCGGCGAGGACATCGTCAATAATAAGTATGATATCGTCCATCGCATTACACCGATGAGCCCGACGTCACCGAGCCCAATTGCGTCGCGATGTGAGGCTGCCGGTGTACCGTTCGTCCTCGGACCGATCAATGGTGGGTTGCCTTGGCCGAAGGAGTTTGACACAGAGCGCCGCCGTGAACGTGAGTGGCTCTCCTATGTGCGCGGTGCCTACAAGCTTTTGCCAGGTCACAAACAGACGTTAGATGCTGCACGCGCGATCATTGTCGGGTCCAGTTACACGGCGAGCGAAATCCCGCAGGAATACCGCCATAAGAGCATTGAGATATCCGAAAGTGCGGTTGATCTTTCCCGTTTCTCTCTACCAGTCAAAGAGGGGATTTCCGAACCTCTCAGCGCGTGCTTCATTGGCCGCCTTGTTCCCTATAAGGGACCAGACATGCTGCTCGAAGCAGCGGCACCATTGCTTCGATCCGGAAAGCTCCGCCTTGATATCATCGGGGATGGTCCATTGATGGATGACATCAAGAAAATCATAGCAAAGGAGAGCATTGACGGGTCAGTTGAGCTGCACGGTTGGGTGCCGCACCAGCAGTTACAAGATATCGCTATTCGCTCCGACATCTTCACGTTTCCAAGCATCAGGGAGTTTGGTGGCACGTCAATCCTTGAGACTATGGCTCTCGGCCTGGTCCCGGTCATCGTTGACTATGGAGGACCAGGTGACAACATCCCTGATCATGTCGGCTTCAAGCTGCAGATGGATAGCAAGCGAAACATTGTCCAGGAGCTGCGCCAGGTCCTGACCAGAATCTCGGACAAGCCAGATCAGCTTTTGGATATGCGCCGCAAAGGCCGCGACTGGATTGAGCAGAAGTATACATGGCCGCAACGTGCCGGGCAGATCAGTGAGGTTTATCGCTGGGTGTTAGGACAGCGTGATAGTCGACCACAACCATTTCATTGGCAGTCCGCCTAAGTCGAATTGGTACGCATCTCGTTCTCAGAAGCGTTCCACTTTGCAACACTTTTCTTCGGCATTAACACATTGGTTTCACTATGCGACACGGTTGGGCCATTTGTTTACGCTGCAAGGCGTTATGAGCCGTAGCAGCCGACAATTCACTACCGAAGGCCATATCCGGTTGGTATCTTCCCTCGATCCAAAACTCATCGGCAATCGATCCAAACACGCGATTGATCCGACCCCCATCACGCCGAGCCGCTGAGTGGCATTGCCCTTGCACCGTCAGCGTCTTTCATCGGAGTCCGCCGCTCTTGTCGATAACAGCGCCATATTCGGTCCTTGCGGACCGGCAGCCAAATTTTCATTCGAGCTTGGCACTGCGCTCTAGAAGTAGCGCGCGGCAAAAGCTGGCGTTTGTCGAAAACAAGGCATTAGACTTCCAGCAAATCGAACACATGCTTGGCGCATGCGCTGATGAGAACCGGTGGGCTAACAAGGGCCCACTTTATCACCGGCTCGCCGACAGCTATGCAGAGTTTTTCGAATTGAAGAATGACTGGGCTGTCGTTCCCTGCGCGAACTGCGGCATCGGCCTCGAAGCCATAGCGCGTCTCCTTGCCTGGCGACACGGCCGCAAGCTGAGGTGGGTCGCACCGTCTTACTCTTTCACCAACATTGGCCGTGGCTACTTTGCGGATGTCAATTTCATCGACTGTGATCGCGAGGGCGCCCTCTGTCTCTCAGAGCTTAGTGCGCTCGATCCAGATAGCTATGACGGCATTATCCTGGTCAACGCGTTCGGAATGGCGGACCAGCTTGATCACTACACTCGGTTCGCACAAGCGCAGGGCAAAGAACTGATCATCGACAATGCCTGCGGGATTGGTCAGAGGCTTCCAGACTGGCCTTGGCAGAGTTTCAGCCTTCATCATACGAAGCCGTTTGGGTTTGGTGAGGGCGGCTTGTCGATCGTGCCTGCCGATGCTGCGGAAGAGTACTATTCACTCATCGATTACGGCGATGCGCCATCACTTCCTGACACTTGGCTTGGCAATGGAAAAATTTCCGAGGTCGCTTGTGCTTTCCACATTGAGCGATTGGAGAGTGCACACCGGTGGGCCTCGGAATATCTCGCCCAGACAGAGCGCGTTATTGAATTGGCGCAACGGTGCGGTTTGCGCCTCCTGAAGCCAGACACGATCCTGCCGCCGACAACAAGCCTACCGTTCCTTGCCGATGCGGAGATCTCGCCCGAACGCATCGAGAGCAGCAAACACATTATGTTTGCCAAGTATTACAAGCCACAAAAAGCGACACAGAACGCAGCCGACATCTATAGGCGGGTCGTTAACATCCCGACCCATGCTGGCATGAGCACCGTATCCGATGCCCAGATCTTGTCCGATCTCGAACGCGTGCAATCAAGGGGGTTGGTCGCGGTTTAGCTGTTCGCAGCTGGCGTGCCGGCCTGCCCGTCCATCATTACGTCTTTGACGGCATGAACTCGGCCTCGATATCGCTCGCTTCAGCGTTCTCAAAGTTTAACTCGACTTTGACGCCGTTTGGATCGTGCAGAAACACTTGAAACAGCCCTTGATCACTCACCTGCCGTGTCACGAAGTCTTGCTCTTTCGCCTTGAGATGCTCCAGCATCCCTTTCAGCCCGGAGGCCCGGAAGGCGACGTGGTCGACGACACCAGATCCGGTCACTGCCGTTGAGTCCTGTGATAGATATTGTTTGCGTTCTTCGCTGACGTTGCCGCCGCCCTCCGTCAGATGCAGCACATCGTTGCCGCCCACGTAGAGCCAAACGACTGGAAACCCGAAATCGGGATGCGGACCTTCTTCCATGCCAAGCACGTCAACGTACCAGTCAGCTGTCGCACGCAGATCAATGGTTTGAATTAGAAAATGCTGCAGGTGTTCGAGTCCCATGCGGTTCCCCTATTCCTGGTGCCAACCCAGTTCGAACGAAGAGTCTAACTGCGTTCGCACGCTACAATACTTACAGATGCGCACTCTTGTTGCGCTGGCTTCGGTGCTCCATCGCAGCACCTCGCTGCCCACACGATCGGGAGCGGTTCCTCAGCAATAAGAGTTCTAGCGCCTCAGTCATCCGCCGTCCAATGGCCGCGGCCAACAGATCTCATCGTACAGCATTTGTTCATTAATTCAGCTTACTGTTTATATTGCAAAACATCAGGAGATTGCAATGCTCTCGCTGCAATCAGAACTTGCGCTAGGCGACGCTTCCGGCGTTGACCTCGCCGCCGAACGTCTGCCAGCGCGGCATCCCACACGCACTCTGTCAGACATTTTCGTTGATCAGCTGAACTATCAGACAGGGCAGCACCTGCCGGAACTTGAAGATGTGTTGGCAGTTGCCGATGGTGCCTTGCTCGATTATTGCTTGGTCCTGTCGCCGGTCTCCGGTCGTAACTTTCTGGATTTCAGGATCCTAACAATCGGGGGCCGAATGCCGGGCGCCGAGATCGCAAAACTTCATGAAGGCGAGTGTTACTCGATCCGACTGGTACCGGAGCGCGTGCCCGAACGCCTCTTGGAGCTGGCGAGTTGCATCGTCCTCAAATCACAACGCCTCACCGAGACACTGTCGGCGCGTCGCAGTGCGCTCAACATGCGGGTCTATCGTGGAATCTTTCCGGTTTGGCACGCCGAGAACCAGGCCTTTGCCGTGGTCCTGAGTGCAGCACCTCCCTACGTTGAGTTGTAGGCACGTGCATGTATACTACAAAAACACTGAGTACATGACCGGCGCAACCTGCGTCTTCGTTCACGTTATTTGTTGGCTACTTGCGTGGCCAACGCGCAGACACCTGCGGCAGCACTTGCTCAATAAGTCGCTCCGTCTGATCGATTGCTTCTTTCCCGTTTGCTGCAATTGGCCGAAGAATGAACTTTGATGCTCCCGCATCTATGTACTCTGACAGGCGCTGCACAATCTCGTCTGCACCACCAACCGCCATATAGTCCTCGCCGTCTTTCCCGGTACGCTCCTTGTGCCGCTGCAGATGCCGTTGCGGACCAGCGTCATCGGCCGAGCCAAAATAGTAAGGAAAGGCCGCGCCGTAGTGATCATCATCTATGCTGCGGCCAGTCTTGACGACCTCCGCGCGAATGGCGGCAATGACTGGCGCAACTTCGGCTGGCGTTTGTAGTCCCGCCTGCCAGCCGGTTCCAATCCGTGCCGTGCGACGAACAGCAGCCGGTGAGTCTCCGCCAATCCAAACGGGTATATTGGTCTGTTTGGGTTTGGGATTAATGCTTGCACCGCTGAGCTGAAAGTATGTCCCTTCAAAGTCGACCTTGTCCTCTCGCCAAAGCCGTACGATGACATCCAACGCCTCATCCGTGCGCTTGCCCCGCCCTTTGGTGTCGATCCCAACCGCGCGCCATTCCGGAGCCCTGGGGTTGCCAATACCAAACGCCGGCAGCAGCCGCCCATCCGACAGATAGTCGATGGTTGCGCATTGCTTGGCGACAAGGAGAGGATCACGAAACGCCAGCGACACAACGTTGAAGCCAAACTTGATGCGCCGTGTTCGGCCAGCCAGGGCCGCCATCAAGCTCATGCATTCCAGCATCGGAAACGGACTGATGAGCCGGTCTGTCTGCCAAATTGAGTCCAGCGGGCTCTCTTCGCAGCGGTCAACCCAACCCCAAAACTCACTCGCGCTCTGGAAGGGGCTATCCATCAAGCCGATGCCTACAGCGACGCCCATTGCACGCGTACTCCCAAATTATTCATGATTTTCTGCGAAACTGATCTTCCAGTAGGACAAGTTGTATTTGACCCTGGATCATGGCCTTAGACAAGGAGGCCGCGCACTCTGGCGGGGGCAGGTGCGTCAATCCGTTCGATAAAAATGCCAACGGGACGAAGTCTGACGGCAAACCGGGGCATCACTGCAACTGAGGATCGCGGACTTGCACCAGGTCAGCCATGAATGCTTGACCTAAACAGCGGATGAGGTCACCACCGTGCGGTGGGGCCTACAAAATACGCGTGCGTTTTCGCACGAGAGGGAACATTTATGCCGGAAACTGCTATGGCGGAGCACGCAGCTGCTATGCCTAAGACTCTGCAACCAGCTTCACTGCTCAAGAGGGCTGTTGTCGGGTTGTTTACACTTGTGATCGGCATCATGCTGGGTGCCTGGCTGCTCCATGCCTCTATTCAAACTGACGGCACGTCACAGACGGCGCAGAGCAACGGCGTGATTACAAGCGCCCAACATGCAACGTCACAACGCCAGTAAAATCGTTGCGACTGTTTCCTGGCAGTTGGCCGGATTGTCATTCAACGGGCTTAATCAAGATCTTCGACAACAGCATCGGCGGCGCCCGAAATGCGGTGCGCCAGCGCCGCTTCGATGAACTGATCCAAGTCACCGTCAAGGACCGCTTGCGGATCAGGGCTTTCAACTCCGGTCCTGGTGTCCTTCACCATCTGATATGGTTGCAGGACGTAAGACCGGATCTGGTGTCCCCAACCGATGTCAGTTTTCGTTGCCGCCTCCGCGTTCGCCTTTTCCTCTTGACGCTTCAATTCCAGTTCGTAGAGACGGGCACGCAGCATCGACCACGCTGTTGCGCGGTTCTTATGTTGTGAGCGTTCCTGCTGGCAGGCGACGACAATCCCGGTGGGCTCATGCGTGATGCGAACCGCCGAGTCCGTTGTATTGACGTGCTGTCCACCTGCGCCCGAAGCACGATAGGTATCGATCCGGCAATCACTCTCGTTGATCTCGATATCAATGCTGTCGTCGATGACCGGGAAAACCCAGGCTGAGGCAAAGCTGGTGTGGCGGCGGGCGTTCGAGTCAAACGGTGAAATGCGGACCAACCGATGAACGCCACTTTCCGTTTTCAGCCAACCATAAGCGTTTTCGCCCTTGATCTCGATTGTCGCTGACTTCAGGCCAGCTTCTTCACCCGGGCTCTCTTCCACGACTGCTACCTTGTAGCCGCGTTTTTCTGCCCAGCGCACATACATTCGCGTGAGCATGGAAGCCCAGTCCTGGCTCTCGGTTCCGCCGGCACCCGCATGGATCTCCAGGTAGGTGTCATTGGAATCTGCCTCGCCGGAGAGCAGCGCCTCGACCTCTTGTTTCTGGGCGAGATCACCCAATTCCCGCAGAGATGCTTCGCCTTCGCTAACGCTATCGTTGTCGCCTTCTGCTTCTCCAAGCTCGATGAGGGTGACGGCATCTTCAAGCTGCTGCTCGAAACCGCGGTAGGTATTGATACGTTTTTCCAACGATTGGCGGTCGCGCATGACGCTTTGCGCAACGCTCGGATCGTTCCAGAGGTTGGGATCTTCGGCGCGAACATTGAGTTCGTCTAATCTGGCCTGGGCAGTATCCCAGTCAAAGATGCCTCCGAAGAATTGCGAAGGACTCGTTGATTTGTTCGACGAGCTTGGATGCCTCTGCACGCATTGTCATATTCCTTCAGATCGTGCGCCTACCTACCACGCGAGCACGCGATATAGTTTGGCTATCGTCTCGTGTAAACATCGCGGGTGGATGAGCGCACCGCAAATCACGGTCGCGTTGCAGACGGAGGCAGGCAGCGCTGCCTCCACTCAGTAAACCTTGCCGCGGCCGGAATCTATGTTCTGGGATGCGCCGTAAACACCGTCGGCGCTCTGATATCCAAGGAACGAATCTGGATCATCAGGGTCTTCGAACGGCTTGAATGCCTCTTCGACGACTTCCTTCTCACCGGGAATGGCGCGCAAGCCTGTCAGGCGATTGACGGGTACCAGCTTGATACCGGGCGGAACGCGGAACGGCACGGCTTTCTTTTTCGCCAGAGCCTCTTTCATGAAGTTTGCGAAGATAGGCGCTGCTACCTGGCCGCCAGTGGCGGACTTACCCATCGGCTGTGGTGTATCGTAGCCAACATAGACGCCAACCACCAAGTCAGGCGCATACCCTACGAACCATGTATCCTTAGAGTCGTTTGTCGTCCCCGTCTTGCCCGCCAGAGCAACGCCCGGCACCATGCGCTTCACCACGGTTGCCGTGCCGCGCTTGACAACACCTTCCAGCATCGAGGTCATTTGATAAGCGGAATGCGGGTCAATGACTTGCTTGCGATCATCCGGGATCTCTGGCTCTGCCTGATTGTTCCAGGCTTCGGCGTTGCAAGCCGTACACTCACGTTGATCGTGACGCCAAACGGTCTTACCCCAACGGTTCTGGATACGGTCAACCAAAGTTGCATGAACCTTATGCCCGCCATTTGCGAGCATGGAGTACGCGGTGACCATGCGCAGCAGTGTCGTCTCGCCGGCACCCAATGACATGGACAGCACGGGTAGAAGCTTATCGTAGACACCGAACCGGTTGATCGCGTACTCGCTGATCAATGGCATGCCAATGTCCTGCGCGAGGCGCACCGTCATCTGGTTACGAGATTTCTCGATACCCAGGCGAAGTGTTGAAGGCCCGTAAGAGCGGCTCTTGTTGTAGTTCTCCGGACGCCAGACGTCCTTGCCGGCCCCTTGATCAATTTCGATCGGTGCATCAAGCACAATCGTGGTCGGCTTATAGCCGTTGTCCAGTGCAGCCGAATAAACCAGAGGCTTAAACGAAGAGCCGGGCTGGCGCTTGGCCTGGATGGCACGATCGAACTGGTTGATCGCAAACGAGAACCCTCCGACGATGGCCAGCACGCGTCCGGTATGGGGATCCATCGCAGCAAGGCCGCCGCCAACTTTCGGTATCTGCATCAACTGCCAGGTTCCGGCCGGTTTTGCCGGATCCTTGGGAGCCACATAGATCACGTCGCCAACCGCAACAACGTCCGAAGGTTTGCGTGGTGCCCGCGCCTTGGATTTGTTGGTCGCGCGAAACTTACCGGCCCACTTGAGCTCGGCCATTGGGATGCTGACGCCGTCGCGCGCTTCGGCAACCTTGCCGCTTTGCTGCTTACTGGGCCGCAAGCCGACTACAATCTCTTTGGCTTTGACGTCCAGCACGACGCCCAGCTTCCATGGCGCAACGTCATTGGGAACGGTAATCTTCGCGAGCGTTACTCCCCAGTCGCCGCTGACATCAATCTGCTGAACAGGCCCGCGCCATCCTTTGGTGCGGTCGAACCTGACCAGACCATTGATCAGTGCCTTTCGTGCATGAGCCTGCAACTCAGGATCAAGTGTTGTCCGAACCGACAGGCCACCACCATAGAGCCGCTCCTCGCCATACTGGTTATTCATGGCCCGGCGCACTTCTTCAGCAAAATACTTGGCATTGAAGTTGTGTGTACCGAACGGGCGGATGTCCACTTTCAGCGGTTTGGCTTTGGCGGCAGTCGCCTCCTCGGTCGTAAGGTAACCGTTCTCGGCCATCTTGCCGAGAATCCAGTTCCGGCGCTCAGTGGCAGCCTTGGTTTTGCGGAACGGATGATAGTTGGATGGCGCCTTTGGCAGGGCAGCAAGATAGGCCGCCTGCTCGGCATTGAGGTCCTTCAATTCGAGATTGAAGTAATTGAGCGCAGCGGCCGCAACACCGTAGGAGCCGATGCCAAGATAGATCTCGTTTAAGTAAAGCTCGAGGATCTTCTCTTTCTTAAAGGCCCGCTCGATACGGATCGCGAGGATCGCCTCCTTCAGCTTCCGGCGAAAAGAGCGCTCATTTGTGAGAAGAAAGTTCTTCGCGACCTGCTGCGTAATCGTGGAGGCGCCGACCAGCCGGCGACCGAGAACGTAGTGTTTGTAGAACGCTGCCCCGATACCAACGTAGTCCAGTCCGTTGTGATGGAAGAAATTCTTGTCCTCAGCGGACAAGAACGCGCCGATCACGAGCTTGGGCACGGTATTGATCGGCACAAATATCCGGCGCTCACGCGCATATTCGGCCAACAAAGACCCATCGGCTGCATGGACGCGTGTCATTACAGGCGGTTCGTACTTCTCGAGCTTTTCGTAGCTCGGTAGCCCTTCAGATGCTTTGTAAATGAAAAAACCGGCGACGCCGCCGCCTGCGAAAACCGCCACAACACCGGCTGCAAAGAAGAAGCCGAGCAGGCCGAGCAACGCGCTCTTCTTGCGCTTGCGGCGTCGGCGGGGCGGCTGCGGGGGCGGGAGAATGGAAGTCGGCGTCATATGCTTCTTTTCCGAGGGCTTCTAGTTGCGGAGCAGATCACGTCACCACCCAAACAACTTCGGGTCTCCAGCTCATGTTTCAGTCGGACTTTGAGAACTACGCGTACTTTAGCCGCCAATGTGGCGGAACACGGTCAGACCGCTAAACGAGGCAGTGAATAACCGTCGCAAGACTCTTAGCTTATCACAGGCTCTAGCACTGGCACAGTATAGACCGTTATCCCAAAGTCACCGGTCGGACTTTTATACGTGTTTTCAATCGAATACACCAATAAAGTGTATGGCTAATTACCATGTGTATCGAAATAAGTCTGTATAGCAGACGCGATAGCCGAAACGGCTGCTCGCTGCCACGCTTTCGTTTGCATGCGCCTGAGCTCAGACGGGTTGCTCATGTAGCCCAATTCAATCAAGACAGATGGGGTTTGAGGCTGGCGCAGGACGCGAAAAGCGGCTGAGCGATGCGGAGACCGTGCGACCGCGATTTGCCGGCTCATGCTGCGGACGAGGTAGTCCTTGAACTGCCCGGTTCGCGACACCGTCTCGCGCCGCATGAGATCATACAATATGCCTTCGACCTTATCGCGAGCGGCAATGGCAGCAATTGGCAAACCAGCCAGCTGATCGACAGCGTTCTCCTTATCGGCAAGCCGCTTGGCGCGGGCATCCGATGCCCGTTTTGAGAGCGTGTAGATTGTCGCTCCACTAATCGATGACGCGAGGTTTTGCTGTGCAATCGCATCGGCATGAAGGGACACGAACAAATCAGCTTGGACCTTTCGTGCAATCTCAACACGTTCATCCAGAGGGACAAAAACGTCCCTGTCTCTGGTCATCACAACTTTGAAGCGGTTCGTCGCGCGCAACCGATCCCTGAGCGCCAGGCCGACTTTCAAAACAAGTCGCTTCTCCTGAATTCTTCCGTAGCCGGCGGCGCCAGGATCAAGGCCTCCGTGACCAGGATCAACGACAATCACGGGTTTGTTTTTTCTCGCCTTGGCTTGGTTGACTGTTGTCCCACGCAATCCGATGTTCGGTGTCAGCTGCGGTGGCACACCTTGCCGGCGAAATGAAACAAGGCTCACCGGCGCAAGATCGAATCGCAGCCTTGCGTTGCCGTTTTCCGGGTATTCCGCACGCGCATCTATAAGCTTAAACGGCCGCGCGATGTCGAGTACAAGCCGCGACATCCCCTTTGACAAAGGACCAAACCGGTAGTCTTGAACCATCCCGCTGCGCTGCAGCTTCTTGCGCTCAAGTCCTCCAAAGTCGACAGTTGGGAAGTCGACGACCAACCTAAAGGGCCGGTCGAGCGTAAACAGAGACGCCTTCACGCTCCGCGACATTTCAATGGCAATATGCGTGATCCGGTCGCTTTCAGAGACATTAATCGTCAGTGCACGCACCGGACTGGCGGCCATCGCGACTTGGCCGAGACCACAGATCATGATCAGGGCGGCTATCAAACAGCCGAACGCCCGCCTGGGCGGTTTCAACGGGTAGGAGTACAGGTACAAAATCTTTTCCAGCCGACGACGACTGCGCAATTGATGCAAATTTGTCGCAGCCTGCCCCACGATTGCAACGAATCCTAGATGTTGGCGCCACGGTTAACAATATGTTGGGAATGTCCAGGCATTCAAGTTGGGTGTCTGTGCGTCCACATCTTTGTCATGGTGAAATCAGGCTTGCCTGCTGATCCATGAATCCCTAAGGTCCACACGTAAAGCTTTTGATTGCTTGAGATTCCTCGCAGGCTCTAAAATGCCTGAAGACGGAACACCTTCTAAGTTCCAACGCCGGATTTGGCAGGTTTATTCTCAGCCACTGAGCTATGACACTGATTGTTGTATACGCGTGTGTCTTTATTGCACCGCTCTTGTGCCAGGCGACTTGGTGTGATTGCGAAAAATACAGCAAATCTTTCGACCATAAGTCGCGATGTAGTTTTCAGCTTTGCGCGGATGGCCCGGGAAGGGGACCCCGCTTAGCATAACCGATGAACTCATATGGTTCATCTTCGCCGCCTTGAAAAAGGTTCACGAACCGACGCGCTACTCTATTTTTGCGCAACTCAACTTCTATCATAGGATGCAATGCAGTTTTTGATCGACAAGAGGCCTCCTGAGCTGGACCGCACCAGAGTGCTGCGGCCTTGGCATGGGCCCGAACGCGATCCTTGGATAAAGCTGCAACTGGCCGAGGAACGACAGCCACATGGCTGCGCGCCTTTCCTTTCCCAAAATGATCCAATCAAACAATCAACTAAGCGCGACCAGACGGACCGCTTCGGGATGATGCACTTCGCAGTCAGCTCCCTGGAAGCCCGTCTATGCCGTCGCGCCAAGGAACATTGGCAATGGCCGACAACAAAATGCTTATCGATGCCTCCCACCCGGAGGAAACTCGGGTGGTGGTCCTGCGCGATGGCCGCGTAGAAGAATTCGACTATGAATCTGCAGCTCGTAAGCTGCTCAGAGGAAGTATCTTTCTTTCGAAGATTACCCGGGTGGAGCCCTCGCTCCAGGCGGCTTTCGTTGACTACGGTGGCAACCGGCATGGTTTCCTCGCATTCAACGAGATACATCCTGACTATTATCAAATCCCACATGCTGATCGCCAAGCCATTCTCGAGGCAGAGTTTGGCTTTCAATCGCGCGATGACGATGATGACGACGACGATATTCAGGCAGACCCGTCTGAAACGGATGACGATGTCGCCTCAGCAGATGATGGCGAGGATGATGTTGCGGTGGAAGCCGGCACTGCCGACACAGAAGAGGCTGCATCCGGTGACCCAGATTTCGAGGCTGATGCCATCGATGTCTCGCATCTGCTACCCGAGGAGCCCGCGAACAGCCTGACCGATGATGACATCGCCGCCTCAACAGATGCATCTGTAGCGACGGAAGTTGACGACGCAAGTGCTACCGCTGCTGAGCCTGCGGGTGTCGAGGTTGCGCAAGCCGAAGCAGATGATGCGGATGACGTGGGAACCGACGAGCAAGCCGCTGACGCAGATGGCGCCGGAGCCACGGACTCAGCGACACCGAAGAACCCACCGAAGACAATTGCTGCCGCAACACCACCTGATGATCGGATCGTCAGTGAGCCAGTGGAATCCGGCGTGCCAAGCGATGAATTCGAATCCGAGATCGAACATGATGTCGACGCTGCCCCTGCCGCTCAACAGCCCGAGACGACTGCGGCAGCCATTGAAAGCATCGATGACGACAGCTCGGAGCCGACTGCACGAGATAGCGCAGAGGATAGTGCTGTAGCTGATGAAGGCGATGCGCAACTCGCCGACCAGCCAGGCAATGAAACATCTGAATTGACGACTGCGGCCGACACTGAAAAGGATGATGCAGAGGCATCAGAGGTCGAGCACGAAACCGTTGAAGCGCGAACGAACGACGACGATGCTGACCAAGATGGTGAGA
>JBCDBQ010000161.1:0-12665 GCA_039183375.1 Pseudomonadota bacterium
ATGCGCGCAATAAGCACAACGCCTGAGAGGCATTGAAACTTGACAAGGCAAGTAGCGAATCAGTTGTACCCGGTCTTAGGACAAATGGCGAGATAGTTGTCGGTAAACGCACAATTACTCAGTAGGAGGTTCGTCTCCGAAGAAAAATCTGAGCTGATTTTTTGTAAACTGAGCTGTGGAAGACTGCCTGCTGTACTTCATCGACTAGAGAGTCAGACGCTCACCAACTAGCATTTTGGGCATTTCGCCAACGCGCCCGGCAGCATGGCGCACGAAAAAGGCTTTTAGTCCATCCACTTGCTGAACCGCACCCAAGCCGACTTCTCTAACTGATCTCAATAGGGACCAATCATTCGCAAACAGCTTATTGATGCCGGCAAATACGCCCGCTGACACAACTGAGTCAAAGCGACGCCAACTCTCGTAGTTCTCCAGGATTACCGGATCAGCCACATCCAATCCGACCGAAACACCGTTCAGGAGGCATTCCGTTAAGGCTGCGATATCGCGAAACGCGAGGTTCAGGCCCTGCCCCGCTATGGGGTGCACCGCGTGCGCTGAGTCACCCACCAGAACGATCCGCTCAGCTGCAAACTTTCTAGCGATCTGCGTTCTCAAGGGAAAACTGCGCCGCTCGCCATCCAAAGTCACAGCCCCATATCTTCCGCCGAAGCGCTGATCCAGCTCAGCCAGAAAGTCCGCCTCCGGAAGCTCCATAATCCGCTGTGCCGTTTCGCTCTCCTCTGACCAGGTCACACAAGACCGATTGCCTGGAAGTGGCAGGATGGCGAATGGGCCAGCCGGTAGAAAATGCTGCACAGCCGTTCCGTTGTGGGGCTTTTCATGCTGAACAGTTGTGACGATGCCAAGCTGGTCGTGACTCATCTTCACGGTGTCCAGGCCGGCTGCGGTACGCAACGCGCTTTCGCGTCCTTCCGATGAGACCACAAGCTTTGCCTCAATAGTCCGACCGGACCCGAGAACAACATGGGCTCGCCCTGCTTTGGCGGAAAAGTCTGCTACACGCTCATTTATCAAGCTCACACCACTATTTGCCTGCAAGTCCATGCAGCGCGCGAGCAATGCCTTTGCCAACACATGTGATGGAACGATAAACGATGCAGCCGTGCCGTCGTCCAGAACATTACTGTATGTCAGGTGAACTGGCCGAATTCCCGCGGTCAGTGGGCTGTCTGTCAGCTCAATGGCATGAACGGGCTGCGCCTCGGGGGCAATTTGGTCCCATAAACCCAGCACCTCTAAGAGGCTCTTTGATGAAGCCGATAGCGCAAACGCCCTGGGGCTCTTGTTGTCCCGCAGGGCGCCTTCTTCCACTCCGGCTATTGTCAGCGCTAGCTCTTGGCCAAAGGTCTGAGCAATCGCCAGGCCCAGTGTAAGCCCGGTGAAGCTTCCACCAGCGATGAGAATGTCAGTGCTGTCACTATCGGATGTCGTCATGTTGCGTGATTTATGATGCCCGAAACGAAAGGATCAGTTATCTGGAGTAGATAAAGCAGACAATAGAATCATGGCAGCTGATTTGAATAATTCAATAAGCGCACTCGAAGAACTCATCTCCCTGCTCGATCTAGAACAGCTTGAGATCAATCTGTTCCGTGGACAAAGTCCGCAAATTGGCTGGCAGCGGGTCTATGGCGGACAGGTTCTCGGCCAAGCCTTGGTCGCGGCAGCCCGCACCGTGGAACCGGAACGCTCAGCGCATTCCCTACACGCCTACTTTCTGATTGGTGGCGACCCGACTCACCCGTTGATCTATGAGGTCGAACGCATTCGCGACGGTGGCAGCTTTACCACCCGGCGTGTTCGTGCAATCCAGCATGGCCGACCAATTTTTGCGATGAGTGTCTCCTTTCAGAAGTTTGAGGAGGGCTTCAACCATCACAGTCAAATGCCGGTCGTCCCTCCACCTGAAGACCTTCCGCACGAGCAGGCGCTCCGAGACAAGATCATCGAGCGCCTGCCAAAGACAATGCGCAATTACTGGGATCATGAACGGCCGTTAGAGATGCGGCCTGTCGATTCCAGCCGCTACAACGAGCAACCAAAGGCGGAACCACAGCAAAGCATCTGGATGCGTGCGAATGGAAAGCTCCCCGACGATCCCAGACTACATCAATGTATCCTTGCCTATGCGTCTGACTTCACACTTCTAGACACCGCACTCATTGCTCACGGTAAACCGATGTTCGCCTCGGACGTCCAGATGGCGAGCCTTGATCATGCCATGTGGCTTCACAGGCCGTTTCGGGCAGACGACTGGTTGCTTTATGTCCAGGACAGTCCATCGACATCCGGTGCGCGCGGCTTCTGCCGCGGCAGCATGTATACGCGTGACGGGAGACTCGTGGCATCAACGACCCAGGAGGGACTGATGAGACAGAGGCATAGCTCATCTGACTAAATTTTGGGCACAAGAGAACAAATGCATAAATATTAGGCTGAATTATCTTATCTGACTGTCTGCTTTTTGGGCGATGCATTTTTTTAAGTCATTATTATCAAATAGTTACACTAAACGATCCAAACTGGCACAGCGCTTGATTACCCCGAAACCTAGGGTGTGCCGAGTTATGTCTAACTCTGCACTTTTGAGATGCGACTGGTGGTAACCCTGATCCGCAGTCGAACAATCGGGGGTTCGTCATGAAACTCGTGACAGCTATCATAAAGCCCTTCAAGCTTGATGAGGTGCGCCAAGCGCTCACCTCAATGGGCCTTGAAGGAATGACCGTCACCGAAGTCAAAGGCTACGGTCGACAAAAGGGTCATACCGAAATCTACCGCGGTGCGGAATACGCGGTGAATTTCCTGCCAAAAATAAAAATCGAAGTTGCCGTTTCTTCTGACGACGCCGGCAAGGCTGTCGAGGCAATCGGTGCAGCCGCTAAAACCGGCCAGATCGGTGACGGCAAAATCTTCGTTTCCAGCATTGAACACACGGTTCGCATTCGAACCGGTGAAACTGACTCAAGCGCTATCTAAAGGGCGGAGGAGAACTCATGAAAGTAACGACGAAACTTCTTTGGCTTGGGGCGCTTGGCGCTGCAGCCACAGCTGCGCTGGTTCAACCCAGCCTTGCTCAGGATGCCAAAGTTGAACCAGAAGCGCTTCAGAAAGAAGTGCAGTATGTCTTCAACACGATGTTGTTCCTGATCGGCGGCTTCCTGGTCATGTGGATGGCGGCAGGCTTCGCAATGCTCGAAGCCGGCATGGTCCGAACCAAGAACGTCGCCATGCAGTGCACCAAAAACATTGCACTCTATTCGCTAGCAGGCTTGGCCTTCTGGCTCATCGGCTACAACCTCATGTACCCCGGCGACGGCGGTTGGATTATGGCCGACGTGATCGGCAAGATCTCACCGGTATCGATGCCGGATCCGGCAAAAGACACCGCTAATGCCTACTCAACAGGTTCGGACTGGTTCTTCCAGATGGTGTTCTGTGCAACGGCGGCTTCGATCGTCTCGGGCACAGTCGCTGAGCGCATCAAGTTGTGGCCATTCCTGATCTTCGTGATCGTACTCTGTGGCGTGATCTATCCGATCCAGGGTTCGTGGGAATGGGGCACAGGTTGGCTCGACGACATGGGCTTCTCTGACTTTGCAGGTTCAACGCTGGTTCACTCAACCGGTGGCTGGGCAGCTCTCGTCGGCGCCATCATCATCGGTGCTCGTAAAGGCAAGTATGGGCCGAACGGTGAAGTCAATCCGATGCCGGGCTCAAACATGGCTCTGGCAACACTCGGAACGTTCATCCTTTGGCTGGGTTGGTTCGGCTTCAACGGCGCTTCTCAGCTTGCAATGGGCACAATCGCAGATGCGTCTTCTGTCTCGAAGATCTTCGTCAATACCAACCTGGCTGCAGCCGGTGGCGTTGTTGCGGCGATCGTGTTGAACCAGATCTTCTACGGTAAAGTCGACCTGACCATGGCACTCAATGGTGCACTGGCCGGCCTCGTGTCGATCACTGCGGAGCCGCTGACACCCGCCATCTGGCAGGCCGTCGTCATCGGCGCAATTGGTGGTGTGATCGTGGTATTCACAGTGCCAATGCTCGACAAGCTCAAGATCGACGACGTCGTCGGGGCGATACCGGTTCACCTGTTCGCAGGTATATGGGGCACGCTCGTGGTCGCCTGGACGAACTCCGACGTTTCGATTGTGCCGCAGCTTACCGGTGTGATCGCGATCGGTATCTTCGTCGCGGTGTCAAGTGCGGTGGTGTGGTTGTTCCTTGCGGCAACAGTCGGTCTCCGACCAACCGAGGAAGAAGAATTCGAAGGTCTCGACAAAGCCGAGATCGGCCTCGAGGCTTATCCGGAATTCGGATCCGGCAGCCAGAGAATCTAATTTCGTCCTCCCAGGATGCGGGGAGCTCCCTCCCCGCGCCTCTTGACTGGGCCTGTGTTCGCACAGGCCCTCTTTTTTTTGCCGGCTTGGCATCGCGTTCCCGCTCTTTAGCAGCGCTCAATGTGGTAGGAATTGGAGTAGAGCCTCCCTCCTACAGCTTACGCGGACAACCGCTTGCAGCCTCAAAGGCTACAAGCAACGTCACACAGATTTGCCTTGCCAATGCCAAAGAGCCTGCATCAATCTGCAATCATTGATGACAAGCGCGAAGGCAGATTTTGGCCATGGGGTGTAGAACGGCTCAGCTTTGGTTCCTAATGATGCCGCTGGCACTTGTCGCGCTCACATCGTTAAGCCCGAAGCCAGCATACGCGCACCTCTGGTATCCAAAAGAGTGCTGCAACGAGCAGGACTGTTTCCGGGCGACCTCGGTCAAACGTATGCCCGACGGTAGTTTGCGCATGAGGGCCGGGAATATTAAGGTCACCGTGCCGCCAGGATTTGAAAAATTTCCATCGCAGGATAATGATGCTCACGTTTGCGTGTTCAGCGACTTACAAGGCCGCTATCATGCCAGATGCGTATTTTTGCCGGGAATTGGTTGAATCCCTCACGATCCGATTTGAGTTTACCATGTCGAGTTGCAACCGACCCTTGCCGTGTTGACACCCAGTCACTGCGTCGTGTGGCAAAGTTATTGGTGCTGAACCGGCAATTCGCTGAACACGTACCTATATCGCAGCTAGTCCACACACGGCGTTAGGCCTTGGGATTAGGCAGTCTTGGTGGTACCATTTGTGACTGAATTCGGACGGATTTTTACGGAGATAGGCAATGAGCACTGCGCGCAAGCTTCTCATCGTTGACGACGACGAGGACCTTCGTGAACCTTTGCGTGAACAGTTGGCACTGCACGACGAGTTTGACGTCACAACGGCTGATAATGCGGCGCTTGCTATTGATCAAACCAAGGTCGATCGGTTTGATCTTATGATCCTTGACGTCGGGCTGCCGGACATGGATGGGCGGGAAGCTTGCAAGGTTCTGCGCAAGAATGGTTTCAAAGCCCCGATCATCATGTTGACGGGCAACGACTCGGATGCCGACATGATCCTGGGTCTTGACGCAGGCGCGAACGACTACGTGACTAAGCCGTTCAAGTTTGCGGTGCTGCTGGCCCGGATCCGGGCACAGTTGCGCCAGCACGAACAAAGCGAAGATGCAGTGTTCTCACTGGGACACTACACCTTCAAGCCTGCGTCCAAGCTGCTCGTCGATGAAGCGGGGTCGAAAGTCCGGCTGACCGAGAAAGAGACTTCGATCTTGAAGTATCTCTACCGGGCCGGGGAAAAGGTCGTGACCCGCGATGTGCTTCTGCACGAGGTGTGGGGTTACAATGCCGGGGTCACAACCCATACACTCGAGACACACATCTACCGGCTAAGGCAAAAAATCGAGCGCGATCCTTCGAATGCCGAGATCCTGGTCACTGAGACCGGCGGCTACAAGCTTGTCCCGTGAGCCACTTAGAGGCCGAACCCATGCACCTCTGAGAGACCAATGAGATGCAGCGCCCGGGAGACCGGGCGTTTTGCTATGTAGATTTTTCACCGAATGAATATTTGCTTTTCTCAGATGCTGTGGGATCAAAGAGTGTCTCATCGTTGATCACGCTTAGAATTACACTCGGTGGCGCAGTATCTATAGCGGTGTTGATCAGAAAGCTATCCAGGACAAATACACATGTCTCTATGGGGGCCTGGACTAGTCCTCTCGAATCATTGGATTCTCTCCCAATATAGTTTCTGTCACTGCACTCCTGTGCCCACTTGTTCCTCGTACCTGGGCAGCGTCAAACTAGATCGAGGTAACCAGTTCCATGACCCAAGCACCCCTTTCTGCGTACATTGCGCGAGCAGATATTTTTCAAGGACTAAGTGCCGACCAGCTCGAGCGTATTTCGCGCCGGACTGAGCGGGTTCTATTCCAGCCCGGAGACGATATTGCGGTCCAGGGTGAGACCAGCGACCAGGCTATTCTAATCGTTGAAGGAGAGATCGACTGCATAGCCGGGGTCGGCGCTGATGCAGAATTCGTTGGCGATCAAGGCGGCAAGATGCTGGGTGAGATGGCCATGTTCATTGATGATTTTGAGCATCCGGCCACGTTTAAAGCTCGAGTCCAGACAAAGGCCCTACTGATCAATCGCAATGAAATGCTTGAAGAACTCGCCCAAGATCCTGAAATGACTGAATACCTTGTGCAGCGGGTTAGCTCCAGATTGAACAATATGATTGCGGAAATGCGCCGGATTGAATCCGATTTCTCGAGCGGAATCGACCAAGACGCCCCAGCACAACTTCGATAAGCTTAGCAGCATGCCAACATGAGACTGCGCAATGCTCCGATGCAGTGTGAGGGTTGTCGGACCGTAGCTTGCGTGAAATCAGGGTGGGTTCCTGAAGTCAATCTTGGATGATTCAAAGTTGCTGTGTACCGGAAGCCTCTAGCCCAAATAGAAAGCGCCCAACGCTCGGGGGGAGAGAGTTGGGCGCTATGCGCTAATTGCGCTAGCACCGGGAGGGATACCGGTGCACCAGATGGACATCGTCGGCTAGACGGGGGGCACTACCGATATGGGGTGATGCCATCTGCCTACCTATATATAAGCGCAGAATGGGATCTTTCAACAATATCCAATGGAGATGATCACTAAATTGTTACCAATTGTAACAGAGTTATCCACTACCAAACGGTTGGATGTTGTGATCAGGCCACTCGATTCGTTTTAGCGCAACACCACTGAACTGTTGCCTCAACGGGTGCCGCTTCTGGATTCATTATCAATACTGTAGCGGGCTTGGCTTTGACATTGCAACAGGTTTCTGGCCGCGACTGCTATTGCCGAACTGCATCCTTGAACAGGTCTTTGCGCTTGAATAGCGACGAATCGAGTTTTTCTGGCTTGGTGAGCTCTGAAACGTCCACTTTGGTCTGCAAACCTTGGGCATCATACGTAATCCAGCCGGCAAGTGTTGCCTCTGGTTGACGTGTCAGGATCACTGTTAAATGCCCAGCGGCGTCCGGGTCTTTGTCCGAAAGCGTCACAGATATGGCTTCCGGGCTATGCTCAACTTGAATAATTCGTGCATCCCTTATCAAATCGACGTCCGAACGCAGAAGTATGCGGAACGGCGTGTTATCGAGCTCGTAGACATCTTCACTTCGCAGATCGAGATCCTGAATCGCCAGGAATCTGCCATCAGAGACAACGATTTTGCGGCTTGGACGTGCATAATCGAAGCGGAACTTGCCTGGTTTGTTTACGAAGAACTTGCCTTTCGTCTTCTTCTTATCCGGATCAAGTTGCTCGAAGCGGCCTTTCAGATTCTGCAGTGCGTTAAAGTAGGCGTTGACGGCCTTGATCGCAGCGGTCTGCTCATCGGTGAATGCCTGACCGGCGGCACCATCTCCGGCTTTGACTTTACTGTCCCAACCCGCACCGACCGGATTTGTCGCTGGCTTCTTCTGGGCATGAACCGGTGCCGCTAGGAACATCATCATGCTGGCCAGACACAATGCAACCGGTAGTCGCTCGATGCCAACCAAAAAGCCGTAGCGAGTATAAGCCATTCATTCCTCGTTGCATTGCATTGAGCTGGAAGCCGTAACCAGCTTCAATTCCCCATCTTTGCGACCACACGAGGGCAACCGTGCTACCGCCAACAGCTACGCAAACTGGAGTACCGTGAAAGCTCTACCCTGCCCTCGGCGCACGCTCTACGTCATACGCGTTGCAAGGACAAGTAAAAGCGACTTCTCTAGCAGTGGCGCCTGTGGGTTATTTGTTGCATGCGCCACGCCGCGAAACGCCGCGAACCGCCATGGCGGTTTGCCAGGCTATGCCGCTTGGGCGACCCGTCCAAGGTTCGCCCCGATCTCCGAGCGCAGAGATCGCGTGACCGCCTCAATCTCTTCTTCCGTCACCATTGGGCCATGGATACGCATCAGCGATTGACCAGCCAGCGACAACAGCAAGTCGCCTTGGCCAAGCAATTGCTCAGCACCCTGCTCCTGCAGAATTGTCCTGCTGTCGATTTTCGAGGCAACACGATAAGCCAATCGGGCCGGGAAGTTCGCCTTGAGGGTGCCGGTAATGACATCGACCGATGGGCGTTGAGTGGCCATAATCAGATGCATGCCCGCTGCCCGCGCCATTTGCGCCAGACGCTGCATGGCAGCTTCGACTTCCTTGCCAGCGACGCTCATGAGGTCGGCGAATTCATCAACCACGATGACGATGTTCGGCATCGGCTCCAGGTTAACAAAGCGTGTTTCGAAAGTTGCAGATCGGCTGACCGGGTCAAAGCCAGTCTGCACATCGAAGGCTTCGCCATTGCGCGCAGCGGCCACGCGCTTGTTGTAGCTTTCAATGTTTCGGACACCGAGATCCGCCATGCGCTTATAACGCTCTTCCATCTCGCCAACGGCCCAGCGCAATGCCTCTACGGCCTCTGATGGATCCGTGACGACCGGTGCCAGCATGTGTGGAATACCGTTGTAGGCGGATAGCTCCAACATCTTGGGATCGATCATCAGGAATTTGCAGTCCTGCGGAGTCTTGCGATAGAGCAGCGATAGGATCATTGCGTTGATGCCGACCGACTTACCAGACCCGGTCGTCCCGGCGACGAGCAGGTGTGGCATCCGCGAAAGGTCGGTAACAACCGGCTCTCCAACGATGTCGACGCCGAGCATCAGCGGCAATCGCGCGTCTGTCGATTGGAATGCCTCGCTGTTAAACAGAGTTTTGAGGGCGATGGTATCGCGTTGTTCGTTGGGCAACTCAATGGCAAGCGCATTGCGACCTGGCATCGCTGAAATGCGTGCTGACGCTGCACTCATCGATCGTGCAATGTCATCGGCAAGAGCGACAACACGAGACGCCTTGATGCCGGCGGACGGAACAAATTCGAAAAGCGTGATCATCGGGCCCTTTTTGACATCTGCGATGTCGCCTGTGATCCGGAAATCTGCCAAAACGCGCTTTAGCTTTGCAGCCGTTGCGCGGTGCTCCAGAACGGCGTTTTGCGGATCAACGGCAACAGGCTCCGGCTCGTTCAACTCCTCGAGGCTTGGCTGCTTGTAGTCTTCGACAAGTGCAATGTCTTCCTCAACGATGAATTCAGCATCGTCTTGCTGTTCGTTGAGCAGGAAGCTTGGCAGGTCGCGATCACGGCGCGGACGCGGCTGAGACGCCTGCTGAAGCGGTAACTCCGGCTGTACCGGCTGCTTCTCCTGGTCGCTGTTTTCCGGAGCGAAGATTTGGGCAATTCGCTTGGCATCGTGATCAATGGATGCCTCGTCCACGGACGCTTCGAGCCTGCTCTTCAGGCCCATTATGGAGTCGTCTTCTGCCCTGACCGGGTCAGGATTACGCTTTGCCTTCGGCTCTACACTCGGCGTTGCAATCGGTGACAGGGATGGCGGCTCGGCTTCCTCAGCTGCTGTTGTGCGCGATTCGTCATTCTCTGATGCAGCTGAGCCGTAAGAGCCCCACATGGCAGATGTCGCCGCGCCAAACGCTGACTTGGTCAATGACTTCTTGTTCGCACGGTCCGGCTGGTCTTGCTTGATATTCTGTGGACGGCTCTGCGGGCGAACGATCAGGAAAACATGCTTGCGATCAAGGCCAATAGCGCGGGAAAACGCCCAGAAGCCAAACGCGAACAGAGAAAGCCCGGCAAGTGTATTTGCGAAGGACACTTGGAACTGCGCCAGCAGTCCGACAAACAGGTTCAGGATTACATCGCCAATAATGCCGCCATAGCCGTGATGGAACAACCAACCATCTGCTGTCGGCAACGCAGAGCTGCCGCCGGCTATGCCGACCAAGGCGACCGCCGCAAAGAACACGCGCACCTGAAAGCCTTCGACACGTTCCGAAAAGAGCAGCTGCAGCCCCCAGACAAAACAACAGACCAAAACGAAGACCGCGCTCAGGCCGATTGTGTTGAGCAACAGATCGGCCAGCGCAGCGCCGAGTGGACCGAGCGCATTATTGGGTGGCTGACTGCTGATAACGCTGAGGCTGGGGTCAGTGGCAGACCACGTCAGCAAAGACAGCCACAGAACCGCGCTGAAGAACAAGACCGCGGCGCCACCAACGCGACGCAACCACCCAAGCAAGAGATCCTCCAAAGGGGTCGGCAGGAACTTCTTATGCGGATGATAGTATTTCTTAGATGCCATTACGCATGAACCATTGGCAATGGTCTGGCTAAGCCGCTTAACGACTTACAGGCAATACGGGCACCTCGCCCGACTGCACCACCAGCCAAACTTCTGAACTGTTTCGATTTTTAGATAAACAGCGTTGCCAACGCGTTATTGTTCAGTTGACAGTTCGTAACGTTGTGACCCATTTCGGGTCACTCTGAGAGTTGCAGCGGCTAGTCTAGGATTGCCTGATAGACCAAAGCCCTTGCCAACTGGCGATATCGCAGGCGCATGAGACCTGGGCAGGCAGCCATGAACACCACTGCCATTTCTTCAATCGGATCGACCCAAAAATAGGTGCCATACACACCTGACCAGTAGAAATCGCCAGCCGTGCCTGCACTTGCTGCCAAACCGTCCCCCCGGCGCACGGCGACACCGAGCCCAAAACCATATCCTTCGCAGGCCGGATCCATTGTATCGGCAATACGATTGTCGATTTCTGGTCCTAGGTGGTCAGAGGTCATGAGTTCTATCGTTTTCCGGCCCAAGACATGCGGTCCACCATCTTGTCCGCCGTGCAGCAACATCTGGGCGAACGCCATATAGTCCGACGATGTTGAAACCAGTCCTGCACCGCCTGCCTGCCAGTGTTTGGTCTGCCCGTCGGTATGGAGAACGACCGGCTTCGTTCCGGTCAGCGGGTCCTTTTCGAACGTCCGCGCATAGCGCTGAAGCGCATCTTCGGAGAGCTCAAAACTTGTATCGGCCATTCCCAGCGGGGCAAAAATACTGTCTTGGAGATATGCGCCGAGCTGCTGCTCGGACAGCCTCTCGACAATGAATCCGAGCACATCGGTTGAGAAACCGTACTCCCACTTTGTTCCCGGATCGAATAGCAGCGGGCAGTCAGACAACGTGGCCAGCATTTCGTCGGTCGTCAGCAGATTTGGAGCAGACGCAGAAGAGCCTGGATAGCGCTGGTAAACGGCAGTCGTTCCTCGGTTCTGATACGTCAAGCCGGATGTGTGGCGGAGCAAATCCTGGACGGTTGGCTGGCGCGATGCCGGACGTGTGATGAGAGTGCCGTGCCGGGCAACTTCGCCGACCCGCAGATCACTCAGTTCCGCTAAGTGTTCCGAGACGTCGTCGCCGAGCAGCAGGCGACCTTGTTCGAAGAGCTGTAGCGTTGCAACGGACACAACTGGCTTGGTCATGGATGCGATCGAGAACAGTGTGTCGGTCGTCATTTTTGTCTTTGCGACCGGATCGCTATAGCCGAATGCCTCGTGGAACAGCATCTGGCCCTGACGCGCGATTGCCAGCACACAGCCAGGGATTCGCGCCTCATCCACTTCGCGCTGCATGGCGGTACGCAGGACTTCGAGCCGCGCAGAAGAGACCCCAACCTGTTCGGGCTCAACACTCACTTCAGCAGCAGCTCTTGGCGCCTTCTTTGCCGTGCCCATCGTCCGTCCCTCTGCGATCCTGATATGCTTACTCATTGATAGGCGAGAATGGGCCAAACTACAAAAGACAACGGCTCCGCAGCGTTTGAACGTCTGCGGAGCCGCATGTGCTCTCGATACGATTGGCTTACGGCTGGATCAACGGCCTGCCATATCGTCCTCAGGGTTTGCACTAATGTTATGAATTGCGAGGTCGGCGCCACGCGCTTCGTCTTCTTCGGTCATGCGGAAGCCGAAGAGCTTATCCACGATCGTAAAGACGATGAAACCAGCGATAAACCCGGCTGCTGCGCCAATAACACTGCCAGCAATCTGACTCAGCAGACTGACGCCGCCCAGGCCACCCAGCGCTTCGAGACCGAAGATTCCGCAGGCAATACCGCCCCAGACACCGCATAGACCGTGCAACGGCCAGACGCCGAGGACATCGTCAATTTTCCAGGAGTTGGATGCGATCTGGAAGAAGTAGACGAAAATCACACCAGCAACCGCTCCGGTGACGAATGAGCCAATCGGGTGCATCAAGTCTGAACCCGCACAAACGGCGACAAGGCCTGCCAATGCGCCGTTATGGACAAAGCCAGGGTCATTGCGGCCGGCGATAACG
>JBCDBQ010000162.1:0-12650 GCA_039183375.1 Pseudomonadota bacterium
ACTCGCTATATCCTGATAGCCTCGATGGATGTTGATCCGGCCCAAGAAGCTCTGTTCAACGAGATCTATGATTCTGAACACGTGCAGCACCTGCTTGGTGTTCTCGGCGTGCGCAGTGTTTCGAGATACAAAGGTGTGCCTTTTGCGCTCGCCATTGCAGATGGCATTCAGGAGGTGGCGGCGCCAAAGCCTGTCCATACGGCGATCTATGAATTGGATCACCCCGATGTCCTTGCGAGCCCTGAGTGGTCTGACGCCGTTGAACGGGGACGCTGGGGCGGCGAAGTGAGGCCTTATACACGCAATTGCCACCATGCGGTCTACGAGCAGACATGCACGACGGATGAAGTCCATACAGAAGAGGAAATCTCATGACCAAGCACCCTGAATTCCACAGCCAGGACGATAAGACAGCTGGCATTTTGCGAGAACTGGCGCCTGGACTGAACGCCCAGATCTTCGTTGGCGATCAGGCCATGCTGTCGTTTGTCGATATTGAGCCGCATGCCGTCGGGTCGCTACACCATCACCCGGAAGAACAATGGGGTGTAATGCTGGAAGGCTCCGGCGTTCGCGTTCAGGGCGATGCTGAAATCGAAGTCAAGAAAGGCGACTTTTGGCGCACGCCGGGCGATGTCTCACACTCGCTGCGCGCCGGCCCCGACGGCTGTCGCGTGCTTGATATCTTTAGCCCGCCGCGTGGTGACTACCGCAAAGCCGGCAGTGGATTTGGGAGCTCTGAATAATGCCTGTTCAGTTTCATGATGCCCAGTTCCAAAAATTGAGCCGGGATGAGCTGTCCAAATGGTCAGACGCCGAAGCAGCCGCAGTGTCAGACTGCTTGGAACGGTCAATGGCTATGGACGGCGGTATCAGCCCGCTGGATGGTGCGATGCGCATCGTCGGGCAGGCACGTACCGTACGCTGTATGGTTGGTGACAACAGCGCGCTTCACGCAGCGATTACACTGGCGCGCCCAGGCGACGTTCTTGTTGCTGATGCTGGTGGTTTTCTTGGAACAGCCGTGTGGGGTGGTCTCATGACCCATGCCGCGCTGCGCCAACAGGTTGCCGGCCTCATCATCGATGGTGCTGTACGAGACAGATCCGAGATCGTCGAGGTGGATTTCCCTTGCTACGCACGCGGCTTGGTCCCCAGAGGGCCTCACAAGGCATTCGGTGGCGCAATTGATTGTCCCATAAACTGTGGCGGCGTTGCCGTTCGGGCAGGCGATCTTGTGATTGCCGACGGTGATGGTGTGACCATCGTTCCTCTCGAACGCGTCGAAGAGACTTGGGATGCCTATCAAGCCCTTAAGCAGAAAGAGGGCAAGGCTCTTGCGGCCTTGGAGGCTGGCGGCACACTTGGTGAGATCTACGGCGTTCCTGAGATCGTTCGCGTCTGACTTAGCTTTACCGGGTCTTCATTTTGAGCTGACGGGTTTCATCCGCTGGTACAATAGAATATTCGCCATGACACACCGTTTCGAACATTCTTTCCATGAACTCGAAGTGCAAGATGTGCCACTGAAACTTGCAGCGATCACGCGCGCAGGCCAGCATGCACCGGTTGTTGCCGATAAGCTGTTTCGCAGCTTCCACCGGATCGCTTGCGCCGTAGATTGCGCGTCCGATCACGGCATAAGCTCGACAGCCTTTAGCGGGGGCGATGCAGTCCGAAATGCTGCCACCAAGCGCGCCAATGCCTGGAATTACGCGACGTGGCTTCTTGATAGCTTGGCCTAGCTCGGATGCATGGTGGCGAACCTTATCATCAGTGTTTCCTGGAACAATAAATGGCTTGCGCCGTGATGGACAGCGCGCTGGAAAATATGGTCAAGGGTGTCATCCACGACATACCCTCCGCCACTCGCATTGTAGACTCTCAATGGCAGGTCTCCGCCCATCAATGGCAACAAGCCGGAGTTGAAGGTCCCACCCGCGAATACGTTCACGGCCTTGGGGCCGGCTATTGGAAACAATATAAGGCCGGACACCCCTGCTTCGGCAGCCAAAACGCAGAATTTCGGACCCATGTCAGGGATATCTGGACCAGCCTTCTGGTGGTCATAAACGATTGCGAGGTCAGTCACTTTCCGCAGAGCTCATACTGCTCCAGGCAACCCTAGCCGCAAAGCCAACGTAAGTCCGATCTTGTAGTCTATTACACCTCAGATATGTGCCGTGGCCTCAACGGTGCGCAAGACATCATAAGCGGAGTCGCTGTCAAGCTCCGGCATGATGCCATGGCTGACTTTGAATGATAGAATTTTAGCCTTCGACTTGCTTTTGGCAGAGGCCTTCGCGCATTTCCTCCAGGTCCATATTGTCGAGCATGATTATTTCCGCGTTAGCATCGAGTGCTTCATGCACCATGTCTAATGTCTCACATTCTGCCTCGATCTTAAGTGTATGTTGGGCGTGGCGCGGATTGTGTTGACGGCGTTCGTCAAACTCCCTGCCGCTTTAATGTGATTGTCCTTGATAAGGATGCAATTGCACAGATTGAAGATGTGGTTGTGAGCGCCAACCACCCGCACAGCGTACTACTGCAAAACACGCAGGCTTGGCCAGCACGTTCGCGTATCTGTGATGCATACCTTTGTGCCTTTGACCATGTCCACAAAGCGTTTGGTCTTTGTAGCGATTCCGGAGAGCCGTTGAATCCTATCGAGGGCACAACGTTCAATCGCAAAGAATGTGGATGTCTTTGTAACTGCGCGTCGCTACTGGTTGGTAAAATCCACGAAGTGTATGTCGGTACGGCGCTCTGTGAAGCAGTATCCATCCTTGCATACGATAATCGACAGCCTGCGCTTGCTGATCTGCAACGAAGGCTATGAAAGCCTCTCCGACGGCTGGCTGCATCGCAGCAATGAGGCTCTGGCATGACCGAAACAGCAATCGTTGCGCCTCTGATCAGGAGGAAATCGGCTTGACTGGCGCACTGAGCGCGCGGAAAACGACGCGATCGCCGTCGTCCACGCCGAGAACTTGCCGCCCGAAACTGTCCAGACCAATCTGGTCATCACTGAGATCTGGGGACTTGGCAACCTTCACCCAGCACCTGAGCGGCGCGGGGTGGCGGCCGCGCAGTTCAGCCAAATCACCGTCCACGACATCCAACCGGGTGGCTTGTGCCTCCGAAAGTTTGATCATGCGATGGCGTCCGGCCCGACCCTCGTAGGGAAAAGCCTCATCAGAACAGACTTCGAAGCGGTGTTCCGCCTCACTCAGTGACGTCCTTTTCTTGGCGGTCGCTATTCGGTCAACGTTTCCATCTTTGGTGACAACAACACCGTACAGTTCTGCAGCCCTATCAAGTGACACATAACCAAACCTGATGTCGCGAAGGACACGTTCGGGGTCACGTTTGAGTGGGTCTCCATAGCCGCCACCTCCGGCCGACTCCATCACGATGACGTCGTTCTTCCGGAGGCGAATGCCCGAGGCCTTGCCTGGTGTCGGGATCGATACGGCCTGGCCATCAGCGCAGATCGAAGCACCGACCTGTGCAGACGCGAACCCTTTGTCCATACCATAGGGCGGAATTACTGCGCGATCACTGAGCACGGAGTACTCAGCCTCGTCTTCAACCAGACGCAGTTCCCGCCGCATGCCCAGGCCGCCACGACTGCTGCCGGCCCCACCGCTGTCGCAACGCAACTCACAGCTTTCCACCACGAACGGTGTAGTCATCTCAAGGTTCTCCGCCGTTTCGATCGAGCGGATGTTGCCATGGTCGACATTGACGAATGCACTGGAACCATCCGATTCCAGAAAGCCGCCATTGCCTCCTGCAGGCACTTCGACGAAGACATACTCCGATTGGCGCGATGCATTGTATCCACCAATGTTGTTTGGAAAAGAAGTTCCGCAGAGGTCGCCTGAGACCCTGTCCAGTGCAATTTGAGACAGCGCGCCGAGCGCAACAGAGACGGCACGTTTGCGAACCTCAGCATGTGCGCCCGCAGGAGCATTGGGGCGAACGTCGACAATTGATGCTTCGGGAGCTTTGAACGTCATCGGACGAAAGGTTCCGCCATTGACAGCGCTGCCCGGATCGAGCGTTGATTTCAGAGCCACAAAGATACCGGCCCCGGCAACGGCCAATGACGTGTTGACCGGACCTGGAACCTGTGGATTAGAACCTGCAAAGTCGGCTTCAACTTCGTCGCCCTTTACGGTCAGTCTAAGCCGCATCAGGACTGGATCGAAGGAACCGTCATTAAAATACTCGAGATAGTCTTCGTAAACGTACTCGCCATCCGGCAGCTCAGCTATTCGCAGTCGCATTCTCGCTTCAGCACGATCGAGGTTCTCTCGTATGCAATGGCGCACGGTCGCGATGCCATACTTGGTGACCATTTTGCGTATGCGTTCTTCTGCTACGCGGCAAGCGCCAATCGCCGAGTTTAGGTCTCCTAGACGCTCCTGAGGGATACGCATGTTGGCAAGAATGAGGTCAAGTATGCCTTGGTTCAGCTTTCCAGCCTCATAGAGTTTCATCGGCGGAATGCGCACACCTTCCTGATAGATGCTGCGCGCGGCACCCGAATAGCTGCCGGGAGTCATCCCACCGACATCTGACCAATGCGTACGCACGCCTGGAAACAGGAACAGCTCACCTTCGACAAACATCGGGTAGACAATCGTGACATCGTTCAGATGTGTGCCGCCGCAGTATGAATCGTTGAGGATTATGATGTCGCCAGGTGCAAGATCATCACCCATCAACTCCATGACGCTTCTGACGCCCCAGGGCATCGGTATAATGTGGCTCGGAAGGTCGTTGTATTGGGCGACAAGTTCGGCATTGGCATCGAAGAGGCCGCATGAAAAATCGTCGAGCTCGTAGACGGCCGCCGAATAGGACGTTCGAACGACATTCGCACGCATCTCTCTGACGATACCAATCAGACCTTCGACGACGACTTCCAGCGTTATCTGGTCAACCTTTGTCATTCTGAAGGCTCCGCCTTATCAAGGAACAGCACTCCCAATGGTCCCATCGTGACGCGCCAACCTGGAGGAACAACTGTGCTCGCCCCCGGCTCTTCGATGAGTGCAGGGCCTTCAAAGTTCGCATCGCGGCGGAGCTTAGCCCGATCGTAGACAGCAGCGCTGAGCCAACGGCCTCCGATGAAGGTCTGGCGAGTCCCGGTTTGTGCTTCCGTAACCGGTTCGTCTCGCACGGGTTCCTGCAGTTTCGGTTTCAGGGTTTCGCCAATTATTGAAAGACGTAGGCTCACAATCTCGATTGGATCATCGGCGCTGTGGCCGTAGCGCTGATGATGCGCTTCGCCGAATGCTCGTGCGACTTCCTCGGAACTGGAATTGGATGGATCAAACTCGATCTCCAGCTCCCAGGACTGACCGACATAGCGCATGCCACAAGAACGGCGCACCGAAATCCGGTCTGCTGAGATTTGATCCGTGGACATCCGGGCGCGACCGATTTCTTCCATGTCCGCAAACAAACGATCTGCTTCGGTGAGCGTCTCATCCGCGAGTGGAATCAGATGGGTTCGTACGTAGTCGTGCCGCACATCGGACAGGATGGCTCCGAGGGCGGAGAAATTTCCCGGATTGGGCGGGACCAATACCCGAGCAATCTCCAACTCGTCCGCAATGAATGCTGCGTGCATCGGCCCTGCCCCGCCATAAGGGAGCAAAGCGAAGTCACGCGGATCATGCACCTCGTTAATGGAAATCTCTTTGATTGCCGATACCATTTTAGCAATGGCAATTCGTACAATACCTTCAGCCAATTCCATCCGCTCAAGACTCGGGATTTCCTGATTAAGATGATCGATCGCCGTTCGGGCGCGATCTATATTGAGCCGAACAGCGCCACCAAGCATAGCTTCAGGATTGAGACGTCCCAGCAAGAGATTGGCGTCGGTCACGGTGGCCTGCTGTCCTCCGCGCCCATAGCAGGCCGGACCCGGCACTGCACTGGCACTCTCTGGCCCGACCCGCAGCAACGGACCGTCCTCGACAAAAGCCAAACTTCCGCCGCCGGCGCCGATAGCACTGATTGCGATCTGAGGCGTTCGGTTCGGAAACTCAGATATGAATTGATCGTTAGTGACGGGAATTTCTAATTCATCCAACAAGCAGACATCGGTGCTTGTTCCACCCATGTCGTACGTGATGAGGTTTCGGACATTTATAGCTTCGCCGAGCGCGCGGGCAGCGGCAACACCTCCCGAGGGACCGGAGAGGATCGTGCTAACGGGCAGCTGTGCAGCACGGCTGGCGCTTGCAACGCCGCCATTAGATGTCATGATATAGATCGGTTTGGTATACCCGCGCGCGCTCACCTCGCTTTCGAGCGACGTGAGATATCCACTTACGATTGGCCCAGTGTAAGCGTTGAGCGCTGTTGTCGCGAACCGCTCGTATTCTCGGATCTCGGGCAGGACCTCTGACGAACACGTGACAAAACAATTCGGTAGAGCTTGGCGGATAAGATTGGCGATCGCAAGCTCATTGGCCGGATCGATGTAGCTATGCAAAAGACAGACTGCGACGGCTTCAACTTTGTTCGCCGACAAGATATCGATGGCTTGCTTGATCTCATGATCATCCACCGGCCTTAGAATACGACCGTCCGACAATCGTCGTTCAGATATCTCGATGATCTGGTTGCGCGGAACGAGAGGCTCTGCCTTGAGGGTCTTGATATTGTATAGAACTGACCGATTGGTGCGCGCGATCTCAAGCGTATCGCGAAAACCGCGGTTGGTAATGACCCAAACGCTCGCGCCTTCGCGTTCCAGCACAGCATTCGTGGCCAGTGTCATGCCATGAACCAGCCGCTCAACGTCGCCCAGCTGGACGTTCAATCGTTCCAGAAGGGCAAGCAAACCGCGCTGCGGCGCGTCCGGCGTTGTCGGCACCTTGTCAGCACGAATGACGTTTGTGGCTTCATCGTAAATGACTGCATCAGTGAATGTGCCGCCGACATCGATTCCGATTAAGCTCATAGGCCTGCCTGTGAAATTTCTCGCCTTTGAGCAAACTAGCGCATCGGCGGTGCCATGGCCTAGAGCATTTGGCTTGTTCGCTCAACCATCAACTATCCAATAAGTGCAATACTCATAGACTGATGTTTTGTCCCGCAATTACGGTGAACGATTGCGTTCTCGAAATCTCTTGCCATCGCTATCGCTTTTCGAGGTTTGACGCACCAAGCTGCCTCAGTCACGATAATATCAAGGCTTCGGATCGCATGACGATAGGATCGCCATGACTGAGTTCGATATAGCAGCTGCAACTAAGAGAGATGCAGCGCCCGACATGGACTGTCATTCGGTCCTAAACAATCTCGCAGATGAAGCGTACTGCGAAAACGAGGCGTACTTTTATTATGCTGCTAAGTGAAGATCAGATCCAGATTAGAAACCTTGCGCGCGACTTCGCAGAAAAGGAAGTTATTCCTAACTCTCTCGAATGGGATCTCAGGGAGCACGTTCCACTGGACCAGCTCGCTAAGATGGGTGAGCTGGGATTCATGGGGATGCTGACGCCTTCGGAGTGGGGCGGCGTCGACGTTGATTTTGTTTCTTATGTTCTCGTCACGCAAGAGTTCGCCGGAGCCGACGCCGGTCTTTGCAACATGATGAATGCGGTCAATTCCCCAGTTTGCGCTGCCTTGGTTGATCACGCCACAAACGAGCAGAAGGAATGGTTTCTACGACCTCTTGCAAGCGGAAAGACTCTTGGCGCAATCGCACTGACTGAGCCGCATTCGGGGTCAGATGCCTCCGCCCTCACCACAACGGCGCAGCGTCGCAACAATGGAAATTGGGTCATCAACGGCCGCAAACAATATATAACGTCCGGGCAAAGTGCTGGCATCTGCATGATTATCGCTAAAACTGCTCCTGAAAAGGGAAAGCAAGGCATTTCGGCTTTCTTTGTGCCAACCGACACTCCGGGCTATCAGGTGACGCGGTTGGAGAAGAAGCTCGGCCACAGGACCTGTGATACCGCTGAGCTGTTGTTTGAAGATCTTGAGGTAGATGAGGGTTGCCTGGTTGGTGGGGAAGGTAACGGCTATCGCATTTCTCTCGCCTACTTGGAAGGTGGCCGCATTGGCGTTGCTGCCCAGGCTGTCGGGGTCGCCCGAAGGGCCTACGAAACCGCTGTCTCTTATGCGCGAGAACGCCAGACATTCAACAAGCCTATCATTGAACACCAGGCCGTAAACTTCATGCTGGCTGATATGGCAACAAAGGTAGAGACGGCTAATCAAATGACTCTATATGCGGCTCGTTTGCGTGATGCCGGTGAACCCTCACTCAAAGCGGCAAGTATGGCGAAGCTCTATGCCACACAGATAGCGGAAGAGGTTTGCTCTGACGCAGTTCAAATTCATGGAGGCAGTGGTTTCTGCCACGGAGTGGTTGAAAAGCTCTATCGAGACTGTCGGGTCTACAAGATTTACGAAGGAACAAATGAGATCCAGAAGTTGGTAATCGGCCGTGAAATTATGGCAGGTCGATAGTCAACAAGCTGTTCATTTGCGTTGCGCGGCCACCGAAATCGACTTTGCGCGGCGACCTACTATTCAGACACAGAGTTGTCATCAACGAACGCACTAGGCACGATCGAAAGGTGCCTTCTTAAGTCTCTATGACGACATAGCTGTCTTCGATCGTCACTGGAAATGTTTAGGCAATGAATGGTTCCTGCTCCAGTTCCTGGCTGTCTTCCACCGCAACAGGGCAGCTGCGGATCTTCGTTCCCGCCGGGTCGAAATAGGATTGCCCAGTTGCAACATCAAAGTCCCATTCGTGCCAGGCACAACGCAGCAGTTCTTCGACACGCGTTCGATTAAATTCACCAGGCTCTTGTTAAACTGACGGCTTGTGATTTCGCTCTATACGGTGGACTAGGCGGCCGTCTTGACCTAATCGGGCCGACGGCATCTCCAATGAATAGGGCGGAACCAATTATGCGATCACGGTCCGCATGACGACTAGCAATGTGACTCATGGGGTCTCAGAGTTTCCAAACATTCCTGCAATGGTTTTTCAGGTCAACTTAAAAGCAGGAAGTATGACTGTGTTGACTAACCTCACATAGCATTTGACACGTATGCGAAAGGAAGTATTGCGCGAACGCTGGCAGTTGAAATTATTTAGACCAGACTGTTTGTTTCATTGCGTACCAGGTAGCGAAGCATTCAATGACGCACTTAGTTTCACACTAGCAACCGTCTGGCACCAAGTCAGCTTTGGTCTAGTTTCTGCCAAGCCTTCTTGATCGGATTAGCCAATTTGCGTCTCGCTGCAATCTCCCTTTTGCAGTAACTCCAAGTAAGCTCCATTTGTCATTCACAAGGATACGCTTTCGCCGAGCTTGGTGTGCCCTAAACGGTCGCTGGCGCAAATTGTCTGCGACATACTCATTGTTAGTTACTGCGCGAGCTTGGATGGATCATCGAGATTGTCTGAGCCCTCGAACTGCATTGGCTTCAGCCTGAGCGCGGTAATGAACCGCCTAGTCTTCTTAGTCTGATTCAGAAGCGCATCAATGCCCGTCTGCACAAACTTATTGCCAACTTCATTGCCTTCACCGATCATCTGATCGTAAGCTTCGACAAGCTCTGCGCGCGTCACGATAGCGGCAAATGCCTCGACGGCTGCCGCTAATGATGAGCGCATTCTGCCATCGGTGACGGCATCGGTAATTTTGACGAAGTCCGCTGGGCTTGGTCCTTGCATGATGGTGACATCAATTCGCTTGTAGCGGCCCAGATAGACGTTCTGGATACCAATGACATCGTAGTAATGCGAGTTGTGGGTGTTGTCAGAGAAGCAGTCGTGCTCTTCCTCCGGGTCATGCAACAGCAAACCGAGCGTCATGCGCTCACCGGCTGACTCACCATAGGACAGCGAATCCATGCCAGTGAGCACTGCGATCAATCCTTGCGAACTGTTTTCTGATCGCAAAATTCTCTGGGTCTTGCCATCGCCGGTTCATTGCGCCGTGATCTAGAGGAACTCGCCGATCAGCAACGGCGCCGCGTCCAGGTGATGGCATCGGAAATGGTTTCGCCACTCTACAACACAGATGGCGTTTCTGCTGAGACATGCGTTATGAGAGGTGGCTCGTCCGACTATCCCCTGACTTGCAGGAAGCTTCGCCAACGGGGGTGGACTTTCTCTTTCGTCCACTTGGGTTCGGGGTTAGTGCATGACGCGGCAGAACTTGTTGGCGTTCTCTTCTTTGTAATATCAAGCAGAATAGTTGTGATTGAGAGCTGCCAGAAATGCCTCGCAGGCGTGGTCAATGAACCCATCCAGCTTGATTCTGCGGCTTGACGCTCTGCTGGACCAGAGCCCGATCCAACTTCCTTACGATCTGTCCAAGCCTTGTATTTCAAGAAGCGCTCGTGAGCCGTATTTCTGCCTTAGTACGACGAGCTTGTCCAAACTCCCGTCGAGACCGGACGGCTCAAATTGCGAGGTAAGCGTCTTCGGTTGAATTTGATTATCCGGGACGCGGTATCTCCGCATTTTTCACCGTACGGGTCCTGTGAGCGCTTGCAGCTTGGCCCGGTGGCATTGGCGTGACCGCGACTCCTTGTTATTGCTTACCTATTGTTGCCTCAGAATAACCTTGCAAGCCAAACTTGGCTGATTTACTCATGCGCTCAAACAGCTTTTTGCCGGCATGCTGAAAGCTTTGGCAATCCGGCTCCAAGTTCACTTTGACCATCAGACGCCGGGATCGCTATGAGCTTATACACGAACTACTTAGACGACATCGAGACACGTAAAGCCCAGGGTTTGAACCCGAAGCCGATCGAGGATGGCGGCCTCCTAAAAGAGATAGTTGCGCACATTAAAGACTCGGGAAGTGTGCATAAAGCTGATTGTCTCAAGTACTTCATCTACAACACCCTGCCGGGAACAACGAGCGCAGCAGGCGAGAAAGCAAGTTTTCTGAAAGAGATTATTCTCGGGCAGGAAACGGTTGATGAGCTTTCCCCGTCGTTCGCGTTTGAGCTTCTATCGCACATGAAGGGAGGGCCTTCAGTCGAAGTTCTTCTTGACCTAGCCCTTGGTGACGACGCCTCGACTGCCCAAAGTGCTGCTGATGTTTTGAAAACGCAGGTGTTTTTATATGAAGCCGACACAAGTCGAATCGAAGCTGCTTTTGGCGATGGCAACCCGGTAGCCCGAGACATTCTTGAAAGCTACGCTAAAGCGGAGTTTTTCACGAAGCTCCCCGAAGTTAAAGAAGAAATGAAGGTGGTCAGTTATCTCGCCGCTGAGGGAGACATTTCGACAGACCTGCTATCGCCAGGGCAACAGGCGCACTCGCGCGCAGACCGTGAGCTGCACGGCAAATCCATGATGTCGGAACGGGCGCAACAAGAGATTGATGCGCTGAAACTCCAGCACCCAGATAAGCACGTCATGCTGGTTGCGGAGAAGGGAACGATGGGCGTTGGCTCGTCGCGGATGTCGGGCATCAACAACGTTGCGCTTTGGACGGGAAAGCAGGCGAGCCCCTACGTGCCTTTCGTCAATATCGCCCCAGTAGTTGGCGGCACGAATGGGATATCACCAATATTTCTGACGACTGTCGGCGTAACCGGTGGAGTTGGAGTGGACCTTAAAAATTGGGCAAAGGTGCTGGATGAAGACGGCAACCCAATCCTAAACAATGACGGTAATCCGATCCTCGAACAACGCTACTCGGTGGAAACAGGAACAGTTCTGACAATCAACACAAAGAAGAAGAAGCTGTTCAATGAGGCTGGCGACGAAGAGTTGGTTGACATGACGTCATCGTTCACGCCTCAGAAGCTGGAGTTCATGAGGGCGGGAGGTTCCTATGCCATCGTCTTCGGGAAAAAGCTGCAGACGTTTGCCGCTGAAACCTTGGGCATTGAAGCTCCGTTGGTCTTCGCTCCCTCCAAAGAAGTCAGCCACGAGGGACAAGGCCTAACTGCGGTTGAAAAAATATTCAACGCGAATGCCGTAGGCGTTACTCCCGGGAAAATACTTCATGCTGGTTCTGACGTGCGCGTGAAAGTCAACATCGTCGGTTCACAAGATACCACTGGGCCCATGACAGCTCAGGAGCTGGAAGCGATGGCCGCAACTGTGCTATCGCCGGTTGTTGATGGCGCTTACCAATCGGGTTGTCACACAGCGTCGGTCTGGGATGTCAAGGCCCAGGCCAATACGCCGAAGCTCATGGCTTTCATGCATCGGTTCGGGCTGATTACAGGGCGTGACCCTAAAGGTGTCTATCACTCGATGACGGACGTGATCCACAAGGTGCTGAATGATATCACGGTGGATGACTGGGCAATCATCATTGGCGGCGACAGCCATACCAGGATGTCGAAAGGTGTTGCGTTTGGCGCTGACTCTGGAACTGTAGCGCTCGCACTTGCTACCGGTGAGGCCACCATGCCGATACCGGAATCTGTCAAAGTCACGTTTAAAGGCAAGATGGCGGATCATATGGACTTCCGCGATGTGGTGCATGCCACCCAGGCTCAAATGCTGCAGCAGTTTGGCGATAACGTCTTTCAGGGGCGGATCATCGAAGTGCACATAGGTACGCTGTTGGCCGATCAAGCCTTCACTTTCACCGACTGGACTGCAGAGATGAAGG
>JBCDBQ010000163.1:0-12627 GCA_039183375.1 Pseudomonadota bacterium
CGCGTTGACCGGCACTGACTTTGAGCGCGTGGCCTATGCCGATGCGACGACAGATGTAAGCACCACATCGACAACGGCCGGCGACAACTCACTCATCATCCTCAATGGCACCGTAACTGGCAGCCAGGAAGTCCAGGCCAAACAGACATTGCAGGGGGGCGGGTCAACGATCCAGATCCGCGGACGCCGAACCGGCCTCGTTGTGCCGTTCACAGCGCCAGGTGCAGCAGGGCGACTGACAACACCTGAGGATGAGGATACCGATAGTCTCGTAATTGCCGGTTCAAATACCCACGTCTCTGGGATTTCAATTGTTGGGATAGGACCTGGATCGGGAACGGGCGATGGGCTCGACTTGGGAAGTGACAAGTCAAACATCTACGTTACCGACGTTTCGTTGGCGAACATCAGCGAGGATGGCGTCAACATCAATGGGGGCAACAGCAACATCTGGTTGATCGACTTGGACCTCTCGAGCCTCGGTGATGACGGCGTCGATATCGATGAAGGCAACACAAATCTCAGATTGAGCAATTTCAAAGTATCGCAAGCAAACGATTACGGTATCGACGTAGGCGAATCGAACATTGGTGTGGTGATTGTTGGCGGATCAGTGTCCGGTAGCGGCAGAGGTGGTGTTTACATAGAGAATGGCAATATCGTAGATATCTCCGGGATGAGCGTGGACGGGGCGACAAATGGGATCCTTCTGCAAGGTGACGGCAACACGGTTACAGCTTCCAATGTCTCTGTTCTCAACTCTCGTTTCGGCGTCAACGTTGAAGGTAACGGCAACACGGTTACAGCTTCTAATGTCTCTGTTCTCAACTCTGATTTCGGCGTCAACGTTCAAGGTGACGGCAACGGACTAAGTTTCACCAGCTCCACCTTCTCAAATATTGGAGAAGACGTCGTCTTCGTTAAAGGAGACCTTGATCTGCACTTTGCCAACAACACCATCTCTGGCACGGTCGCCGGCGTGTTCTTCAACTTCGATGATGTTGGCACGACCACGATAGTCGCCGGTAGCACGGGCAACACCAACACGACGGGTGCGGCACCCACCTGCGAACAAACTGGAACGGCAAGCTTCACCGGCGAAATCAGCTTCACTGACGGTACGATCGTGAATGCTGCGACCTGCCCGTAGCCAAAAGGCAAACATTCGACAACACACGCATCATAAGACGGGGTAAGGTCAGGCGGTGAGCAAGGTGGTGATACTGCTCCTCTAAGCTCATCCTTATGTCATCGAGTCGGAGCGACCGAGAAACTCTCTGATGGCGCCAATCGAGTCTTTGTCACGCAACAGTGGCGCGTGCCCCTCGCCGGCAATCGTGTAGGTCAGACAGTTCGGATGGCGCCGCTGCATCTCGGTAACCGTGTCCTTGCTCAACAGGTCTGACAGCTCGCCACGTAATACCAGGCAAGGGACACGCGACAGGGCGAGAAACTGCGGCCAGAGTTGCGGCACCGGACCGTCCTTCAATGAGAACGTTTTCGCTAAGTTGGGGTCGTAGCCGAGGCCGGGGCCACCATCGCGTTTCTCGTTGTAGAACTGGCGGGCCAGCGCCTGCCAGTCATCATCTTCGAGGTTTGGGAAGGCCGCACTGTTATTCGACTTCACGCGATTGGCAGCTTCTTCCCAACTCGTCGGTGAAAACTCCTTACCGACATAGCCGGCGATACGCATTAAGCCGTCCTGCTCGATGACCGGTCCGATATCGTTGAGGATGGCGGCGCCGATCAAGGACGGCATCGCTGCTGCAAGCACCATGGTAATCAGACCGCCTCGGGATGTGCCGAGCAGCGCTGCCCCATGCAGTTGTTGGGATGCCATAAAGTCCTGCACGTCCAGCATCTCGACAGGAACGACATAGTCTTTCCAGTTGGGCGCATAGTCAGAAAGCCCACGTCCGCGGCAATCAAAGGTAAACACATCCCGCGCATGGGGGCCGGAGCCGGACAGTGCCTTTGCGACAGTGTGGAAATCGCGGGAGTTGCGCGTCAGACCGGCCAGGCACAGAACTGGACGCTTTGTTGATCCCGGTGCCGGATAATGGCGTCCGTAAAGACGGATGCCGTCACGTGCATGAATGTAGATATCTTGCCAGCTGTCGGCCTCGGCAGCATCGCTCATGGTCACAATCCCCGCGGTTAACCAAGATCGTTCATTGCCAAGATCGCTGCCGCTGTCAAATCAGGATGTGGTTAGAGCTTGTTCCGCTCAACTTTTACCGCGTGCGCGGGCCATATCGCGACGCAACCGCAGCGGCTTCTTTTCGCCCAACCGCGCACGATAGACCTGGACGTTCGAAAGCACCTTCTGGGTGTACTTGCGGGTTTCTTCAAAGGGAATCCGATAAATCCAATCGAGCGGCTCGACGCGCTTGTCACGGGGATCGCCGATTGTCCGCAACCATTGGCGGGTGCGTCCGGGACCGGCATTGTATCCTGTGAACGTCAGGATGTAGCTGCCGGCGAAGTCATCTGTACGGTCAGCGATATAGGCCGATGCGATTTTCGCATTGTACTCGGCGTCGGTCAGCAGGTCCTTGATCCGGCACTTGATCTTGTAATCGCGGCACACGTGACGCGCTGTAATCGGCATAACCTGCATGATGCCGCGTGCCCCAGCACCAGAGACGATGCGCGTATTGAATTCACTTTCCTGGCGCGCGATGGCGAGCATCAACGCCCGCTCAGGCGACTTTCGCAGCGGCTTGAACGCCGGAATGCCAGCAACCGGGTACGAATAGATGTACATATTGAAACCGCGGGCAATGGCTGTCTTGCCGGTGCGCACTTCCAACTGCCCATCGCCCAAGGCATTGGCCAGCTGGGCGAGCATGGCAACTTCGGCCTCGGATTCGAGTTTCTTCGCTATGGCACGGAAGAACTTTAGAACGTGGGTCCGTGGCAGGCCTTCGCGATGGGCAATCGTTGCGGCCTGCACGGCATCGTTCTCAAGGAAGCGCTTGATCTGTTCGCTTGTCGGTGCAGCCGGTAACGGCAGGTCCATCGTACTGTCTTGGGGCGATAGTGCTTGCCGGGAGAGCTGACCGTGGAATGTGTCACGGTATTCGGCGCCCTTCGCATAATGTTCGCGGGCGGTTTCCTTATTGCCCAGCGCCATGTTCGTGCGGCCAAGCCAGAACTCTGCTTTTGACGAGCTGAGGGGGCCGTCCACCAGCTCGCGCATGCGTGTAAAGTGTTCGAGGGCCTTTTTGGGTTTGGCGAGCTTGCGCAGGGCAACCCAACCGGCAAAGAAGGCCTGGTCCTTCGCCGGGTTGACCGACTCAGGTCGAATATCGGCGACAAAGGAGTAGGCCAGCTTGTTACGCTTCTTGCGCAGCGCGGCGAGGGCGTTGCGATGCCGTTCTTCCCACCAGGCATCACGGTTGATGATCTTGTCTGGGTCTGTCGGCACCGTTTTAAGGAGCTTCCAGGCGGCGTCGTATTTTTTGGCTTGGCGCAGGTGCTGCACCTTCTGAAACGCAAAACCCCAATCGTCCTTGGCGAGCTCCGCGGGCACCTGGTTCAGCCACTTGGTCGCGACACGCTGGCGAAGGAAGGCAGCCAGGCGGGCTGTGGCTTTCTTCTGATACTTCTTGTCGAGACGCTTGATTGCGCGGCGAATGGCGTGGGCCTTGGTCTTGCGCGTATTCGTCCAGCGATGATTGGCAACCAATAGCCGGTCAACCCGGCACTGGTGGTCGTCATTGGTCAGCAGGGCACCAAAGCGCTTCAGGAAGGCGTCTTCGCGCGACGCGGCAATGCCACCACCACACCAAGCCTTGGCGGCCAGCTCCTTGGCGCGCGGCTTATTGCCGAGAGCGAGATGGGCTGAGGCCTTGGCCGCTATGCCGGCATCAAAAGCTGGTTTGGTCTCTTCGAAATGCTTGAGAATGTCCTTGGCACTGCCACCGTCGATAAACAGCGCCTGCTCCAGGCGCCGCGTCATGAGGCGGCGGTCGGGCCACATCGCGTTCGCGTCCAGGAACTCGGAAAAGTCCTTGGGCCGACCGTAACCACTGCGCAGAGCCGTCCAGTCGATCAGCTTTCGCGCCGCCGCGACCTTGATCTTGTCCCGCGCCGCAAGGGCGGTGTCACGTTGCCTTTGCTTGATTGCTTTGAGGGCTTCGGCAAGCGCCGCCTTGTCTTCAGTTGACAACTGTAGTTGCACGAGCGGAGCAATCGCATCGGCCAGTTGCCGGCGGAATTTGCCTTCTTCGGAATTGTCGATCGGTGCCTTTGGCGTGGCAGGTCTTTCTGCCTTCTTGGGCACCGGGGTCTTTGGCAGCTCGGTCTTGGTCGTCTGGCTGGCTACGGGTTGTGGCGATTTTTCAGGTTTTGTCGGTTCAGCGGATGTCTTGGTGGTTTGCTTGGCAGAGGCTTTGTCGCTCGCCGGGCGCGCATCCGTCGATGGTGAGGCAATAAAATGCAGAACTGATGCAATGCTCGACCGGGCGGCTGGTTCCGCCTCAGACGACTGATCAGCCTCAACAGAGGTTGGCGACGACTGGTCAGCGCTTGCCGACGTCACCGCACCACTTGGCTCCTGCTGCGGCTTCTTGGGAGCGGGTGCCAACATGGCCACGCCCACAACAAGCCCGATCACCAGGCAGATGAATGTCAGATAGAAGCTCAGACCGATCTTCTGCATACGCCTCGCCAGCTGTCCGCTGTCCTGGACCCGCCAGTTTCCCCCGTCACAACGCGCCGACCTTGTCGGCACCCCCTTACGCTCTCAAGCTCAATGCGTGCGACCTGACAACCACGCTTGCAACCATTCAGGCTTCACATTGTTGCGAGCACTTAACAAACCGCCTACGCTGTCCTCAACGCAAAATGCGCAGATAACGTGGCATTGGTTTTGCGAAAGCGAAAAAAATCTGACAAAAAGGTGGTGAGAAGCGTGCGCTGCGATGGCTGATACGCTCACGAAGCCCCGAGAGCAAAGGAGGATGCAATGTTCAAGGGGTCAATTCCCGCTCTGATTACGCCGTTCAAGGACGGTGCTGTGGACGAAGCGACATTTGCTCGGTTTGTGGAATGGCAAATTAGTCAGGGGTCAAACGGTCTAGTGCCCGTTGGCACAACCGGTGAGAGCCCGACTGTGGATCATGACGAGCACAAGCGCGTTGTGGAAATCTGTGTTGAGACCTCGAACAAGCGGGTGCCGGTGATTGCTGGTGCCGGGTCCAACTCGACGGCCGAGGCGATCGATTATTCCAAGCACGCCAAGGACGTCGGTGCCGACGCGGTTCTGATTGTCATGCCGTACTACAATAAGCCGACGCAGGAAGGGCTGTTTCGGCACGTTGAGGCGATCAACGACGCCGTCGACATCCCGATCGTCATGTACAATGTGCCAGGGCGTACCGTCTCAGACATGCAGGTCGATACCATGGCTCGCTGTGCCAAGCTGAAGAATGTGGTCGGCGTTAAAGATGCAACGGCCAATCTGGCCCGTGCTTCTTTGCAGCGGGCGGCCTGTGGCAAAGACTTTGTCATGCTATCCGGCGAGGATGCGACGGCGCTTGGCTTTAACGCACACGGCGGTACGGGTTGTATATCGGTGACAGCCAATGTCGCGCCGGCCCTATGCTCTAAGTTTCAGGCCGCCACATTGGCCGGCGACTACAAGACAGCGCTGGAAATCCAGGACGCCTTGATGCCGCTCCACGATGCACTATTTGTCGAAACCAGCCCCGGCCCGGTCAAGTATGCCTGCGCAAAGCTTGGTTTTGGCGATGGCTTCGCTCGGCTGCCGATGGCACCTATATCCGATGCAACCAAGAAAGCCGTAGATGCAGCCATGGATCATGCGGGGCTTCTACAGGCAGCTGCTGCCGAATAGCGATTTGCCGTAAATTCGGCTAAGATCTGGCGTAACTTATTGAGAACAGGCGCTTCCTGACCACAGGAGGCGCCTTCTTTGTCGAAACGGCCCCTGGCGATGGCGACGGGCCGAGAGAAGGATAGTGGCAATGGCGGCGCAAAACACTGGCGCCCGCAAGACCGTGGCGGAAAACCGCCGCGCGCGCTTCGAATATCACCTCGATGGCGACATCGAGGCCGGACTGCAGCTGACCGGGACGGAGGTTAAGTCGCTTCGCCAGGGACAGGCGAATATTGCCGAAAGCTATGCCTCGGTCGAAAACGGCGGCATCTATTTGATCAATGCTCATATCCCCGAGTACCAGCAGGCAGGACCTTTCTACCAGCATGAACCGCGACGGCCACGTCGACTGCTGCTGCATAAGAAGGAAATCGCCAAGCTGGCACAGGCTGTTGATCGCGAAGGCATGACCATTGTGCCTGTGGAGCTCTATTTCAATTCGCGCGGTATCGCCAAGCTGCGGTTGTGCGTGGCCAAGGGCAAGAAACTGCACGACAAGCGCGAGACGGAAAAGAAGCGTGACTGGAACCGTGAGAAAGCCCGCCTGTTGCGGGATCGGGGTTAAGTCCGGGTTTGCTTGGTTGCAACGTCAAACACTCACTCTCGATCAAACCGGCAGTCTTGATCAAACGGGCTTCGCGATAGCTGGACGCAGCAAACGCGGTGACTTGGCCTTCTGCACCATCATGGTTGGCTTGAACTGACCGCGGATGGTCTTGCGGGACAGCTGATTCGCCGCGCGGCTCATGCCGTTCATGTTGAGGGGCGGGGTGAAGGTCACCAAAGGTACCAGGAATGTTACGATGACGAAGAGCGCCATCAAGCCCTCCGACGTTGCGATGGTGGTTGCTGCTATCTCCTTCCACATTTCCGTTTCTCCTGGCACCGGCTTCTGCTTGGTCTGCCGGACTTATTGTTGGGTCGCTTAAAGCGCCGATCTGGTTCAGGTGCGGTATCAGCGTTAAGGAGAAACTGGCCGATGTGGCCGGCCATATCTGTTATGCGCGTCACACTTGGAGAGATTTTTTCCCGGGTTTGTTCCCAGATGGAGCAACTGTTCTGAGCCGAAGCCGGTTGAGGCCTGTTTCCGACCTGCTAAGGTCGGCGGTCTAACACTTGGATTTCTTGGCGTGGCCTGGCCACACAGTGACATTTCATCGGAGCACCAGATGCAGGACCTCATTAACCGTGTTACCCAAAGCGTTGGCATTGATGCCAGCATTGCCGAACCGGCTATCGGCGCCATTCTCAAAATGCTGATGCAGGCGTTGCCTGACGATATCGCCGGTATGCTCGGGGGTGCGTTGCCGGGCGCTGATGATCTAATCGCCCGTGCCGATGAAGGCGGCGAGAGCGGTGGTGCACTCGGCGGTCTCGGTGGCATGGTTGGCGGCGCGCTGAGTTCACTCACCGGCGGCAGCGGTGGCGGACAGCTGATGGAACTACTCGGTCAACTCCAGGGCATGGGACTTGATACGGATCAGTCAAAAGCTGTCGGCGGTCAGGTGCTTGGGTTCATAAAAGAGAATGCACCTGCTGAAGTTACGCAGGCTATTGAAGACAAAGTGCCCGGCATCAGCGAGCTGCTGTAGGGCTGATTAATCGGCGAATTTGCTCCCCTCTCCCTGCATATTCGCTGCGGGAGGAGAGGGGGTATTCGCGAACCAGTTCAATCGGAACGTGCTGGTCAGCCCCGTGTGGGTGGCCTAAGTCTTGATGGCATTGCGGCGCCCGCAACCAAGCTATCACTCAAGAGCCCACGCTACATGTCCGAAGGTTCCGATCTCCAGTTCGTCGTCATCGCGCGTATCCCAAAGAACGGCGTCGGCTTCTTCCAGATCTATGAAGACAGAGTGCTGCCGTTGTTGAAGGATCATGGCGGGAAGCTTGAGCGGCGGATGCGCAACGATGACGGCACCGTTGAAATGCATATCGTGTCGTTTCGCACCCAGGCAGGCTTCGACGCCTACGCCCAGGACTTTCGCCGGACGTCACAGGCATCGATGTTGGAAAAGTCCGGCGCGCAGATCGAAGTGCTGCCGATGATGGATGCCGGCTGGCCTTAGGCCACGAATTGCGGCCTCAAAAAAATCTCTTGGCTTTGTGACCCAAGTAACTTCCTTGCGAAGTTGCAACTGCAAAGATGCGCATCAGTAAAGAGCAAGCAACGAAGCCGAAGGATATAGCCATGCGCATCCTCAAGACCCTCGCGATCGCCGCGCTGATGAGCACGGCTGCGATCCAAGTATCATACGCCCAGGCGCCGCAGTGCGGTGAGCGTTCAGAAATCATCGCCCTTATCTCCGGCAAGCACAAAGAGCAGCAAGCCGCGATCGGCCTTTCCAAGGAAGGGCGGCTGTTGGAGATCTGGAGTAACAAGCGCTCGCGCTCGTTCACCGTGTTGATCACCTGGCCAAGCATGAAGTCCTGCATTGTGACGGCCGGGCAGGAATTCGAGATGCGTGAAATAACCAGTCACGTTGCAAAGCTTGAATTCTAAATGCTGAGGCACTGACGAATGCTGGTTATCAAGTTGCCGACTTGATGACAGCCGACTTAATAGCACCGGCCTCTTCCAGCGAGGTTATCGATGCCGGGTCCATACCGGCCACATCACGCAACACCTCATGGGTATGCTCGCCGAGCAAAGGCGAACCTTTGAGTGGGGTTGGTTCACTGTCATGCAGGCGAACCGGCCCCATCAGTGCGGGATAGCTTCCAATGCCGGAATGACTGACCTGCTGAACGACATCGCGCGCCTTTGTGATATCGGATGTCAACGCTTCCGCGATCGTTGCGACGGAGCCAACCGGCACATCCGCAGCGCGGAGTCGCGTCACCCAATCCTCACGTGTCCGGGCGGCGAACACTTCGCCCAGCGCTTGCTTCAACGCGCTCATGTTCTCGACCCGCAATGGATTGCTGGTAAAGCGCGCATCTTCGAGCAAGTCAGGCCGCTCAATCACGTCGCGGCACAGCTTTGTAAACTGCGCGTCGGTAATCACTGATAACATGAAGGGGCCGTCGGATGCCTGATAAACGCCCGCCGGCTGAGCCACTTGATTGGTGTTGCCTGCTCGCGTTGCCTCCTGCCCCGTGACCAGATAGGAGCCAGCGAAATTGATCAGCATGTTCATGCCGGTCTCGTAGAGCGAGGCTTCGATAAACCGTCCCTCGCCTGTTCGCTCGGCATGGCGCAACGCAGCTGTAATGGATTGTGCCGCGAATAGACCGCAAACCATATCCACGATTGACGGCCCTGTGCGCTGCGCCTCGCCATCAGGTTCGCCATTCATCGCCATAAAACCAGACTCGGCCTGAGCCACTGGGTCGTAGCCGGGTACATGAACATTAGGGCCGCTGCGGCCATAGCCGGAGATCGCGCAATAGACGAGGTCTGGCTTGATCTGTTTGAGCTCCTCGTAACCAAGATCGAGACGCTCCATCACGCCAGTGCGGAAATTTTCAAGCACGATATCGGACTTGGCGACCAGACGACGAAACGCATCTTTGCCGGCCGGAGCTTTCAGATCGATCGCAACCGAGCGCTTGTTACGATTGACGTGCATGAAGTAGACCGAATGACCTTCGACGCTCGGCACTAAGAACGTCCGCGAGTCATCACCTGTCGTCATGCTTTCGATTTTTATGATGTCCGCACCCATGTCCGCAAGAACCAGAGAACAGTAGGGGCCCGCCAACACGCGTGACAGATCAAGCACACGGACACCGGCAAGTGGCAGCGCCGCCTTGGTCATGACAATGTGTCCGCTCGGGATGGCAACTCAACGGTGCCGGTACCGACAATCGACAGTTCACCATCCTGGTTGCGAGCCTCCTGGTCAATTTCGACCAAGTGACGACCATCATCCTTGTACTTGCGTACCACTTTACCTGTGAAGGTCAGCAGATCGCCAGCGGGGTTGTGGCGCCTGATCTTCGATGTGGCGCGGCGCAGGAAGCCATCATCGCCCATCCAGTTTGTCAGATGATGTGTCAACCAGGAGCACCGTTCCGGGCCATAGTCGTAGGCGCCGGGGGTGCCAACCATGCGGGCGAAATCATCCTCCCAGTGGACGCGCTCCGGACAGTCCGGAATGCCAAAGCGGTTCTTGATCCCTAGTCCCGGATGGGCTGCGATCTGTCGCCAGTTGAGTTTGTTGGCACGAATATAAAGGCCACCCCAGCCTTGCGCGTAAGCGATGAAGCCGGTGACCGTCATCGGCCCTTTGGCGAGCGGGCGCAGTTCATCACCCTCACTTACGTCGTCCCAATACCGCGTCTCCGCTCCCCGCACTTCTTCATTGGCGTAAAGCTCGAAGAACTCGGCGAGTTCCTCGTCGGTGTAAACGCGGTCAGGTTTGGCTTTAACGTCCTTGTACTTCGTGCCGCGCTCGCGCGCCTCATCTCGATCAGTGCGGAAACACCAACTGTCGGCTTCCGCCACGAGGTCGCCGGACTGATTGAAAAAATTGACGTGGTAGATTTGCTGAATGGCGCGTCCGGCAAAACGTGTTTGGTGTTCGATGAGGTCCTTGAGATGGGCTGTCGTCGTAATCTCATCATTGCGCAGGACCGGTTTGTGCCATGTCCAATCGGCGCCCGCCCACATGGCATGCACGCCAGGCAACCCACCGACATAACCAGAGATGATCCGGTTTGTTGCGAACAAGAAGCTTGGAAGTGCAACGACGGTACCGAATTTGGTCTTGGCGGCGTAATCAGGATCGCACCAGAGCGGATTGTCATCGCCGATGCCATGGGCGTAGTGACGGATGTTGTCGCGTGTCGCCTCATAACACCAAGGCTCCAGAGTGTTCTCGATCGGCACACCGATACGTCCGCGCAGAACCTCAAGTCCGTCCTCGGTGATCTTAGGAAACAGATCGGTGCTGTCACTCATTTGTTTCGTCCTATGCCGTTGTTGGCCCAACTGCTCAATATCGCATCCGGCTTTTGCCTTGCATCACCCGGGGCTCATGAGTTCGGGGATACTGTTAGCTCCGTGCCTTGACGCTGCCCCTCATCCCGAGCCCCTCTCCGCTTGCCTGACAGGCGAGGCGTTCTCGTGGAGTTTTGCAGCTTCGCGTTCGCGCAGCGTCTTTCGGTTGACTTTACCCGCAGGTGTTTTCGGCAGGGCGCTGACAACTTCGACCTGACGCGGATATTCGTGTGCGCTCAGGCGGTTGCGGACAAACTCCTGCAGCTCATCAATGAAGGCCGCGCTCTCGGCGCGTGGCGATACGATGAAAGCTTTCACGACCTGTCCACGCATGTCATCAGCCACGCCGATCACGGCCGCCTCCGTGACATCGGTATGCTTGAGCAGCGTGTCTTCCACCTCCACCGCACCGATCGTGTAACCGGCGGAAATAATGACATCATCAGCTCGTCCGGCGTGGAAGAAGTAGCCATCATTGTCGATCCAACCGCGGTCGCGTGTCGATAACCAGCCATCTCGCCGTTGTACCTTTAGTTCGCCAATTTCATCCGGATCACAATGCGAACCATCGGGGCGAAGGACGCCGACTTGGACACCGGGGACGGCCTTACCGAGCGATCCCGGCTTGACAGCAAAGTCCGTCGCGCCTGGATAACTGGCCAGGATGACGCCTATCTCCGTCGTACCATAGATACTGCAGACCGGAGCTTTGAAGGTGTTGCGGGTATAGGCTTCCGTCTCGCTGTCGATCGGCTCGCCGGTGAACGAGAGTTTTTTGATTGCGTACGTGTGATCGCCCGCGCGGCCACAATTCATCATCATGCGATAATGCGTGGCCGCGGCCGAGAGATTGGTGATCTCGTATTGCTCCAAGGCCTGCAGCAGACGCTCCGGCGAAAACTTTCCGGCAAATGTGCCTGTCTCAACACCTAAGGCCAAGGGTGCGAACGTGCCGTGCCACATGCCGTGCCCCCAAGCCGGGGATGATGGGCAAAAGAAACGATCGCCTGGCCTGACGCCGGTTGCATACAGTGCGGCGTTTGTCACCACGACGACGGCGCGGTGCGTGTGCTTGACCGCATCGGGTAATTCGCGGGTCGTACCGGATGTGTATTGGTAGGCAGCCAGATCGTTCGCAGCCGATGCGACGTCGAGTGTCTCCGGATAATCTTGGATGGCCTCCATAACGTCCGTATCGAGATGTACCGCCGGACCGTTCAGGCCTCGGGTCGTTGGCCACTTGTCCTGGTTGGTGATCAATACGCTGGGACTGCAATCCTCGACCCTGAGGCGGACGCCATCCGGGCCAAACAGTGTAAACAGTGGCACCGCAATAGTACCGGCCTTGATCGCACCGAATACGGCAGCATAGAACGCGAGAGACGGTTCCAGCATGATGCAGATGCAGTCACCCTTCTGCACACCCTGGTCGCTCAGCCAATGCGCGAATTGCGATGAGGCGCGCGCTATTTGCCTAAAGGTCAGAATGTCATCATTGCCGTCCGCCCGGATCACGCGGACTGCGACCCGGTCTCCCTGCGCTGCATGACGATCGATGCACTCATACGCCAGATTAAGCTGCTCGCGGTCGCCGCTGAACAAATCCCATAGCCGTGCACTGCTATAATGCGCCTGAGCATCGGCATAGGTTGTATAGTCCGTCAGCTTCACCGTTGGCTGCCTTCATGCATGCTGGAACGATCGTTGAACCAGATGATGGCGGCCGCGGTCCAGATGCTCTACGGTTTCATCACGCATGCGAACATCGCAGCCCAAAAAA
>JBCDBQ010000164.1:0-12605 GCA_039183375.1 Pseudomonadota bacterium
AGGTTGTCAGGTCCATGCTCATTGCCCAGTTGTCCGATCCACATGTCTGTGGCGAGAAGATACTTTACCAGGGGCTGGTTGACTCGAACGCGATGCTGGCGGCCGCGGTACGACATCTCAACGCGTTGTCGCCAGCGCCTGATGTTGTGATCTTGACCGGCGATGTGACCGAGAATGGTACGCCTGAGGAATATGCAAACAGCCGCAAGCTTCTCTCGGCGATTAAGCAGCCCCTGATTGTTATCCCGGGCAACCATGACCAGCGCGATGCATTTCGTGATGGCTTTTCCGATAAGGATTACTTGCCAAAGGCCGGCCCGATACACTTTGCGGTTTCGGGTCTCGGGGATGTTCGCATTGTGGCACTCGATGTCACTGTGCCGGGGGCTCATCATGGCGATATTGATGATACGGCGATCGCGTGGCTCGAAACATGTCTTGCCGAGGAGCCTGACCGCCCGACAATTCTCATGCTTCATCAGCCGCCGTTTCGGAGTGGTATTCCATACCTTGACCAATACCGATGCTTTGGTGCAGAGCGCCTTGAAGGGCTCTTGCAGAGCTACAACAACGTTGAACTTATCGTCTGTGGACATGTTCATCGGTTCATGGTCCGCCGTTTTGCAGGAACAGTGATATGCACGGCGCCAAGCACAACGACTTCCATCGCGCTCAGGTTGGCAGCAGACGCTGAGCCGGCTTCGTTTATTGAGCCGCCTGCACTGTTACTTCACCACTGGAGTGCCAACTCCGGCCTGACGACGCACTACGTTCCCATCGGGCAGTTCCCGGGACCTTACGATTTCTTCTGACGGAAGATGTGGCGGTTGCAATCGACTGATTCCAGCTATTCCGATGATCAATGCGCTCGTCCTGTATGCCGTTAAGGCATTTCGACATGCCATCCACCAGCCATATTGAAATGGCGGATTGAGCACTCTTCGATAAAATCCTCGTAGCCGGCAGGCAGGTAAGAGGTTTGCCAATCATCACCGAACCGTTCTTTCACCGCTTCCAGATCTTTCCAGACCGAAACGAAAAGGACGGCGTTGGCGCCACCCTGGACGCACCGGCCGAAGAAGTATCCCTGGTTGCCAGGCTGGCCTTGAACAACGCCGGCCGAGGTTGAGGAGAAGTTCTGCAGAAGTTGGTCTGCTGCTCCGGGTTGAGTTCGCACCTCAAACACTCGCAATATTGGTCCTTGTTCGGTCATGTCGTTGCTCCGCGCCGGTTTCACTTCTTACGTTCATGTGTGTCTTTGATCTTGAGAATAGTACTATCAGGCCGTCTTGCATCACGACGCTGATCCTGCTCTGATCGCTGACATTTTAATAAAGGATTTAGGACAATGGATACTGCAGATCAAAACACCGAGATCGTTCGGTCAGCTTTCGAGGCCTGGCACAATTGCAAAGGCGAGAGCATCGAATGCTGGATGGACATTATGGCGGATGAGGTCAACTTCCGTTCGTTGGCGGATGGTCGCGATGATCTTGCATTCACCGAAGAGAGAAAATCGCGCGACGAGGTGCTCGGTTATTTGAAGGGCCTGACTGAGATGTTTGAGATGGTCAACTACAAGGTTGACTTCTACGTTGCTCAGGGTGACCGCGTCGTCGCCGTTGGATCGACCAGCTGGAAGAAGCGTGGCACAGAGAACCAGTTCGATACACCAAAGGTCGATGTCATCCGACTGAAAGACGGCAAGATCGTCGAGTTCTTCGAGTATTACGATACGGCGATGGTGCAGGCTATTGCCGCCAGCTAATCGCGCGACGGGCATTGCTGCTGCAATGTCTTGCTCTTTACGTCTTCCTGATACCCCGGCTCCACCGTTTTGGGTCGGTGTGATATTGGGTCACGCGATCCGCATATTGAGTTGGCTCGCACGACCGCACATCTAGATGGATGTTGGGACGTTATCGGTGATGGACAGAGAGGTGCCGGGCGATGCGATCAGCCGATGTGAGAGAAGTTGACCTGCCGCTGGAAAGCCAACTGCATCCGCGCATAGCATCAGGCGACTTCGTCGATTGCTACCGGGTTGCCTCACAATTGTCACCGCGCCAGGCCGCGCAGGTTATAACCGATTTTCCTGGATGGGCGCGCTTCCTGTTGGTTATCCGTCGGTTCGTGACGACACCATTTGGACTATCAAACGATGGTCCGGTGGCGGATGACAAGGTCGGCATCTTTCCGGTGGAGTCTGAATCTGATCAAGAGCTTATTGCCGGCTTCAATGATCGTCATTTGGACTTTCGCGTGTCGGTCATGTCATTGAACAGCGAAGTGTTCCTGGGAACATGGGTACACCCGCACAACCTGGGTGGCCGCATCTATCTCAATACCATTCTGCCGTTTCATATCTTGATCGCACGCGATGCATTGCGGCGCGTGCATCACTTTGCACATTGATGCATGGGCGGTAAAATGCTCGGATACTAACCAGCCTCAAAAGCGACTTGGCGCCCCTCAACTCCAGTGTCGAGAGGCGTCAGGTTGTTCATCTGTCAGTTCGCGGACGCGTTGGCGATGACTAGTTGAACTTGAGCTTGCCGAAAACCTTCACACTCGCACCTGGAAGCAGCACTTCTTCCCTGCGCTTGAATGAGCTGTGGTTCAGCACCTCTTCGTCCGCCAGGTTTTCGCCCTTGATGCCGATTGTTATCTCGGTACTTGGCCCGGACACCGGGTTCGAAAGTTTGGTGGTGTAGGACAACTCTGCATTTACAAGCGTATAGCCCGGCGTGGTTGCCTCATTCGACTCGGCATTCACATCATCCTGCTCGAAGGCATGTAGAACGCCGACACGGGCAAACAGGTTCGCATCGCGGTAAAACAGGCCACCACCCAAGCGGTGTGGTGGAATGCGTGGAACGTTGTCGCCCTCAAACTTGGCGCGTACGAAGTCGTACTGACCGTCTATGCCCCAGACGCCATTCCAAATCCGAGCGACGTCATACTGGGCTGCAATCTCGAACCCGTAAAATGTTGCCTTGCGCTGTAGGAAAGCCACTTGATCAAGTTCATCTTCGACACCACAATCGGCCAGTGTTTCCCCGCAGCCTTCTCCTGTCAGCTGCTTGAAGATGAAGCTGTCGTAGCGTGTGTAGTAGAATGAGCTGTCAAACCGCAACGCACCGTCGGCTTTCTTGAAGCCGAGCTCCGCCGAGTTCGCTTTCTCCTTGGTCAGGAATGGGTTGCCGATTTCGAATGTCTCAGTCGCTTCATGGACACCCTTGGAGTACAGTTCCTGTGCCTCTGGCGCGCGCTCGACGTGTTGAAGTGTGACGCGTGAGACGATCCCAAGCGGTAGTTTATAAAGTACCCCGATGCTGCCGCTTACCGGCGTGAATGAGCGCTCACCTTCAAATGTTGTTGGGGCGGCAGGCACACTGAAGTCGACAATACCATTGCCCTCGACCTTGGTGCGTTCGATGCGACCAGCTGCCTGAAAGCGTAGATTGCGATTGACTTGCAGTTCTTCAAAGATGAAGCCGGCAATCGAGCGGGTTCGTGCTGGATCAAGCAAACCGTCGACTGGCTCTTCAACGCCAAAGCCACGGGTCTTGCGTTGGCCGCCTTGGAAGCCAATGGCGCCTTGTAGCTTGCCGAGTGCCGTGCCGATGGGCAAATGTTGAACCTCAAGCCGGCCTTCTGACTCCTTGTTGGTGAAGCGCGTTCCGGTGATGTCACGATTGTCCGCTTCCTCGAAGATCACCTCATCGTGCGTGTAGTCAGTGGCGCCAAACCAGAAGCGAATGGCTTCGATGCCGTAGTTGCGTACGCGAAACTCGCCTTTGGCTTGCACCTTGTCCTGGAGCATATCGATCCGCGGACGTGCTTCAGCCGCTTCTTCGCCCGGGATACCATAGAGGGTCTCGAAACGCGTGAAGGATAGGCCGATGAATCCCTTGCTCCAAACCTTGGAGATGCCAAAAGATACGCCCTGACTTTCAACAAACGTATTGAACTGTTTACCGCGCGGCGTGTCATAGTCTTCGGTTTCGCGCTTGAAGCCATCTGCATGGACGACAATTCCCGAAGCACCAGCGGTGATGCTGAACGCGCCATCCTTGCCCTCATCAACAGAGCTTAAGCCCCCCTGGATCGCAGCCGTGAAACCATTGCGCGGCATGAAACTTGGAATGCGATCATTTTCTACGGAGACGACACCACCGATCGCCTGGCTGCCGTAACGCAGCGTCGCTGGGCCACGAATAACCTCGATGCGCTTTGCAGCATTGGGATCAATCGGAACAGCATGGTCTTCGGAGAGCGTTGCCACATCGTGGGTTCCGATACCGTTTTCCTGTGTGCGGATGCGGGCATTGTCGAGACCACGGATAATCGGACGATTGGATCCAGCACCGAATGTCGAACCAATAATGCCTGGTTTTTGCTCCAGCGTATCGGTGATCGTGACGCCCTGGTTGGATAAGACCTCACGCTCTGTTGCGACGGTCACCGGCACGAAGGCATCATCGGCAATGACTAGAACACCAGCTGGTGGAGTGAGTCCGGTCGTACTGGCAGCAGTGTCTGCCGCTTCGGGGGACGGGGAAGGGGCTGGTGATTGCCGCACGACCGGACTTGGGCTCGTTACAACAATACCGGGTAGTGTTGTCTGCGCGAAAGCAGAAGATGTGGCTGCCAAGCTGATCGCACTGACCGTCAAAAGTGCAATGGACCAGTCCCGAGGACGAATCCCTCTCGCCTCCGTGACGCTCATGATAACTCTACGCATACCCTATTCCCCAACGTACTGTTACAACATAACGTTTATGCTGCGGGCTGAGTGAGTGAATCAAGTCGTGCTTCGCCATTTGGGTTCGACCGGGAGCGGATTAGCGGACCGAGTTGCAATGTTACAACATAACATTTTGCGCCATTGGAACGAGTTGATCTGAGTGACAGACCTGTCAGACGATGATCTCAGCAGGCGCTCGCGCGTTGAGCAGGCACTGAGCGGAAGTAGCGTTGCCGGGGGTGAGCCGTTGTCCCGTAACGCTCTTGAGGTGCCTGTCAACAAGCGATCAAGTCGATTTGGATTGGCCGTTATCGCATCACTCATTCTGCATGTAGCGATTGCCTGGGCTGGTATCGACTACGCGAGTGATGACGTGCTCGGAGGTGCCGAAATCGAGATCGAGACTATCAGCGTTGAAATTGTCGGCGCCATAACCAAAGTCGCGGCCTCTAACCCAACGACGGTTGCTGAGGCCCGTTCCGCGTCGGCTGAAAAGCCTGAGCTGCGACCCGAAGAAGAAACCAATCCCGAGCGTAAACCCAAACCGGAGCCACCGGAAACTCGCGACTCCACAACCGATGAACCCACCGAGGATCGCACGGCTCAGAAAACGGCGGTAGAAAATTCCTAAAAGCGGGTCGTGAAGATCGATCCCGAGGAGTTTCCGCGTGAGCTTCCTCAATTAACAGACCCAGTCGATCCGGTTCCTGAACCACAGGATGTGGCGCGCTTGCCGGTTCAGCCTGAGAAAGAGACGGTACCGCCGGAGCCAGCGGCTACCGCCGAGGATCTCCCTGTTGATTTGCCGCGCACAGCGGTGGAACCTGTGGAAGCACCGTCGAAACCCGTTCGATCGGAAACTCGCGCCAAGGCTGAAGAAGCTAATAAGGAGCAAGAAGCCAAGCGGCAGCGCGCCGCCAAGGACCAGAAGCCGAAGAGGGCAAAGATCGCCGAGAAGGTCGTAAAGCCTCAGCGCGCCGATGCGAAGAATGCCGAAAAGACGACCAAGAAAGCGTCTCGCGCTAGCACGTCTGCGTCAAACAATACGGCTCCTGTACAGCAGCGGGTCACGTCTGCAAGCAAAGGAGCGCTTCGGGTTTTTGCGCGAAAGATTGCACGGGCATTGGCGCGGTCCCGTCCCGGACGTATTACGATAACGGGCACTGTTGTTGTTGCCTTCACGCTCTCTTCACGCGGGACGCTTGGTTCGGTTCGTGTGCGTAAATCGAGCGGTAGCTCAAGAGTTGATCGTGCCGCGATGCGTGCAGTGCGCCGAGCAAAGTTCCCCGGCCCGCCGAAAGGCGCCACGCGTAAGCAAAGAAGTTTTGTTGTGCCCTATCATTTTTGTCGGCGTTGACGTCCACGTCTAAGCAAGCACGTTAGCCGAGCATGGATTGCAGAGCGTGGGGGGCTGAACCACAAGGATAACATCGACTTAGTTTTCGGATGCAAGTGTCACCCTATTCCTATTCGCTTAGACAGTCTCCGGTCTTTCCGAATGCAAATTGTCCAGTCGTTTATGATTTGTGAGTTATGTCGACGGAGGTTGCAAGCTACCGCGGGGCTATATACTGTTTCCCTGGTTAGTGTTCAGCGCATAACCATTTTGAAAGTTTTTACTTGGAGTTGATAAATGCGCAAATTTACTATTGTTATGACTATGGCTATTGCAGCTCTCGTCCCATTCAGCTCAGTCTCTGCACAGCAATTGAAGGGGAGTGAAATCAAGTCACTTTTATCTGGAAAGTCTTTCAGTTATAGTGGCAAAACGAAGGGGTCGAGCTCTTATTCTGCGGGCGGTAGCGTTAGGGTCAGTGACAACAAGAGTGGCAAACTTTCTGGCCGATGGTGGATTAGTGGAAATTCGTATTGTAGGAAATTCAGAAAAGGTAAGGCGAAGTGCCTGACTATTCGTAAGGTTGGTGCTGGGAAGTATCGTAGTTCCAACGGTTATACTTTCTGGCAAAAGTGAGCTCTCTTTTTACAGAAGTAATTATCGCCTGAATTGATTTTTCAGCCAGCCCGTTAGGTCAACTGAGAATTGATGATTGCAGATCCGGTTGTTGTCGGATCTGCTCTGCCTTTATTCGGCGGATGCACATTGATCGTTCGTCTCGCCTACAACCGCTCGGCGATTTCCCAGGCCATCTGCGACATCTCTTTATACGGCCGTCCCCTCTCAATAGCGCGTGGATCAGCGGCGTTGCCGTCGAGGCCGCGGCGATAAACACCAGCCTGAATTGCCGCAAGGCGCCACATCGAAAAGACGACGTAATAGTCAATGTTGGGAACGCTGCTACGGCCAGCTGCTTTGGCATAGGTCTCGAGAAGGGCTCCTTCCTCCGGGATGCCAAGGCCTTTGAGATCCATGCCCTGTATGCCGTAGGTCGATTTCTCGGCATCCAACCGATAGGGCATAATGAAGTAGCCAAGATCTGCCAGTGGGTGTCCGATGGTGGCCAACTCCCAGTCGAGCACCGCGACGACATCCGGAGCGTCATTGGCGAAAATCAAATTGCCAGCGCGGTAGTCGCCATGGACAATAGATGCTTGGTCGTCGTCAGGATCGTTTTCTGGTAACCAGGCGATGAGCTTGTCCATCGGCTCCCAGTCTTCGACCTTGGATGCTTCATACTGTTTCGACCAGCGTGCGACCTGGCGTGCGACATAGCCGGATGGTCGACCAAACTTTTCTAGCCCGACGGCCTTGTAGTCAACCGCATGGAAGGCCCCGAAGATGTCCGCCATCGAGTGGTACATCGCGGTGCGTTGTTGAGGGTCTAGCCCAGGAAAGCCGCGCTCGGTCAGAACACGGCCGGAGACGTAGTCCATAACGTAGAACATCTGGCCGATGACACTGTCGTCCTCGCATAAGACGTGCGTCTTGGCGACCGGTACGCGAGTGTCGGCCAGCGCCGAGATCACTTTGAACTCGCGGTCGACAGCATGCGCCGATGGTAGCAATTCTCCCGGTGGCTTCTTGCGCATCACGTAGCTGCCGGACGAGGCCTCGATCAGGAAGGTCGGGTTCGACTGCCCGCCGAGGAACTGCTGCACGGTGCAGTAGCCGTCGAAGCCTGGGATATGATCCTTGAGGTAGGCAGCGAGTGCGGCCTCGTCAAACTTGTGTGCTTCGAGTGGCGGTCCGAGCTCGCGGCCGTCGCGGGGTCCGGTCATGGTTCTGGTGTTGGTCCCTGGTTGTCAGGCGTTGTTGGTTGGCGCCGGAGCATCTCCCGGCGCCTATTTGAAAGCGTTGAGTCTGAATGCGCGGGCGCGCTCTACCTGTACTTGCGTAGCTCCAGTCTCGCAATCTGGTCACGGTGGACCTCGTCCGGTCCGTCGGCCAGGCGGATGACACGTGCCCGGGCATAGGAATATGCGAGGCCAAAGTCGCTCGTCATGCCGCCGCCGCCGTGCATCTGGATTGCCCAGTCGATGACCTGACAGGCCATGTTTGGTGCCGCCACCTTGATCATGCCGATCTCTTTGCGGGCTTCGCGGTTGCCGACCTTGTCCATCTTGTCGGCAGCGTTGAGCACCAGCAGTCGGGCCTGGTCAATCAGGATGCGAGATTCCGCGATGCGTTCACGTGTGACGCCCTGCTCTGACAGCGGCTTGCCAAACGGAAAACGTTCCGTTGAGCGCTTGCACATTTTCTCCAGCGCAACTTCAGCCTGACCAATCAATCGCATGCAGTGGTGGATACGACCTGGGCCAAGGCGGCCCTGCGCGATCTCGAAGCCGCGGCCTTCGCCGAGTAGCATATTGGATGCCGGCACGCGGACATTGTCGAAGACTACCTCGCCATGGCCGTGTGGTGCATCGGAGAACCCGAACACCGGCAGCATGCGCTTGATGGTGATGCCTTTGGTGTCAGATGGCACGAGGATCATCGATTGCTGTCGGTAGACGTCTTCGCCATCGGGATCTGTCTTGCCCATGAAGATGAAGAGCTTGCAGCGTGGATCGCCGGTGCCGGATGACCACCACTTACGGCCGTTGATAACGTACTCGTCGCCTTTGCGGATGATGGTGGAGCCGATATTGCGGGCATCGGATGAGGCGACGTCAGGTTCCGTCATGGCAAAGCATGACCGGATCTCACCGGCCAGCAACGGCTGGAGCCATTCCTTCTTCTGCTCATCGGTGCCATAGCGTTCGATGGTTTCCATGTTGCCGGTATCAGGTGCCGAGCAGTTGAACACCTCCGGCGCCCACGCGACCCGCCCCATGACTTCGCACAGCGGTGCGTATTCCAAGTTGGAAAGGCCGAAACCGCGTTCCGAATCCGGCAGAAAGAGGTTCCATAGGCCTTCTTCGCGCGCCTTGATCTTCAAGTCTTCGACGATCTGTACCGGGCCCCAGTTCTTCCAGTTCTCGGCGCCATAGCCCATGGCGTAGAGCTGTTCCTGGAACGTCGCCTGGTTCGGATAGACGTGTTCGTCCATGAAGGCCATTAGGCGGTCGCGCAGTTCGACAACCTTGGGGCTCATGTCAAAATCCATGGGGCGTCTCCTCGTTGGTGGTGTTGCGGGTTTGCCGTGTTTCCGGCTTCAGCGTGATTTTGGTTCGGTTCAACTCCGCCGCATGTTACGACAATGCGAGAGCAAGGCCAAAGGTGTCGATCAGCATCATCGTGATTTTGTTGGTTGCCGCAAGATTTGCCAGATCTGTTGGGGTGCGTATGAAGATCAAGCGGATCGATGTTTATCACTTCGAGCTGACCTATATCCACGGGACTTACAAGATGTCCGGCGGGCGCGATATCGAGGCGCTGCCATCGACGCTTGTGCGCGTGACCAGCGATACTGGCCACGAAGGTTGGGGCGAGGTTTGCCCGCTGGGCACGACCTATCTGCCATCCCATGCCGGCGGTGCGCGTGCGGCACTAGAGTTGATCGCGCCGGCGTTGATCGGCGTTGATCCGACCAATTTGGCGGCGGTGAACGATGCCATGGACTCTGCGCTGATGGGCTATGCCTATGCCAAGAGCCCGGTGGATGTCGCCTGCTGGGATTTGACCGGCAAGGCTTGGGGCGCCAGCGTGGCCGACATGCTCGGCGGTGTGCGGCAGGAGACGTTCCCGCTTTACTTTGCGGTGCCACTCGGCTCGTCCGAGGAGATGACCAACTACGTGCTGGCGCGCCGTGCCGAAGGCATTCATCGCTTTCAACTCAAGATCGGCGGTGACCCGGTTGAGGACGCAGCCTGCGCGCGCCATGTCGTCGAGAAGACCGGTCCGGAAGATATTATCGTCGGCGATGCCAACTGCGGCTGGCGGGTCAACGAGGCAATTGTTGCGGCGCGTGGCATGGAGGGGCTGCCGCGGTTCTATTTCGAGCAACCGTGCCCGACCATGGAGGAGTGCATCGAGGTGCGCAAGCATACGACGATGCCGATGGTCTATGACGAAGTTGTCAGTGATACGCGCTCGTTGTTGCGCGCAGCTGGCGAAGGGGGCGCCGGTGCGTTCAATCTCAAGGTGTCGAAAGTCGGCGGTCTGACCAAGGCGAAACTGATGCGCGACCTTGGCCAGGAGCTTGGCCTGCAGGTGACGATTGAGGATACCTGGGGCGGCGATGTTGTCTCGGCAACGTCAGCGCATCTCGCAGCATCGACCCGGCCAAAATCGTTATTGAGCGTGTCATTCATGAATGACTGGACGAATGAGCACGTCGCCGGCTATCGGCCGAAAAGCGAACGCGGATTTGGCAGCGCGCCGGAAGGAGCCGGCCTCGGGATTGAAGTGGATGTCGGGCTCTTAGGTGCGCCGTTGGTTTCGGTGCGGTCGTGAGGGGCTCCAGAGTTACTCCGTGCCGGCTGACCGCATTTAGTTGCTGGTAGTATCTGGAACAGAGCCCATGAAATGGTTGTAATCGAAAGGTCGCCAAACAGACAGGCTGTACGGTATTGGATGTGAGCAAATAGCGGCTGCAGGTGTATACCGCCAAGATATCCAAAAGGTGGCTCAAACTGCGTCCGAGACGGCCGACGTTAGGGCGACAAGCGTTTCTGCAGGCACACACGACTCAGGTTAAACAGCCAGATCGTATTCTTGATCGCAATGCGTGCTGCAAACTTCAACTTGCTCTCGCTTGCGACCGTATGCTCTAAGAATTTTGTAGACTCGGAGTCTAACAACCACGAGGGAATCTAAGATGAAACCAATTTATCTAGCGGCGATCATCGCCATCGGTTTCACTTCCCCGACACTAGTCGGAATCTCTGAAGCGGGTGCGAAGACTTGTAAACAGCATCAGGCCGCTTGCAAAAGAAGGTGTCGGACCACCCATGCAGTACGCAATGGCTGGAACAAACGAACAGCGTTCGGCAGAGACAAAATTGCCTTATGCCAAGTCAAAGGATGCGGGTCTGTGGCGCTTGGAAATTGCCGGTCGAGAAAGTGTTGGCGAATAGCCTCGCGTAACACATGCCTACCTGCAACAGGCTAGCGCATAGTTCTTGAGACGTGCCCTTCATCTCTAAAACTCTACGCCAAACGCTGAATATCGTCGCATGAAGACTGATATCTGAGATTGTATGAACTGCGCAGCTGGACTATAGACCCCAAACCCCATCCGCATGCTTTCCGTTTTGGAAGTACGCCTGAGTGCCGCGATGGATGACGTCATCACTCTCTAGTACGGCGCCGGGTGTGTGGCGGACGTTGTCAGCGAGGCGCTCATAGATCGGCGTGAAGTCCTGTTCGCAGATCTCGAGCAGGTCATTAAAACTGTCGATCACGAAATAGGTCTGCTGGTAGTCATCTATGAAGGCATTGGTCCGCATCGCCCGTTCGAGATCGAAGCCAAGGCGGTTCGGCGATGGATCATCGAGCGCGAATTTTGCCTCCGCTGCTGACGACATCAGCCCGGCACCAAACAGCTTTAACCCATTGTCGCTTTTGACCAGCCCGAACTCGATCGTGAACCAGTAGAGGTTGAGAAGCTCGGTGATGCAATCGTGCTCGGCGGCCTTGGTGCGTGCCTTGCCGTAGGCATGTGAGAATTCGGCGTAAGCCGGATTGGTGAGCAGCGGCACATGGCCGAAGACGTCATGGAAAATATCCGGCTCTTCGAGATAGTCGAACTCGTGCTCGGGCCGGATGAACACGCCAATCGGAAACCGCTTGTTGGCCAGATGCTCGAAGAAAATTTTGTCCGGTACGTAGCCCGCAACCGGCACAACGCGCCAGCCGGTGCGCTGCTCTAATTCATCGCTCAGCTTCTCGGCGTCTGGGATGCCGGCGCCGGAGAGATCGAGCGCGTCCATCGCCGCCAGATATTCATCGCAGGCGCGAGTCTTCAGCACATCCTTGCAGCGCGCGGCCAGCCGGTTCCAGCGGTCATGTTCCTCGTCCGTGTAAAGGGTGTGATCAAAATCGACCGTGCGATCGTCGGCCACCGGCAGGTGGGCGAAGCGGGTCTTGCTGTTGGGCGGGCTATTGGCAAGGCTGTTCTCAGGAGTGGCGACGCTTTGGGCTGCGTTGTCTGCAACGTGGTCTAAGGTGAGGTCTAAGGTCATGGCGAATCTCCAAACCGCGCGGCGTGCTTCGATGCCACCAGTTTAGTCAGCAACTGCGAATGGCACGCTCCGGATATTTACGGATTTGGATGAATTTGGTATATTTATTTCAGATTTACTGAAATAATGGTCCATTCATGCCAGATATTGAACTCTTAGACAGTGATCGGCGCCTGTTGCGGGCGCTCCAGGATGACGCGACGCTCTCCCACAAAGCGCTGGCGGAGCGGGTCGGGATGTCGGCGTCATCGGTGTGGCGGCGGCTGAAGGACTTTGAGGCCGCCGGTGTCATCCGTGAGCGCGTGACCCTGCTCGATCCGGCGCGCCTCGG
>JBCDBQ010000165.1:0-12562 GCA_039183375.1 Pseudomonadota bacterium
AAATCATTGGAGGCCACGGCCGGAATCGAACCGGCGTATACGGATTTGCAGTCCGCTGCGTCACCACTCCGCCACGTGGCCCCAAATTGTCGCGAAGTCACTTTCTGCGACAGTCGTTCGTTGCTTGCAGGCACATGGTGCCACACCAGAGCAAAATCTCGGTTGCGCAAACAAGAGCGGGCCATGTATCACACGTTAAGTTAGGAACGCAATACTATCTCTGCCATGGTCCGGTGCCCGGAAAGGCACAATCGCGCGGCCCGGCATCAGAAGCATTGAGCCAAGGGGGCAGTATGGTTGATACAGCAACACAGCGCTTGAACATGATTGAGAGCCAGGTCCGCCCCAGCGATGTCGTTGACAGACGAATCCCGATTGCCATGCGGGCAATTCCACGAGAACGGTTTGTGCCGCCGGAGATCCAGGCCATCGCATATATGGATACTGATCTTCAAATTGGATCGGGAAGTGAGAGCCCGCGCGTTCTTTTGGCGCCGCGCGTTCTGGCAAAGATGATCCAGCACTTGGAACTGGAGAGCACGGACATCGTTCTGGTTATTGGCTGCACGACCGGATACAGCACGGCGGTCCTGTCGCAGATCGCGCAAACCGTTGTTGGGCTCGAACAGGATATCGATCTCGTCAAGGCTTCAACGTCCAACCTGGAGCGAGTGGAGGCGGACAATACGGCAATCGTACAAGGCGATCTGACCGAAGGCCATGCTTCCGAGGGACCTTATGATGCCATCCTGCTGAATGGCGCGATAGCAGACGAGTTGCCGATGGCCATTCTTGATCAACTTAAAGATGGCGGTCGGTTAGTCGCAATCGTTGGGGATCAAATGCACGGACGTTGCATGCAATGGCGGCGTATCGGGGAAACCTTCGACAGTCGCTGGCTGTTTGATGCAGCGGCACCTGTCCTACCAGGCTTCTCGGCCAATCCCCAGTTCGAATTCTAACGGTGCCACTCACAGGCGCCCCAGAGATTAATCATTCGTAAAGACGAATCGTCCGCAATGTGTGCACCCGCTTTGTGACGCGGGGGCGAGATTTTGCGTGGCTTGGAATGATCAGAAGCGTAAATCCGTCGGATCTGGGGGACGAGGATAATGCGAGCTCGGCAAGCTGCATACCGCAGTGTGCGCACCATTGGTGCGAGCTGGCTCAAGTTTGTCCTGGTTTGTTCGCCACTTGCTGTGGTCGTATTAGCGGCTCTTCCCGCTGAGGCCTCGGCTGAAAGCCTCAAGCAGGCGCTGCGCGCAGCCTATCGCAACAATCCGCAACTCGATGCCGAGCGTGCACGCTTGCGCGCAACGGACGAGGAAGTGCCGCGCGCGCGATCAGGCTGGCGGCCGGTCATCAGTGGCCAGGTAGAATTCGGTGCACGTCGCAACAAGACTAAGCCGCGCTCAGCGGGAGACGGGGCGGTCGGCGGTAGTAGCTACGGCCTCTCTCTATCGCAACCAGTTTTCACAGGCTTTCGAACACTGAATGCTGTGCGAGAGGCGGAAGCCAACATTCGCGCAGGTCGGGCAAACCTACGCAACGTCGAAGCCCAAATTCTGCTTGAGGCCGTCACTGCATATGCCGGTGTCGTCCGCGATCGTGCCCTTGTTCGTTTGAACCGAGGAAATGTTAGGGTTTTGGGAAATGAGCTACGTGCTGCCCGAGCACGTAGAGCTGCCGGGGAGGTTACGGTCACGGATGTGGCGCAGGCACGGGCCAGGCTCGCTCGCGCCAAATCTGTCCTCGATCAAGCAAAAGCCGACCTCAGGTCGAGCAACGCGGAATTCCTAAGGGTAATCGGCCATAAGCCCAGAAACCTGCGCACGACCGCCTTTCAGAAAGGTTTAACGCCCAATCGGCTCCGAGCAGCTTACAAGATTGCGATGGACGAAAGCCCGGTCATCATATCAGCGTTATACCGCGAGCAATCAGCCAGGCACAACGTCGACAAGTTGCGTGGTGAACTTTTGCCATCGGTTAGCGTCGAAGCCAATGTCCAGACGACAACGGGCGTATCGCGAATAACTGATGAGCAGACTTCAGCAAGTGTTATGGGACGCGTCACAGTTCCAATTTATCAGGGCGGCGAGACGCGGGCCCGTGTCCGGCAAGCAAAGCACTCGCATGTTAGCCGCTTGCAGGAGGTTGAGCAGACACGAGATCTTGTTAGGGCCAGATTGACCTCAGCTTGGTCGCAATTGCGGGCAGCGCGGGGCAATCTCGCATCTGATCAGGAACAAGTCCGTGCCGCACAAATTGCTTTGGAAGGTGTTCGCGAGGAGGAGCAGGTCGGACAGCGCACAATTCTCGATGTTCTAAACGCTGAACAAGAGTTGCTCGAAGCCAATACATCACGCGTCCGAACGATCCGCGACGTTGTTGTCTCACAATACACCTTGCTTGCCGCCATGGGGCGTCTCGATGCAAGTTTTCTGCATCTGAAAACCGATATCTACGAACCGAAAGCCCATTATAAGGATGCTCGGCGAAAGGCGTTTTCGACATCTATCGCGCAGCCACGGCCAACTTTCGATACAGAGGAGACGAGTTTCGAGCATGCGATCGAAAGTGCAATAGTGACTGGCGCAGTCGACGCGCGCCCGCATCCTGTAGCGCGTCAGCGCCAACTCGCGCGCAGACAAGTCAACGCAAGGCGCAATCAACGTGCAGGACCTGTAGAAAAACCGCGACCGACTGTGCGGCAGCCGCGAATCTCGTTACGTGGTGTTAACCAGAGGTACGCTATTCACAGGAAAGGGCATGGTGAACGTGAAACTATGCTGCCACAGCCTCGCAGTCCTCGCTCAAGCGCAGAAGGCGCCATCCCGGCGCTGCGTAATTCAGTTATCGAGAGGTAACTGACTGTTGTTGGGAAGAGTTTTGGCGCAACTGGCCAAAGTGCTTATGCCAAAGCAGCTGTACCTCAAGGCTCAGTGTGAGCAAGTGTGTGTTTGTTGTCACTGTAGCGACCATGTATCCAATTAAAGTAGCGTCTGATCTTCAACTTGCTCTCCGAGTCGGCTAGCTAGATTGAATATTGTGGCATAGTCCTACTCGTGTTCCACGGAACTCAGCGGCAATGCGCGCTTGATTTTCTAGCTTGTGCGTGGGCTGCTAATATAAAACTGGGAAGAGGATGCACGGTGTCCACGTGTCATAGAATGTCGACAGATTATTTAATCGACCTGCTCCGCCCCATTGGGCTGGGGCTAGTCGGCGTGCTGGCTATTGTGCCGGCGACAGCAAGCGCAGAGACGCTGCGTCAAGCGCTTTTGTCTGCATACAAATGGAATCCGCAGCTGGACGCACAACGTGCGGCGCTGCGTGCAACGGATGAGTCCGTTCCACAGGCGCGGTCGAACTACCGCCCGTCCCTTACGTTTAGTGCAGACGCCTCTGTCCAGCAAAATAACACAAGTCCTGATACGGTTGGTGAAGGTCGATCCTATCCCGGTAGTTACACATTTACGCTTAATCAGCAGATATTCCGAGGTTTCCGAACGCGCAATGCTGTGAATGCAGCAGAGGCGAACGTGCGAGCTGGTCGTGAAACGCTGAGGAGCGTTGAGCAGACCGTACTCTTGAGCGCGGTCACAGCATATATGAATGTTGTCCGCGACACGGCGGTCGTGAGGCTTCGGGAAAACAATGTGCGTGTCCTTTCACGCAACCTAAAGGCGACGCAGGACCGCTTTTCAGTCGGCGAAGTAACCCGGACCGACGTGGCGCAGTCGAGGGCGCGACGTGCCGGTGCAGTATCGGATCTGGATCTGGCGAGGGCGAACCTCAAGACAAGCCGTGCGAACTATGAGCGTGTCATTGGGCATGTGCCACGTCGGCTTAGGTCGCCGTCGCTCCCTGGCCGATTGCTTCCGAAAACGCTGAAGGTAGCTACGATTAGAGCTGAGCGGGAAAATCCTAGCATTGTTTCGGCACTGTATCTTGAGCAGGCAGCCCGTTACAATGTGAACGAGATTGCTGGTGAATTGCTGCCAACTGTTGACGTTGATGCAACTTACTCGAATGCTTATGCCGGTGGCGGAGCAACAAGTTTTGCACAGACTGAAACAGGCACGGTCACGGGACGCCTCACCGTCCCTCTGTATCAACGCGGAGCAGTAAGCTCTCGTGTTCGGCAAGCAAAACACACGCACGTGCAGCGCATGCAGGAGGTCGAGGACAATCGCACTCAAGCCCGTGAGTCGGCAATTGCTGCGTGGTCTCAGTTGAACGCAAGCCGCGCGCAGTTGCGCTCAGCCAACTCTCAAGTGCAAGCCAACCGGATAGCTCTCTCCGGTGTCCGGGAGGAAGAAAAGGTTGGTCAGCGGACCCTGCTGGATGTCTTAGATGCCGAGCAGGAACTTTTGGATTCGCAAGTGGAACTCGTCACGACCCAGCGGGATTTGATCGTGAACGGCTACACGTTGATTTCTTCAACGGGTCGTCTGACCGCGCAGGATATCTCACTATCGGGCAAGATTTACGATCCTGAGGCTCATTATCATAAGATTCGGCGCAAATGGTTCGGTATCAGTATCACTGACCGTCATGGCCGCACTGAACATGTGACAGTGAAAGACAAGCGCCCATACAAGTAAGCCCATCCCAACATCGTTTGTCCGCTTTAAGGCCCGTCAGAAAACTGATGGGCCTTATTGTTTTGCCCGTCATTCCGCCGTACGAATGCCGTTTATGGTTATTAAACAAAGCCAAAGTGCGCAAAATCGTTGAATGCGGGCACGAGTTTTGGCTAACTTGACGGCGAGGTACCTTTCGAGTTGTTGTGAGTATAACTGTGCGGCGCGAAGTATCTAGGAGCGAGTGGGGATGCAAAAATCGGAAAAAACTGCGGAACCGAGCATGGAAGAGATCCTTGCTTCAATTCGCAAAATTATAGCAGAGGAACCGCCCCAGGCTCCGCAACAGCCCACGGCTACCCCATCAGTCCCGCAGCCGGATGTAGCGCACCGGACCACAACCGAAGCCGCGCACCCACCAGGCGATGACCTTTCGGACATCTTGGAGGAGCCAGCTACTGGCGCAAAGGTTCAAGAGACGACGAGCGAAAGCAGTGCTTCAGAGCCTGGTGCGGCCGTTGCTTCGGAGAGTTCGACAGCACTTGAAGCCGGATTGACTAAATCAACAACGCAATCAGTAGAAGAGGAAACGCTAGAGTCGCCGTTGATGGCGAGATTGCGGGGGCTTGCAGGAGCACCGAACGTGCTCGCGCGAGAAACGAATGTCAGGTCAGACACGAATGGACTGGGACTGACCGAGAAGCAAAATGAATTGGGTAGTCCTGAGGTTCCAACGCCAGCAGTTGATGCGACTGAGATCCCATCGTCGGCAACCGCATTTTCTGCAAGCCCATCATCCGACGCTGTGTCAAAATCTGAGCCGGCACCAATCAAAGTGTCAGGCACTAGTACGCCGATTGATAGCGCCGCCTCCATTTTTGGGAAGAGTGCTGCGGCCGGTATCGATCCGGTTACGATCTCAATAACATCAGAGGAAGCAAGCAGCGCGATTGCCGACCCTGCGCTGCAAAGCTCAGACGAAGCCGGCCTGGCGCCTCTCAGCTCGGCCATCGCAGAGGCAGAGCCAGATGTTGAGAAGCTTGAAAGAGCCGCTCCAGCTTCAGTGGACAATGTGTTTGCGAGCCTCACCGAGGCGCCGGTTGTTGAAGAAATTGCGGAAGCACAGGAGCAGCCCATTCTTCCGCACCAGGAGGTTGCAGACGACCAATTGAGCGAGGAGCCTGCCGAGGGTACTCAGGCGGAGCCAATTGTGCCTGTTCCCACGCCCGCGGCTGCGGAGCCTGTTACGCCCGACACGATCGTGGAAAAGAAGCCGCAAAGAGAACTGGGGCCGAGTGCGGATCTAGAAGTTGCGCTAGCCGCCCTCATGGAGCCCATAGTCGATCGTTGGCTGAATGAAAATGTTCCAGGCATCGTTGAGCGGGTCTTGGCTGAGAAAATGAGCGACAAGTAGGGCACCTAAGCGATCTCCGTCGAGTACATCTGACCTGGTTGCAACGAGAGCAGACAAGCAAAACATCGCTCAAAACGATGCCTAACTGCACTGATGCACTGGGTTCTTCCGATCGCGACCAATTTTGTCCAGCGAGCAATGGAACCAGCCGACTGGCTTCGTGTCGGTTGACAGGTGCATCAAGCCGGGCGTACGACCGGTGCCGGACCAACAACCTCATATCCCTGAAGACCCGATGTTAGAGAAGACATACCAGCCCTCGGAAATCGAAACGCGGATCGACCGCCGTTGGGAAGAAGCCGAGGCCTTCAAGTGCGGCCGGCCCGATCGACAACAGGCAGAGCCGTATTCGATTGTCATTCCGCCACCGAACGTCACCGGCTCCCTGCATATGGGCCATGCCCTGAACAACACGTTGCAAGACGTGCTGTGCCGGTTTGAGCGGATGCGCGGTCGCGATGTGCTGTGGCAGCCCGGTATGGACCACGCCGGTATCGCGACGCAGCTCGTCGTGACGCGCCAGCTGGCCGATCGTCAGATCAACTATCGCGATCTCGGTCGCCAGAATTTCATCGATGAGGTCTGGAAGTGGAAAGCCGAGTCCGGCGGCGCGATTGTCAATCAGCTGAAGAGGCTTGGTGCATCCTGTGATTGGTCGCGTGAGCGCTTCACGATGGATGAGGGTTTGTCCCGCGCCGTTCTCAAAGTCTTCGTCGACCTCTACAATGAGGGATTGATCTATAAGGATAAGCGTCTCGTGAACTGGGACCCTGATTTCCAATCAGCGGTCTCAGATCTTGAAGTCGAATCCAGGGATCACACTGGCAAATACAAGTGGGAAATCGGTGAGACGGACAAGGAAGGGAATGCCGTTGCATTCTCTTCAGCTGCGCTGAGCAAGATCCTTGATCGCGATTCCAGCGGCCACATGTACTACCTGCGTTACCCAATTGCTGATCGAGACTATGACCCAGCGGATTCGTCGACGTATCTAGTTGTCGGAACCACGCGACCTGAGACAATGCTGGGTGATACCGGCGTCGCCATCCACCCGGAAAATGAAAATCTCGCTAACCTGATTGGCAGCAAGGTCGCGCTGCCATTGACCGGCCGGGATATTCCCGTTGTCGGCGACACCTATGCAGACCCGGAAAAGGGAACCGGTGCCGTGAAAATTACACCGGCCCACGACTTCAATGACTGGGACGTTGGCAAGCGCACCAATCTGGAAGTCATCAATATCTTTGAGGCCAATGGCAAGCTGAATACCAACGCACCAGAGGCTTATCAGGGCTTGGACCGTTTCGAGGCGCGCAAGCAGGTCGTGGCCGATCTTCACGAACTGGGTTTGCTAGAGAAGATTGAGCCGCACACGCATTCGGTTCCGCATGCGCAACGTGGCGATGCAATCATCGAGCCGTGGTTGACCGATCAATGGTATGTCGATGCGGCCACTCTGGCAAAACCTGCACTTGCCGCAGTCCATGAGGGTAAGACCACTTTCCATCCGGAGAAGTATGCTGCTGACTACTTCCGCTGGCTTGAGAACATCCAGCCATGGTGCATCTCTCGGCAACTTTGGTGGGGGCACCAAATACCGGCTTGGTACGGTCCCGATGGCAAGCTTTTCGTTGCTCACGATGAAGCTGCAGCACAGCAAGCGGCCAAAGCACATTACGGTAAGGAAGAGCCCCTAACACGCGATCCAGATGTTCTAGATACCTGGTTCTCGTCAGGACTTTGGGCTTTCTCGACTTTGGGCTGGCCCGATGAAACGTCCGAACTGAAGCGGTATTACCCGACCAGCTGCTTGGTCACTGGCTTCGACATCATCTTCTTCTGGGTTGCCAGAATGATGATGCAATCGCTTCACTACATGGGCGATGTCCCGTTCCGCGACGTTTATATTCACGGCCTCGTTCGCGACGAGAAGGGGCGTAAGATGTCGAAGTCAATCGGCAACGTCATCGACCCGCTCGAACTCATCGAAAAATATGGTGCAGATGCCCTTAGGTTTACGCTGACAGCTCTGACAACCCAGGGCCGGGATGTCAAACTAACGGAAAGCAGGGTTGAAGGTTACAGAAATTTCGCAACCAAACTATGGAATGCCGCGCGCTTCGCCGAAATGAATGAGTGCGTTACGATTGATGGCTTTGACCCCAAGTCAGCGAACCACACGGTGAACCGGTGGATCGCCGGTGAAACAGAGCGAGCCATCGCTGAGGTGACGGCATCGCTTGAAGCATATCGTTTCAACGATGCCGCGTCGGCTGCCTATGAGTTCGTTTGGGGTGTCTTTTGCGATTGGTATCTTGAGCTCATCAAGCCCATCGTGAATGGCGATAACGCCGAAGACATTCGCGAAACCCGGGCGATGGCGGCCTGGGTCCGAGACGAGATCTTGAAACTGTTGCACCCGTTTATGCCGTTTATCACGGAAGAGCTCTGGCAGCGCGTCGCTGAATACGGTCCGCAACGCCAAAGCCTTCTTGCGATATCGGAATGGCCTCAACCGGAAGGCCTGGTCGATGAAGCAGCGGCCCAAGAGATTGGTTGGTTGATTAAGCTGGTTAGTGAGATCCGTTCGGTACGTGCTGAGATGAACGTGCCGGCAGGGGCCAAGATTACTTTGGAGCTTATTGGCGCAACCGACCAAGAGCGCGCGCGTGCTGACGCTCATGAGGAAACAATCGAGCGCATGGCTCGGCTTGAGCGTATCAACTTTGTCGATGCCGCTTCCAACGGTGCTGCTGCCATTGTTTTTGACGATACGACGGCGGCACTTCCGCTCGCCGGTATCATCGATATGGACGCAGAACGCGCACGGTTGAACAAGGAAATCGACAAGGCGAAGTCAGAGATTTCAAAGATCGACTCGAAGCTGGCCAACCCAAACTTCGTAAGCAAGGCGCCGGAAGCAGTCGTCGAAGAAAACCGGGAGAGGAAGACCGACTTCGAAGGCCAAATCGAACGTTTTGAAGCGGCGCTCAAGAGGTTGGAAGTTGCAGCGTAATCTCTCTTTTATGGAACCCGCTTGGGCGATGCGCGGGACAATATTGAACTGAGCGTTGCCAAGAGCGACCGTTGCAAGCTTGATGGCGATACTGCCCTCGGACTGAACAAGGCGAAGGAGTGCATCGAGATGTACGTTCCCGACAATTTTCTCATGAACGACAGTGAGGAAATTCACGGCTTGATCCACGCCAACCCGTTTGCAATTTTGGTCTCGCACAGCTCAGAAGCGGGGATGGTCGCCACACATCTGCCCACCGTGTTCAAACCAGACATTGGTACCCACGGCGCAATCGAAGCCCATTTCGCACGACCAAATGCCCACTGGCGCACGTTCCGGGAAAGCGGCGCGGAGGCCCTGCTCATCTATTCCGGTTCAGATGGCTACATTCATCCAGGTTGGTATCCCAGCAAGGCGAAGGACGGCAAGGTCGTGCCAACATGGAATTATTCCGCGGTACATGTCTACGGCCATTGCCAGGTCATGAAAGACACTGATCAACTGCGCGCGCATGTCGCCGAGTTGAGTGATCAACAAGAACAAGGCCGTGCCGTGCCGTGGGCGCTCGATGATGCCCCTGAGGAATATGTTCAGGTTATGCTTCGCGGCATCGTCGGTATTCGCTTCGAGATCACGCGGATCGAGGGAAAGAAAAAGTACAGTCAAAACAGGCCCGAGCCCGACCGCCGCGGTGTCGTAACCGGATTGCGGCTCGATGGCGGAGAGCCGGGGCTTGCGATGGCAGACTTGGTTGAGCGCGAAATCAGCAACGACTGAGTTGCGGTTCAATCGGCGAACAGCATGTGTTAGTCACAAGCAGCCAGTCGGGCATTTTAAGCATCTGGCTGCCGGACGTAATGAAGCCGTCCATTCTTGATGTCATCAGCCATTTGCTGAGCTTCATCATCCAGAATGTTATTTTGTACCGGCGCCGATATTACGGTGAGGCGCGAAAGCTTCCATTCGAACCCTCGAAGCCTCATCTCGGCAACAATTCGTCGATCAGGCTGATCTCGATCTTCGATTTCAAGCTCGACCAAGCTAAGGCTTTTGAACTCTGCTCGATGAATGCGACTAACCACGCCCTGAACTCGAAGGGCGACTGGCGTGGCCTCATCGCGTGGTAAGCCCGTAACCCGTGTTCTGTAACCATTCTTAAGACGATAAAGCTTCGGGAGGCCGTTGGGCGTAATGTACTGGTCCATGAAGCGGTCCAGCATACTTGCACCGAACACTGCTTTAATCCGTTGCCACATCGTCGGACGTAATTTCCGGCCCTCTGCAATCGCGACCGGCAGGAGCTTTGCGTGTGTGGCTATCGACTGGCGCAGGGAAGATCGAACACTCACCCAGTCGACTTTCTCCTTCAACAGTGCGACGTCGTTTGTCTTCATAGCCTGACGGATTGTCCAGGCTGCATAGAACGGAGAGGCTACGTAGAGCGATACACCCATCAACGAGACTGCCAGCAAGAGTTTCGTCGCCAGACCTCTCATACTTGACCCTCCACTGAAGACGCCATTTAACGCTTATTCATTTTACATCCAATTCGGGCTGCCTGGCGGTCGAACCGTGACCAACTCATGTCGTCAATGTGAGAATATGTTTGCATGGTCGGGAAACGGTCCGCCTTGGTTTGGCCGAACTTGATGCGAAGGCAATTCCCGCTTGCCTCGGCTTCGAAGAATATCCACTTGGCGATGCGGTACGTGCTGATCGGTGTTCGCTCACGGCACGCTCCAATTGCACGTGTGGGGACAAGATCAACAGCGCGATCTAGTTCGCATTATTGTAGAGATCCTGTCTTCTCACTAAGAGGACGGGTCCGACGGCAGATCTCTCTGAGAGCTTTCCACTCGTCGGCGCTCATTGCGGGAGTGGTGGCGTATGTATTCGAGCGCCGAACACGTTGAGCTCTTTCGAGCGGGTAAGGGTGGGTCCGGAAGAGGCCGTCGATCCCAATTGTGCTTGATCCAGTCTCGCTGCCTCTCTTGCTTGCCTTACGACCAATGCGTTCGAAAAAGTCAGCAAGTCCGGCTTGGCTGATGCCAGCGCGTTCGAGCAAGCGGAGGGCCTGCTCATCTGCGGAGCGCTCATCTTGCCGTGCATAGCTGTTCTGCAGCAGAAGGGTCCCAAGTCCGGATAGACTTCCGCCACCACCCGTAATGATGTCGATAGCAGCAGATATGCCAAGGGCTCGCACAATGCTGCTTTCCGGATGCAACTCAATGCTGTGTCCCATCTCATGAGCGAGAACGCCAGCCACCTCTTCTGGTGATTGCGCAGCTCGAATGAGACCGTGTGTCAGCAACATCTGACCGCCTGGAGCGGCGAAGGCATTCACAAGAGACCAATTGACGACCGTGATTTGATAGTCCGCGTTCGTGGCAACTCCATCCGTGAGGCGGTGACCAAGCTTTTGTAGTGAGCGGATGCCTGCCGGGGCGATGCAAACGCGGTATTGGCTCGCCATCGATGCAATGACTGTTCGGCCCAGCGATTGCCGCGTTTCTTTTGGAATGAGGCCGGCGGCGAAGCGGGCCGGATGCGAGTACCACAACGAAAACAGCATCCAAGCCATAACGCCAATCACGGCACCCAAAAATGCAAGCTTAATGTGCCCCCAACTGCGATGGGACGCCTTAACTTGCGGCGCATACCGACCCAGCGCCATGCCAAACGTGTTGGATCTCACTTCCAGGCGTGCCTCAGGCATGTACTTGTAGAAGACTGCAACGACGGCCAGGTCCGGTGTGACCAACGGGGCAGCATGCAGGGCGCCGAATGGCCAAACCAGCTCTTCCAGACCGCTTCTTGCATGAATGATGATCCCGCGATCGTCCAAATGAACTTTCACTGGCATCCCTGAGGGAGCTTCCTCCGTGAAAAGATAGGCCGGCCATCTCTGGCTGTCGTCAGCGGTCATCGCAGGTCGTCAATCTCCCGATAGGTGAGCAACAGGTGCGCCAATGAAAGCAAATGGATTCATTTCTGGGTCGCTCAGCCATCAGATGATCAAAGGTGCACCGCATTCCACAAGATCAGAGATTGTCACAACTCAGTCCTGGATCAATTTCAATTCTGCGCAACGCGATCGCACAAGTGCCGTTGCCACAAAGTTGCAAGTGAGGCACGCCCAGTTAGCAGACCAATCAAAGTCCTGTGTACTGCTGCTACGGAACAAGATCGATGTGGCGGTTCAGCAACAAAATCAATGATGTATGCCACTTTAGGGCCACAAAATGAGATCAGGGTCCGGCCGACTAGAGAGAAAACTTGTACAATCTCGTCGAGCGACACGTGTCGGCGGGGATGGCGTTCTTCTACACGCTTGTATTCGCTCTTTAGGCGCTTAAGCCAAGCGACGTTGGATTTGGGCAAATCCAGGCCCGGTATGAACAACCGGGGCAGGCTATGACAGAATTTGTTTCGAGTGCGGACAACAATTATGGGATCGAAACAGTTGACCTGGTTCACTAGAGTGACGGCCATTGGCGTTGCAGTACTCATGGCGCTTCCCGCGTCTGCAGAATTGCGGTTCAAGAC
>JBCDBQ010000166.1:0-12552 GCA_039183375.1 Pseudomonadota bacterium
TAGTCCTGATCATACCCCAGCGCACGGTAATACTTCCGCGTGCGCTCCATATAGGCGACTGGATCCTGCGTGATATTGGTCATGCTATTGCGCCCCCGTTCTCTAGCATCCGCGATTAAAAGCTGATTCACCGTACCAACAAACAATCAGCTCGCAATCGTCGGCACGGCTTTAGCACGGAGCCGATATCATCACGTTGACTCTTCAGCGAGCTCAGCCGCGCCTGCGCTTCTTGTCGGACCAAACCACGCGGTAAAGATCAAACCGGCGATCCATGAAATTGCGCGTTGCACCAGATTGCCGCGCCACCCGGAGATCTGACAAACGCAGATCCGCGAAAGCGATTGTCTCTGTGTTGGCCGCTGTATCAGCTGCCACGCCATCTCTCGCAAAGGCAAAATCACAAGGCGTGAGAATGCAGCTTTCGGCATAGTGAATATCCATGTTCTCGACGTTAGGAAGGTTGCCGACCACGCCGGACAGAACAACATAGATTTGGTTTTCAATCGCACGTGCATGACAGCAATAGCGCACCCGCAGATACCCGCGCCGCTCATCTGTGCAGAACGGAACAAACAACAGCAACGCGCCTTGGTCGGCCAGACTGCGCGTCAGCTCCGGAAACTCTGCATCATAACAGACCAGCACGCCGATCGGCCCACAGTCGGTATCAATCGTATCGACCCTGTTGCCCCCTTTGATGTTCCACCAGTATCGCTCATCCGGCGTCGGGTGGATCTTATCCTGCGCATGCACCGAACCATCGCGCAGGAAGACGTAGGACACATTGCGAATGTCCCCATCATCCATCGCAGTCGGGTGGGAACCGCCAATGATGTTGATGTTGTAGCTAACCGCCAGCTTTTCCATCATCGACAAAAACCACGGCGTATACTCCGTAACCCGCTGGATGCCTTTGTCTGGCGCCAACGGCTTTGCTTCGATCGACAACAGTTGAAGCGTAAAGAGTTCCGGAAAGACGACGAAGTCGGCGCGGTAATCCGATGCCACATCAACAAAGTACTCAACCTGCTGCTCGAACTCCGCCTTCGTCTTCAGGCCACGCATTTGGAATTGAACAGTCGCAACCCGAACCGTGTCCTTGGTGTCGAGCGCCGTCGCATCGCGCTTACGACCTTCATCCTCAACGTAAAGCGGGTTGCGCCAGAACATGTGCGTCGCATATCCCAGCGACTGCCGATCATAAGGATCATAATCGCGCAACAAACCAATGACTTCGAACTCATTGGACAAGTGAAAGCCAATGACGTTATCGCGAATCTTCTTGTCCTGAACCGCCTCGACATAAGCCTCAGCCGAACCGAGGCTCTTCATGCGTCGATACAATCCTGGCATCCGTCCACCGAATACGATGCCTTTCAAATCCAGCGACTGACACAACTGCTTGCGAGCATCGTACAACCGTTGCCCAATGCGCAGTCTGCGATAGTTAGGATCGACGCTGACTTCCATCCCGTAAAGGACATCACCGCCTTCATCATGGCGCGCCGCCAGGCCTTGTCCGGTAATCTCAGCCCAGGTGTGCGGTGACAGCGCTGCCTTCTCTGAGATCATGAAGGTCGCGCAATGGCCGACGATCTTCTCATCATACTCGGCGACGAACTGGCCATCGGGAAAATTGTTGAGCTGCGCTCGCAGCATGCGGCGTGAGTACCCTTCAACCGGCGCATAAACGCGACGGCTAAGATCAGCCAGCGCGTCGATATCCGAGCGCCGAGCACGCCGCACGATCAAGCGCGATCGCGACTTTGGTGGTTTCGCGTTTTGCGATTTGCCGCGGCTTGGTTTGGCTTCGACGTGGTTCATGGCGCAAGTGTCCGGAATTGCTCGATCACTCGGCATATCTATCTGAATCTGGGGAGCGAGTCGAACACGACTGGGGGCCTGTCTTACTGGCAAGCCACCGCTGACAGAACACCACCTTCCAATTGAAAGCTGATGGCGATCGTTACCCTGTCTTGCCGGGACCTTCGGCGATGCTTTCAGTGACAGCGCAGCCGGCCCGAGCAAGCTTGGTTAAAGTCTCTCCTTCAAACGCCAAACGGTCTGTTTGCAATTCACCATGACCAAATACAGCTTCGCACAGTATGCCGTAACGCTCCTGAAGAGCGCGAATGACAGCCAGCCCTGCATCAAGCTGCTCCAGCGTGACGTACTCGCCTGTGCAGATTGTCAACCGCGGCCAGTCGGGCCGCAACAGCCAATCGCAGCCACCGACCATCGACACGCCAATCGTATTACCCGACCACACATGCCGTGCCGTCTTCGTTCTCTGTGGTCGGCGCGATGACTTGATGTGATTGGTGCGTTTGCTCAGCGGGGCACCTTGTGCGATGCCGCCGCCACGCCCAACATAGAAGTGATAGCCGTAGGATCCACCGCCGCGACTGAAGTCCTTGCGTTGTCCGTACTCCACCAGCCGGAGTACCGGTTTGACCGTTGTGTAGTGGACTACGATGGCAACCGGCTTTTTCTTACGCTTGGTCGCAACATTGGCGTAGCCGGCATCGGGATTGGCCCAATAGGCAATATCATGCCCTTCGACATTTAGTCGGTCTTTCTCGCCGGCGGCCTCCGCCCAGGCCAACGGGGGAGGAATAGAAGCAAGTCGCGCACGCGTGTTGAGAAAACTGATCGCCCAGAACACGAGCACGGCCATGATAAGGAGCAAAAGACTTACGAAGGAAGACGCGCCACGCAGTCCGCGATCAACGCAAAGGAGCAGATGTGCCAATCGGTCTCGCAGTAGCATTGATAAATTTGCAAATCAGTTGTTCCCAATGCTGAACAAATAGACTGATCCCATGGCGGGAGGATGGCGGAAACTGCGCGAGCCCATGACAAGCACGCGACTGCTCACTGGCAACCCACCGCTAGCAAGCATAACTACTCGTCGGCTTAGGGAACTTAAGAATCACTGCCCTTAGTGAGCTTGACTTTCACCTGCGCTCCAAATGTCGCTCGCATTGGTGAGACGCCGTCGTCCCAATATCAATAACGCTTGCACGACGCTGGCTTCTAACGCCACACAATGTGTGGAAAAGGTAAACTGGTTGACCAAAACGCTTACCGCTGCTTCACAGCGATGTTAATCCAGCATTCTAAGCGTTGATACACCTAATCCACGTGGAGGAAGAATGCAGCCGTTTGACCGTTGGACACACGGTACCCAGTTGCTGAAATTATTGAATGAGATCGATCAATGTCGGGTCGAACTGGATCAGGCAGTGGCGCGCTCTGAAACCGAACTGGCCGATAAGCTATTAGAAAAATTCAGAGACTTGGCAGCGACAGTCGATACACTCGCAGAGCTTGAAAACAAAATTCAACCCATGCAAAGCGAGTCAAACGAGGAACGCCTCGCATCCGAGGCGTAGACTTGCTCCAATACCATTATCTTGATCGATCTACATTGACCGCTCTCTGACGCATACCAAATGGTTGTATGCACGAACATCTGACAGCTTTATCAAACCGAGCCCTCACCCAGCCCATTTTTCTTAATGAATGGAAGCGTGTATGACGCTTGTCTTTTGAACCTGGTTTCGCTTGATCAACGGCCTCACAGATTTTAATAAGCATCACCAATCAGTGCCAACCTGGACTTGACCGCACGCTCCTCTCTGATGGAGGATAGAGCCATAGAGGTTACGCCGTGAACGGTCCTGCATATGTCCAAGTTCTTTCTAGTCTTCAGTTCATGACAGAAATTGTTAGTCTCGCTGACAAGAGCCATAAACCAAAAGTAGAATGCGCAAGGTAACACCGTGATAGTACAAGAAGACCATCTGCTGACGAACCAGCTCGGGAAATTGGGCGCTTCCGATACGATGGAAGAATGCATGGCGCAAGTGCGAGCAGTGTTCGACTTGTATCAAGTCGGTCATGGATGCCTTCAAACACTTGACGATGAGCTCGAACCATCAGAAGCGCTCTGGAGAGTGACACCGGATGATGTGACGTCAGCATGCAGCCAGCTCGTTAAGACGAAAAAACACCCGGCACTTCTGATTGGTAAGAGCAGACATTTCCCGTTCAACATGATGGACTATAGGGAACACTTTCAAGGCGATCCGGAAACCGACGCCCTCTTCGAAGCCTTTGCCAACAACGGGCTGAGCGCGGTTTATGCCCTACCAATTCGAACACCTGCCGGCGTCTATGTATTTGTTGTCGGCCGTCCCAACGACACAATCGACCTGACGGAACTCCTCGCGCTGCAGACCATCTGCACCAACGCCCTCAACAAAATCGTCCAGTTCAAGAAACGGCCTTGCGATAACAGTGTGCCCGACATTCTGACCAACAATCAGAGGCGCGTTCTGATTGCTCTAGCGAGAGGAATGGACAGAACGACGATCGCGCGAACGCACTGCTTGAGCGAAGACACTGTAGCGCTCATTGAGCAGCAAATCGTTGACGACCTGGGCGCTGCCAACGCACGCCACGCAATTGTGCTATCGTTGATAGCCGGCGAGCTGTCGCTCGAAGATTTTGCACCGTTGTCCTACTCCGATCAGTGACAACGGCCTATCGAAGCGCTTTGGCTCGATGTTGATCAACAACGCTGCTTAGTGCGTCTTGGACTTAGCAGTGACCATCTCCCTTATTCTTTCAGTTGAGTTTGCAATCAGCTCGTGCGTGAAAGGGTTCGACCAACTGCATCACGCCAACCGGCATACTTCCGCTCGCGCTCTGCTGGGTCCATACTTGGTTCAAAGCGGCGTTCCAGTGTCCATTGCGACGAGAATTCCGCCAAGTCTGGATAGATACCAACTTGTCTCCCAGCCAGATAAGCAGCACCTTGCGCCGTTGTCTCAAGGTTCGTTGGTCGATCAACCGGAGCATCAAGAAGATCGGCAAGACGTTGCATCGTCCATTCAGAGGCAACCATGCCGCCGTCGACACGCAACACGGTCGAACTTGACGTCTTCCAGTCCTGCTTCATGGCCTCAAGCAGGTCACGCGTCTGATAGGCCACGCTCTCAAGTGCCGCACACGCTAACTCAGCCGGACCTGTATTGCGCGTCAGGCCGAACATCGCGCCGCGACAGTCCGCATCCCAGTAGGGTGCACCTAGACCGACAAATGCCGGCACAAGATAGACATCCTCATTGGGATCAGAGGCCTCTGCAAGCGCGCCAGACTGAGCGGCATCATCGATGATCTTGATGCCATCGCGAAGCCATTGGACGGCGGCACCGGCGACAAAAATGGAGCCTTCCAGAGCATACGTGGCAACGCCGTCAAGCTGGTAGGCAACGGTCGTCAGTAGTCGGTTTCGCGACGCAATACGCTCAGAGCCGGTATTCAGAAGAGCGAAGCAACCCGTACCGTAGGTGGACTTGAGCATGCCCGGAGAAAAACAGGCCTGGCCAACCGTGGCTGCCTGTTGATCCCCGGCTATGCCAGCAATTGGAACGTCCGCCCCCAATATCTCTGGCGAACTTTGTCCGAAGTCAGCCGCACTGTCACGGACCTCAGGCAACAACGCACGAGGCACATTGAGAAGCTTGAGAAGATCATCATCCCATTGACCAGTCTCAATGTTGTAGAGAAGCGTGCGGCTCGCGTTCGTGGCATCGGTTGCGTGAACCTGGCCGCCTGTGAGACGCCACAACAGATATGTGTCGATGGTACCGAACGCCAACCGTCCCGCCTCGGCAGCAGCGCGCGCGCCTTCCACATTGTCGAGCATCCAAGCAATCTTTGTTCCCGAGAAATAGGGATCGAGCAATAAGCCGGTCTTGGCGGAAACAAGCGCCTCTTGTCCCTCACTCTTCAGTCGTGCGCATAAATCGGCTGTCCGGCGATCCTGCCAGACGATCGCGCGATGAATTGGCCGGCCTGTCTCCCGATCCCAGATCACCGTTGTTTCGCGTTGGTTGGTGATGCCAATCGCGCTGACTTGTGATGCCTCCAAACCGGCTTTCGCCATAGCCTCGCGGCAAGTCGCGAGCGTCGTCTGCCAGATATCATCCGGTTCGTGTTCGACCCAGCCCGACGTTGGGAAATGTTGCTCGAATTCTTGCTGTGCGCTCGCAACAACCTTCATGTCCTCATTGAAGATGAGTGCACGGGAAGATGTCGTCCCCTGGTCAATCGCGAGGATATTGGGCATATCGGGCGTATCCTATAGCTTGCTTTTGGACCACAAGATCAGCCGCATCGACCTGTTGTCAATCCATCATGCTTGCAGTCGGACAACCATCCTGCCACTTCCAATGTTACAGTTGCCGGGCTCGCTCAATTGCCCGGTGGCCTCGCTGTCCTCGGTAAGACTGCCTCTCCCTGGCCGAACACACGAAATCCAACACGAGGCATTTGGAACTGCTGGCTGACCTTGCGCGATCTTGTTACGTTATCGGACCGCTGAAATGGACCTGACGGACATGCATCAAAATGAGTAAGACAGAGCTCGAAGTGTTGGACCGCACCCGGGACTTCGCTGACAATATCCTCGCGCCGCGCGCAGCCCTATGGGATCGCGACAATACCTTTGACCAAGCAACAATCCGAGAGGCTGCTGGCATTGGCTTGACCGGAGTGCAGGTTCCAGCGGAATTGGGTGGCCTGGGTCTGGCCTTTTCGTGCAAGGCACGCGTTGCGGAAATCCTGGCGGCAGTGGATTTTGGCTTTGCCATGTCTCTCATCAACACGCAGAACGTGGCCCAGAAACTCGCACGCGATGCCGCCGGGGATCTCGCCAGGCGCTATGTACCAGCGCTATTGAGCGGCGAGCGGCTCGGAAGCACGGCCTTAACCGAACCTCACGCTGGCTCCGACTTTGCCGCCATCTCAACAACCGCAACACGCGATGGCAATGATTGGCTCCTCAACGGAACCAAGGCCTGGATCATCAACACCGTCGCGTCGGATGTTCTGGTTGTTTATGCCCAGACCGAGCCCGGAAGTGGTGGCGCCGGCATTGCCGCTTTCCTGGTCGATGGACAGCGCGACGGCTTCACACGCTCCAAACCATTTGCGTTGACCTCACAGCATTCGATCGGCGCCGGCGGCTTTGAACTGCACAACTATCGCGCATCCAATAACGAAATGCTGCAGCCACCCGGCCGCGCTTTCAAGGCGGCCCTCTCAAGCATCAACGAGGCGCGGACGTACGTCGCGGCCATGTGCTGCGGAATGGTCGCAAAGACCTTGGAGATCGCAGCCGAATATGGTCGCCAGCGTACAACTTTTGGCAAGCGTCTCGGTGAACACCAGGGCTGGCGTTGGTCCTTAGGTGAAGCGGACGTGGAGTTGGCTGCAGCACAGCAGCTTGTTGCCCATGCCGTCGGTCTCATCGACCAGGGCGAGGATTCACAGTTCGCAGCAGCCAAGGCCAAGATCTTTGCGACCCGCATGGCCGAGCGCCATCTGCCAGCACTCGCACAATTGATGGGTGCCGAGGGGCTCCGTGATTGTTATCCGTTTGGTCGACATCTGATCGCTGCTCGCGTCGCCGGGTTTGTCGACGGTTCGACAGAAATGCTGCTGGAACGCCTGACCCTGAAATACGCCAAACCGGCACGAGACGGTTCATGACAGACATGCTTTATCCCATTGCCCCGGTCGAGCAGCTTACCGACAAGGTCGCCTTTGCCATTGCTGAAACCGGCGAGACCGTCACCTTCAATCAGCTAGAGGCACGGTCGAACCAGGCTGCTCAGCTATTCCGTGCCTGCGGTGTCCAGGCCGGTGATCACATCGTGCTGCTGTCTGAGAACTGTCGACAGTTCTTGGAAATCTGTTTCGCGGCTGATCGCTCTGGCATCTATTACACAGCCATCAGCACGCACGCATCAGCTGACGAAGCGGCGTATATCTCACGCAACTGTGGTGCTAGCCTGAGCATTGTGTCGGAGCGCAAATCCGAGATCGCGCAAAATCTGATTAAAACTGCATCGGACGTGCGCCATCGCTTCATGATCGGTGAGCCCATCGATGGTTACACAAGTTGGGATGCGGCGGCGGCAGCGCAGCCCGCTGCACGGATTAGCGATGAACGCCAGGGCCTTGATATGCTCTATTCGTCCGGCACCACCGGACGGCCAAAAGGTATCAAATGGCAACGCCCAGATGAACCGCCCGGCCAGGAAACCATGCTGGTCAGCTTGTTGGGCCGGTTGTTCAGCTATCATGCTGAAACACGGTACTTGTCACCTGCACCGCTCTACCATGCAGCGCCCTTGCGACACTCAATGACAGTCATCAAGCTCGGTGGCACGGTCACGGTGATGCAGCGGTTCGATGCAGAGCGGGCGTTACAACTGATCGAGGCCGAGCAGATTACGCACAGCCAGTGGGTCCCCACCATGTTTGTGCGCATGCTCAAACTCGATGATGACGTCCGCCTCCGCTATGACTGCTCCTCTCAGCAGGTCGCGCTACATGCAGCAGCCCCGTGTCCCGTGCCGGTCAAGGAGGCCATGCTGGAATGGTGGGGACCAATTCTCCACGAATACTACGCAGGCACCGAGAACAATGGCTTCTGCGCCATCACCAGCGACGAGTGGCTGGCCCATAAAGGTTCGGTCGGCCGGGCTCTGCTTGGTACGATGCACATTTGCGATGAGGACGGCGAACCCGTCCCGACAGGCGAAACCGGAACCGTCTATTTCTCAGACGGCCATCCGTTTTCCTACCATGACGATCCTGAGAAAACGGCGGCGGCCTACAACGCGCGCGGCTGGTCCACTTTGGGGGACATTGGCTACTTGGATATTGATGGCTATCTGTACCTCGTTGACCGCAAATCATTCGTCATCATCTCAGGCGGGGTCAACATATATCCGCAGGAAACCGAAGACCTGCTTGTGACGCATCCCAAGGTGCTCGATGCAGCGGTTTTCGGAGTGCCGAGCGAAGACTTTGGCGAAGAAGTCAAAGCCGTTGTTCAATTGGTGGACGACAAGATCGAACGCAACGAGCTTGAAGAAGAATTGATCCAGTTCTGCCGCGCCAAGCTATCTGCCATTAAGTGCCCGCGCTCGGTCGACATCGTCGAAGCCCTGCCACGTCACGCCAACGGAAAGCTGCTGAAACGGCACCTGCGCGACCAATATTGGCAAGAAAAGAAAAACTAAACTGGTTGGAACCGCAGATCCGTAAACTCGTCAGGTGACCTTGGGCGATCAATGCCACCCAGCTCGTGAAGCATATCGATGGATCTCTTCAGTCCTGGCATATCGATCGTGCAGTCCAATTGATATCGCGGAAACTCACGCTCCATCGCGCGACGCACGGCACTCTCGCTCGACGTATAGTGCCGAGCAACGAATCGAATGAACTCATCGCGGTTCTCAGCAGCATGGTGGGCAGACTTGCGACATCCGCTCAGAACCGCACGCACAGTCTCAGGCTCACGCTCGATAAAGTCGCTATTTGCAACCCGTACGATCCATTGGAAGTCCGGCAAGTACGCGTCTTCATAGCCAGCCGCCCAGACATTCAGAATATCGCGTCCTTCGCCAATTGCCAGGTTCGGCTCAGTGACCAGACAGGCATCAATCGCTCCCTCCTCCATCAACTCAATGATGCGTGGATACTGGTCGTGCAGCGGCACCAACGTGACATCCTTTGTCGCGTCGAGCCCATGACAGGAAAGGATTTTATGCACAATCCATGACGGGCAACTACCGATGCTCAAAAGACCAATCCGTTTCCCCCGCAAGCCGTCATAATCAGCAACAGTTTTGCGAACGCCAAGATAGAGATGGGCTTGCTGGCGACAGCCGCTCGCGACAATACGGAAACGCTTACCCGCTGCCATCGCCGGAATGCCCGAGGGTGATCCAAGACTGCCAACCGGCGCCACGCCCTCATCAAAGGCCGCCGCGATCTCCGGCCCGCCAAAGACAGTCTTAATTGACAGGTCCAAACCTTCGTCGGCAAAGACACCCTCTTCTATGCCGAACCGAACCGTTAAGGCATCGTTGCCTGACGGCACACCGTACGCAATGGATCTAGGCATGTGCGACTCGAACGATCTTGGGATTAATCTCCATGTAATCGCATGTGCCGTTATCCATATCGTAGGCAAGGCGCTTGGGAAGTCGTTCGAGTGACAATCCGTACATGTGGAAGTGGCGGCGCGGAACATCACCCGGCGTGGCGACGCTATGAATGTCATCCGGCATCAACGCGATATGCTCACCATCGTGAACGCGTGTTGTGGCGGTGAGCTTGATCTGGGCCGCCCCCGGCTCGTACCCACCCTCAATCCGATCGTAAAAACGGTTCTCCTCACAGCCATCGAGACCTGCAACAACAGCCCAAGTAGCGTGGTTGTGAGGACGAACGGATCCACCGGGTCGGGCGCACGTCAAATAGAGCGGGAACCGGCCACCCTCATCCTCACTCAGGAGATAAAGTTTGGCCGCCTCTCCTTCTCCAGGATTGGGAAAATGAGCTTCGTCGAACAGCTCTTTATGTCGAGTGAGGTCAACCAAGACCTTGGCGATTGTCAGTAGGCCGTCGCGGGTCACGCCGTGTTCGTTCTCAAGAGCCCGAACGCGCGCCATGGTGTCCGCGACATGCTCCCGACGCCTTGCGACGATAGTTGGATCGATAGCGCTACTCATTGCCGGATCTCACTTCCATCTGAGAAAACCCAGTACGTTTCGCACTCATTCTGCATCAAAGAGACGGGAATCAAAACCAATCCTCGCATCAAGTCCCGACTATGATCGACGACCGGCCATTGTCGCGATAAGATCAGTTGCCTAAGTCCTGCAACGGGCAGGCCGCGACAATGGGATTTCAAAGTCATGATGGATGACGTTTATCAGCGCCAGAATTTTGGAAATGACGTTGGCCTCGGCCGCAAACCCTCACTGCTGATTGTCGATTTTCAAGTTGGCTTTGCTGATCCAGATGTATTTGGTGGCGGCAATATGAAGGAAGCTATCGCAGCCACAGTGCCGCTCCTACAAGAATTCCGCGCTCTTCGCCTTCCAGTCGCTTACACACGTGCGGTGTTTGCCGACGATGGCTCGGATGCCGGTGTGTTCGGGATGAAAGTTCCAGGATTGAAGCGCCTCACCAATGAGGCTGAAATCTCCCAGGTTGTTCCCGATCTCGCTCCACAAGCTGGCGACTACATCGTAAACAAGACAGGTCCGAGCGCATTCTTCGGGACATCCTTGACCACCTGGCTCAATGCTCAAGGCGTCGACTCACTGGTGGTGACAGGGGCGACGACCTCTGGCTGTGTCCGCGCGAGCGTGGTTGACTCTATCAGTTACAGCTATCGAACGATTGTCGTCACGGATTGCTGCGGGGACCGGGCGCTGGAGCCTCACGCGGCAAACCTGTTCGACATGGGGCAGAAATACGCTGATCTACTCACGGCCGATGAAGCGATTACCGCGGTGCGTGCTGTTGCAGGTCGCAACAGTGCAGAGCTTGCTTGATAGGATCTCATCTCATGGTTGATGTCCTGGGATATCGCAGCAAATTCGCTGTTGTCGCCCCATCCACCAACACAATCGTCCAGCCGGAGTTCGACGCCATGGCACCCCATGGCGTTACCAACCATTTCAGCCGCATCCATATCCCTGACGATCCCCTCGGTTCAGATGCCGACTTCGAACAACTGATGGTTCGCATTCGTGCCGAACTAATGCAGGCCGTCGACCGGGCCATGACCGCCCGACCCGATTACCTGGTCATGGGCATGTCTTCGGAAACATTTTGGGGAGGATTGGCCGGTTCAAAGGAATTGGAGCTCAAACTGAAGGAACGCTCCGGGCTTGACGTCGCAATGGGCTCCGATGCCAGCCAGGCCGCTTTGCGCGCCTACGGCGATATCAAGCGCATCAGTGTCGTGACACCTTACATGCCGGTTGGTGATGAAGAGGTCCGCAAATTCTTTACAGATTGTGGTTTCGAGGTTCAGGCCGTACATGGCCTAAAGTGCGAGAGCCCGACTGCCATTGCCCATGTTGATGCCAAGACACTGCGTGATGCCGTGCGTGCTGTCGACGATCCGAAGGTCGAAGCCATTCTTCAGGTAGGAACCAACCTCGCCTTCGCCCACATTGCCCCGATTGCTGAGTTCTGGTTGGACAAACCGGTCCTTGCCATCAACACCGCCACCTATTGGTGGGCACTGCGCCAGAACAACATCATGGATCGCATCGATGGTCACGGCAGCCTGCTCCGCGATTACTGAAAGTCATCGCTGCCAGGAAATGCTCCAAACTCATTTCCCAGAACCGTCCGAACCCCAACGAGAGTGAGCGTCTCGCGAATCTCCCGTCTTTTAAGAACGCATGTAGCAACTCGTTGACGAGGTTCGGGAATTCTCAGAGCGGGAGGCTGCCTCCTCCAGGAATGAATTGCTGCAGCGGTACGAGGGTATCTCGCCGACGGTTCTCAATAAGCGCCTGAAGGAGTTGCGCGATGGCGGGCTTGTTGAGCATTCCGGCTCTGGCCATGCCGTCACACCTCTCGACCGCACGCTGGGCAGAAAACTGAAACCCATGAGGTCATGAGCCGACAAATAGGAGAAAAATACTTCTGACTGAA
>JBCDBQ010000167.1:0-12524 GCA_039183375.1 Pseudomonadota bacterium
CGCAAGGACGGCACCACCATCAGTCCGTATCTCGGCCTCAAGGGCTTATGGGACTTCGAGCGCTCGGCCATCGTCGACCTGACGACGGGTCTTGCATCCGAGAGCACCGATGATATCCGTGCCCGTGTCGATGCCGGCGTCCGCATCCGTTTGCCGGATGGACTGACCTTGAACGGCGAAGGCTTCTACGACGGCCTCGGGGCCAAGGACTATAAGTCCTACGGCGGCAGCATCCGCATCAACATTCCCCTGCAGCGTGACAGCTCGTGGAACGCGTCGGTGCTCGGCATCAAGTCAGATAAAGCCACAACCGGATACGGATCGACACCTGGCGATGACGCAGCACCGAATGGCAACGCCGCTGGCCGAAAGTGATCGAGGGGATAAGGGTGGGCGTTCGGCCCGTGGGTTCGGGGCCCGAGGGTTGGGCTCGTGGTAGGCCCGTGGCAGGCCATGGGCGTGGGCAGGGGCAGGCATCGCCTGCTCATTCGGTGAAGGGGATAGAGCCCTCCGCGTCATGGAGAAATCGTGCATGCGATCCATGCTGATGTTGTGCGATGGCGGCTGGGGGGATTGGTCCGTTGTCGGCAACGACTTGTGAGCCAAAAGCAGTCAAAAAGAACAATGGGCAATATCATTCTCTCACACTTGCGCGTCCAGAAACGAAATACTCCACCAGCAGCCTATCAGCGCAAGAGGGTTGCGCGATCGCCATGATGGGTGCGGCGGAGTGCACGAGCTCCGACGGTCTATTGCTTTGACAACATGTATATTTTTCGCTTTTAGCATAATATCCAGCGGTGCATCCGAGGTAGATTTGAAGCAGTAGATTGCTCTGCGAGAGCAACTGGATTTGACTGGTTCGGACTGGTGCATCGGGTTTGCGGCGTTTGTCCCATTGCACTTATGCTTGCAAGTGCGCAATAGTGGACGCGCAGCGGTTCCCAATGCCAGAAAGTGAAGTGTAGACTCGACCGCCAAAACGATAGGTCGCTGTCCACGATGTCGGAGATTTCACGAGATGAATGCTCCAGATCAATCACACACGCAGGAGCAGGGCCAAGCGCTTAACTCCGAGCTGTTTGTGCCCGATGCATTTGACACTCATGAGCGACTGCGTGCCGCTGAAGAGTTCATCTATGGAGAGAGCACTGGATTCCTCGGCGAACCACGTATGGTCAGTCTTTGTTCTTCTAATGCAAACTATAACCATTTCACGAAGCTGGTTTACGATAACATGTTTGCTAATCGGACGCTGACGTCCGGCTACCTTGTGAGGGCTAAGGAGGGCCCGCATAGCGACCCACATGACAACTTTCGAATTTGTATCTGCGTTTCTGGAGGCGTCGCAGTTCAAACCAATAGAGGTCAGGAGCAAGTTTTCGAAGGCGACGTCTACATCAACTATTCGCGCAACTATCAGCTTTGCTATTCTGAAGGTGAATATTCGCGGGTTATCATCCCAAAGATGCTCATGACAGGACTGGAAGACGCACAGGATGCCTTCCTTATCCTTCGGAGCAACGATCCAGTGGCAGGTTTAGTTCGGACCGCAGCCCAGGGTTGTTCTGAGAGCTACCAAGACGGTCAGGACGGGCGTGCTCGGTTGGCGAGTGATCTGATTGTTACAATCTCACAACGCCTTCTCGAGAGCTACGTCACCAATACCCTTGCGTCTGGTTATGACCACATCCGAGATCAGGCAATTGCCTATATTCAAGACAACTTGCACCGTGCAGAGCTGTCCATTGATGAAGTGGTGCAATACGCCAATGTATCACGTGCGACCCTCTATCGTGCTTTCGAGACCCTTGGTGGCCTTAGGGAATTCGTGACGTCAGAACGGATTGCCCGGGCCAGGTCGATGCTGCGTTTGGGGCGAACGCACCGCGGCCATGTTGCGACTGTTGCCTATTCGACAGGTTTCACGTCACCGGAGCGCTTCAGCAAGGTCTTCAAACAGAAGACGGGTCTGAGTCCAACGCAGTTTGTTGAAGCTGGTTTGAGCTAGTCGGCATCTTGATGCCCAAGAAGGCAATGGCTTTGCGCGTCGCGTTTAATTTTGAGCCGTGATTTGCACTTAGAGGGCGCGGCAGCCGGTGGTCACGGTCGACCTACTCCCAGTAGAACCTCAACGTCTAAATACGCGTCAGAGCAAGACGTGCGAGTAATCTCGCATCCCTTTGCGTGCTCAACAAGCAGGTTGCGTAATTCATCGACCCATCAGTTCAAACAGGTCGTGCGACTGCTGTGGTGCACATCGTGAGGCCCATGTCCTCCGGTGAGCCACTGCAGCGAGAACACGTGTAAGTTTCGTTTTTGGCATAACGCGCACTGGATGCATCTGCCTATGCTTTGATCCATCGTGCAATTAGCGCAATGTAATGAAAACGAGGTGACTGCGAGATGGCTTTGCAACTATCGGAGACGTGTGCCGTTCGCCGCATGTCCATCGATTGGATTGAGCCTTTCTCTCTAGGTTGATTGACACGCGTGTCTATCCCCAAAAGAGAACGAGGACGGCGATGTAGTTCTCTCTCCAACTTGGACTTGAGGACATGTAGGATCGATGATGAAGGCGTGGTGATTTCCGTTTCTTTTCACTGCCTGCACTTCGCTGCAAAAACTTGTACGATCTGGTAGATCGGGATTAGATAAGACTGCTTAGGCGCCCGGAGGTGCGATAAGCATGGCTGAACAAATGCCAACGAGTATTGTGGCGGAAAGCCAACCATCGAAAGCGGAACTATTTCTCGCTGATGCCATCGACGATCGCGCGCGCATGACCGCATTCGAGCAGTTCATTTACGGCGATAGCACGGGCTATCTTGGCAAATCGCGATTGGTCAGTCTGTCCGCTTCGAACGAAAACTACAACAGATACGAGCGGCTGCTCGGCAATCAAATACACGCGTCCCGCCTATGGACATCTGGTTATGCCGCCAGAGCCAATGAAGGGCCTGACAGTGATCCCCACGAGAACTTCTTCCTGAGTATCTGTCTGTCCGGGGAAGGCGAGCTGCACACAGAACGCAACACTGAGCGTATCCGTGCGGGTGATGTTTATATCAATCTCTCGAGAAACTACCGTCTGTGGTTCAGTGCTGGCGAGTATGGACGGGTGGTGTTTCCGAAGAGACTTATTCCTGGATTGGATCAAGCCCGGGATGAATTTGTCATTCTCCGTCGCGATAATCCAGTGACCCAGGTGCTGCGTAGCGCGGCCCAGAGCGTCGAGGACGGCATAAGGTCAGGTACTGCACAACAGGCGCAACTGACATCAGACTTGATGGTCTCCGTTTCTCAACGCGTCCTTGAGAATGTTCTCGCGAACCCAGACAGCTCTAATCACAACCACTTGCGCGATCGCGCGATCGATTACATTCGTGACAACCTCCAACGCGCAGACTTATCGGTCATGGAAGTCGCAAACTATGTCAATGCCTCACGCGCAACTCTCTATCGAGCCTTCGAAAATGTTGGAGGCCTCAAGGAATTCACTGTTTCTGAGCGGATCTCCGCAGCCAAATCGATGCTACGCGCGGGCGAAGCAGATCGCGGCTTTGTCGCGACAGTGGCCTACAGCACAGGCTTCACAAGTCCAGAACAATTCAGCAGGATGTTTAAACAGAAAACTGGAATGAGTCCGACTTTGTTTGTTAACATAGCTCAGAGTTAGTGGGAAACTTGCGTAATCGTGTTCTCTCTCCCGTTAACTTCAGCTTCCAAGTGCGGTTAGGTTCTTCCGAATGAGCGGTGAATTCGGATTCGACACTGAGACAAGAAGACAAATTCTTGCTTCGAAGTCCTTTCAAGCAGAAGCTTTTGCGCCTGCGGATCGTCTGGCGGCCTTCGAGCAATTTGTGTATGGCGAAACAACTGGCTTCCTTGGCCAACCGAGGCTTGTGAGCCTCTCAGATGCGAACGAAAATTTTAATCAATTCAGACGGCTGACCGGCAAACACATTCATGTCTCCGATACGATCACTTCCGGCTATTCTGTACGTGCGCAAGACGGACCAGCCAGCGACCCACACGACAATCTTTATATCAGTCTCTGTTTGTCTGGATCCGGCCAAATTCAGACCGAACAGGGTGAGAAGAAAATCTGCGAAGGTGATATTTATCTCAACCTCTCTCGCAATTACAGGTTCTGGTTTGGTGCAGGTGCGTCTCGGCGCATCGTCTTTCCAAAAAGGCTTATTCGAGAGTTGAGCGCGACTAAGGACGAGTTGCTGATCCTACGAAAAGACGATCCTGTAACCCGTCTTGTTCGAAGCACAGCCGACGCTGTTGCATTTGCGCTCTCAAATCGCGATGCATGCCAAATGAAGATTACCAGAGATTTGATGGTCTCTGTTTCTCAGCGGATAATTGAAAGCACATTTTGCAATTCTGCTGGTTTGGGGCACAACCACAACCGAGATCGCGCCATAACCTACATCAAGGAGAACCTGCACCGTAGTGATCTCACCATTCCCGAGATTGCCAACTATTTGAATGTTTCACGCGCAACGCTCTATCGTGCATTCGAGAGCACCGGCGGCCTCAAGGACTTCATCATGTCAGAGCGCATCCAGAGAGCAAGGACGGCGCTGAGTGCCGGTCGCACCGATCGCGGCTTTATCACGTCTGTTGCCTATGACACGGGTTTCAGAGCACCGGAGCAATTCAGCAAGGCTTTCAAGGCAAGAACCGGCCTGACTCCAACACAGTTCGTTCAATCCGGAATGAGGTAGCCTGCCAGTGCAGCGACTCTGATGAAGGTCCTGGTCCCGGCCGGATTCACCTGGCCTTGGCAGGTCTGCAAAGTACAGCAACTTAGGTGTTTGCGCCGCGGACTGCATTAAGAACGGCATCGGTGACATCCCTTGTCGTCGCCTCTCCGCCGAGATCGGGTGTATGGAACCGCGGGTCTGCGGTGACCTGCTCGATCGCCGTCATCAAGCGCTCAGAGGCCCGCGCTTCGCCAAGATGCTCTAACAACATCACACTCGACCAGAACGTTCCAACCGGGTTGGCAATTCCTTTGCCCATGATATCGAAGGCGGAACCATGGATCGGCTCGAACATGGATGGAAACGAACGCTCCGGATTGAGATTGGCGGTTGGTGCAATGCCGAGCGAACCGGAAAGGGCTGCTGCAAGATCCGAGAGAATGTCGGCATGCAAGTTGGTAGCGACAACGGTGTCAATCGACTCCGGCTTTGCGACCATGCGCATGGTCATGGCGTCGACCAACATCTTATCCCAATGAACGTCTGGGAACTCAGCCGCGATCTCGGTAGCAATCTCATCCCACATCACCATGGCATGACGTTGCGCATTTGACTTGGTCACAACGGTCAGCAGTTTTCGCGGTCGTGACTGCGCCAGACGAAAGGCATATCGCATGATGCGTTCAACACCAGCTCGCGTGAACATCGCAACGTCTGTGGCGGCTTCCAACGGCGAACCTTGATGGACCCGCCCCCCCACGCCAGCATACTCGCCCTCTGAATTCTCTCGAACAATAACCCAATCCAATTCGTCATCATCGACGTTGCGCAGTGGCGAGGTAATTCCAGGAAGGACACGCGTTGGTCGAACATTGGCATACTGGTCGAAGGGTTGGCAGATGTTGAGGCGCAAACCCCACAGCGTAATGTGATCCGGAATGTCTGGATGGCCGGCAGAACCAAACAGAATGGCGTCGTGATCGCAGATTTGGTCACGTCCATCCTCCGGCATCATACGACCGTGTTGCTTGTAGTACGCGCCGCCCCAGTCGAATTCGTCAACCTTGAAGGCAAAGCCGGCTTCACGCTCGGCAATGGCATGCAGGACTTCCACGCCAGCTGAAACCACTTCGGTTCCGATACCATCTCCGGGAATGGCTGCAATCTTGTAGGTCTTCACGCTCATCTCCCATGCATGCATTGGCATCGGAGTACTGTGAATAGCGTGTCAGCACAATTGGACGTAATGCGCGTCACCCACCAGCCGATGGGAATGCATAGACGGGCGCACTTTGGCCGACATCGCTGGCGTCCTCGCGGCTGAACGGCAGGTCCAGAGCTGTCCAGGTTTCGGTGAGCGCCTCACACAGTTCCGCGATCATCATGTCATCATGAAACGGCGTCGGTGTTATGCGCAGGCGTTCTGTGCCGCGCGGGACGGTTGGATAATTGATCGGTTGTATGTAGACACCATGTTTCTCTAGAAGCCGATCGCTGGCCGCCTTGCACAGCACAGCGTCGCCGACCATCACCGGCACAATGTGCGTGTCGCTTGCCATGACAGGTAGCCCGGCCCGCGACAGTTGCTCTTTCGTCTTGCGAACAGACTTCTGCTGACGACGTCGTTCATCATCAGAGGATTTCAGATGCCGGATTGCGGCGATGGCGGCGGCTGCGACTGGCGGCGGCAGCGCTGTCGTAAAGATAAAGCCTGGCGCATAGGATCGAACCGCATCAGCCATGACACTGGAGCCGGTGATGTACCCACCGAGTGTTCCAAATGCCTTTGCCAAAGTGCCTTCGATCACATCGACGCGGTCGAGCAGGCCATCGCGTTCTGCGATGCCTCCGCCGCGCTCGCCGTACATCCCGACCGCGTGCACCTCGTCGAGATAAGTCATGGCATTGTAGGTATCGGCGAGATCGCAGATTTTCTCGATGGGCGCGACGTCACCGTCCATCGAGTAGACGCTCTCAAATGCAATCAGCTTGGTTCGTTCAACTGGTAATTCGGACAACAGCACTTCGAGATGTTCGATATCGTTGTGGCGGAAGATCTTGCGGTTCGCTCCGGAACTCCGCATGCCGTCGATCATCGAGGCATGGTTCAGTTCATCGGATAAAATGATGCAGTCCGGCAGCACCTTGGCAATGGTGGAGATGCCGGCGAGATTGGATACGTAACCGGATGTGAAGACGAGTGCCGCCTCCTTCTGATGGAGGTCGGCCAGTTCCGCTTCGAGTTCGACAAGAGGTCGGTGCGTACCTGAAATGTTACGCGTCCCGCCGGCACCAACGCCGATCGACTGCGCCGCCTCCTGCATGGCTGCAATCACATCGGGGTGTCGTCCCATTCCGAGATAGTCATTCGAGCACCAGATCGTGATTTCGCGCTTCGCACCGTCTTCATGCAACCACGCTCGCGGAAAAGCGCCACCGCGCCGCTCCAGATTGGCGAATACGCGATATCGTCCCTCATCATGGAGAGAGGCTACGGCTCGCCCGAAGTGCTCGTCGTACTTGCTCACTTGGCCACCTTTGGAAGTGCGCTTGAAGAAGAAACCATTATGCCTGACCCGACCATGAAATCATCGTTCACGGGCGAAGCAACGGCATCATCGATATACGATCTAACAATGGTCCTTTTTGCGCCAGGTCAAACCTCGCGAAATGACACAGCGACGCTGCGACAGACAATTGGCCGCCATCATCATGGGTCATTCATTGCGCATCATGCATCATGCGCCAGGATGTCTCAATCACCCCTTGCGTGGTGTCAGAAGCCGGGCATCTGGTGGTGCGGGATGATCAAGTGCGCGCAGAACTGTAGCATTCATCTGGTAGACGCCCATGACTGCTATGAGTTCCATCAGCCCCTGCTCACCATAGCGTGCTTTGACTGCCTCAAAGGTTGCATCACTCACTTGACGCTTCTCCAAGAGCTCGCGGCCAAAACCGATGATCAGCGCCTCATCTGCTGTGAGGTCATCCAACGGCGCAAATGTATCGATCGCCTGAATGGCTTGCTCACGGACGCCGGCTTTCAGTCCGAGACGGACATGCGCATGCCAAATGAAGTCGACGTCGGCTGCACGCACGGATGTGCAGATCGCTAGTTCGATTTCCGCGTCCGTCAAAGTGGTGCGGTAGCGTAAATGTTCGACGAGATCAGACAGTAGGACGCCGGCTTTGCCCGCGTATGTCAGATACGAGCTTGGCGGTGGCATACTGCCCCGCGTCGACTGGATATGCCGGACCGCCGCACGCGTCTCATCACTGAAGGCCTCGGTATCGGCCGGAGATGGAAGTCTTGCCATGCGTGCTCTCCTTCAAGCTGATGGTGTTGCATTCTTCATCAATCGGCTAAACTACTGCTTGTCAAACCGGCACGTGATGATCGTAGAGCAGGAGCAATTGCAATGTTCGGATGGCGCGCACGCCTTGGATTTCTCGTTCCACCGGGCTGTCCCACCGTCGAAGGTGAAGTACCCCCTATGATGCCACGCGGGGTTACGGCTCATTTCTCGCGCATGGTAGCGGAAGGCAAGACCGGTTCGCTTGAAGGGCAAGAGGAGCGCAACCGCAGCCAAATTGCCAATCTGGATCACAGCGTTCGTCTACTTGCCATGGTCAAGCCAGACGTGATCGCCCTGGCACACACCGCGACCAGTTATACGTTGGGTCGTGCTGGAGAAGAGCAGCTGATGCAGCGCCTGCAGACCGAGTATCAGGTGCCATTCATTACAGCATTTGGAAGTGTTGTTGATGCGCTATCGCACCTTGGCGTCAATCAGATCGCTCTCGGTGCCCCTTACGCGGAAGAGATGACACTGAAAGGCAAGGCTCACCTCGAAACCTACGGGATAGACGTTGTGAGCCATGGGCGTTTGGAGAACGTGACGAACATTTATAACGAGACGGCTGAGCGGGCTTACACCTTGGCGCGCAAGGTTGATGTGCCAGAGGCTGAAGCCGTTTTTCTGAGTGGTGTCGGCCTTTCGACGATGTCGGTCCCGGGATTGCTTGAGAAGGATCTTGGTAAGCCGGTGATCTCAAGTATGGCTGCGCTGACCTGGGCCTCTTTGCGCGCCGCCAAGATTCAAGAACCCATTGACGGTTTTGGCCGCTTGCTAACGGAATGAATTGGGGCACTTTCAGCAACTACATCTTGTCCATCACCCGGCGCGAGAAGTCCTCGATCGAACGATAACGCTGATCTTCCGGAGCGATGAAGCTGATCGCGTTGAGACCCTGCTTCTCGAGTTCGCGCAATTGCTCGACGATCTCCTCGGGTTGACCAGCAATGCAAAACGCCTTGATGAGATCGGGCGTGACGAAGCGCGCTTCTTCCGGGTCGAGATGACTGTAATGGCTGGCATGCAATTTCTGATGGCGCGTCTCGGCCGCCCGGGATTGATGGAAGGCCATGTACTCCTCCCAGATCGGTTGGACGTAGTGCGGCGGCTCGCAACCCGTTTCCTTTACCAGCTCCACTGCAAAATGAACGTTGACCATGATCGATGATCCACACTGTGCGATCACATGATCGTCGGTCAGTTTGTCGCCCGGATCCAGCAGAAGAAGGTTGACCAACGCCGATGTATAAAAATTCTCAAGCTTGCGCCCGATACGATCAGCACCGCGCTGCACGTTGGCCAAGGCTTGCGGGATTGTGCCGCCGCGCGGAATGCCGGTGACGAGACCATCCCCGAGTTCACCGGCTAATGCCTGTGCTTTCGGCCCGAACCCGCCAACGTGGATCGGAATGTGATTGTCCACATCGATATATTTGTAGTGCAGGTTCTGAAAACGAATGGGATGGGTGACACCGTTCATCGTGTAATCGACTTCTTCGCCGTTTAGCAGGGCACGCACAACGCGAATATGCTCACGGAATTGGGTGACCCGCATCGGTCGCTGACCCAATGTGCGCATCGCAGTATTGCCAGTGCCTACGCCGAGGAAGGTACGCCCAGGTGCCAACCGATTTATCGTGGCAATGCCGTTGGCCGTCTCTGGCGCGAGCCGTAGGGCGCCGATCTCCAGTCCCGTACCGAGCCTAATGGTTTGGGTCTGTTGCGCGGCCAACGCCAGCACCGCCCATGGGTTGGAGCGGATGAGTGGACTGTCAGTTGCCCAGACGAAATGATAGCCTAGGTTCTCCGCGTGCTTTGCAAGGCCGACATCATCGACCTTCGCGACCGTTACTCCGAATTCCATTTCAACCTCCCGCGGCGCAGCCGGCACGACAGTATCCGCGACACTCAGTTTCGTGGCATAACGATAACCGACCGAGAGATCACTGCAATCGATATCAGGAGTGAGGTTGGACAAATCTTGTCCTGCTTCCATTATGTTCCGCAGAACAATTCTCCCCTCACCCAGGTTTCCATCGCGCCAAGATGAGCCGAAAAGGAATTCAATTCGTGAAAGACAATGCTGAGACCAAGGTCTTCGATGTTCTTGCCCAGGCCTTTGCGCAAGAGAACGTCGATACATGTTTTGCCCTGCTAGGTGACGCCAACATGAACTGGGCGACCCGTCTCTCGGAGCAGGGTTGCCGTATGATCTATGTGCGTCATGAGCACTGCTCTGTTGCGGCAGCAATGGCTTATGCGCGAAAGTTCGGTGATGTCGGCCTGGCTTCGGTGACGTGCGGCCCGGGTGTGACGCAGCTGATGACAGCGCTTCCGGCAGCGGTGCGTGCGCGCCTGCCTGTCGTGGTTCTCGCTGGCGAAGCGCCCTTGAAGAGTGGATGGTACAATCAGGGCATTGACCAGGCCCCGCTCGTAACCGCAACCGGCGCTGCCTACCATAGCCTTCATATGCCGGAGCGAATGCCGATCGCCATTCGTGATGCCTTTCTGCAGGCGCGCAGAGAGCGGCGTCCGGTCGTGATTGGTATTCCATTCGACGTACAGAACCGGGCATGGACGGGGCCGATCAACCTCCCAACACCTTCACATCAGCTACTACCGCAACTTTCTCCAATCCCACCCCACCCGCAAGATGTGGAGGCGACTGCTGGTATCGTCCGGGATGCTGAGAAGGTTGTCGTCATCGCAGGCTTAGGCGCCGTGGAGGCGGAGGCTGGGCCTGCCTGCCGGGCACTGGCCGCCAAGGTTGGCGGGTTACTCGCAACAAGCCTCCCAGCGCGAGGCCTGTTCCATGATGATCCCTACTGCATCGGCATATCCGGCAGTTACACAACGGAAGTCGGGCACGAATATCTCGCCGAGGCTGATCTTGTCGTCTTAGTCGGCTGTTCATTGGCCTTTCACCTGGGCGCCGGTGGTCAGTTGTGGCCGAAAGCGAAGATGATCCACGTTGATGTCGATCCGCTCGCCGTCAGTCAAGGCCAGGAAGTTGCCACCCATCATTTACGTGCAGACGCGAGACTAGGCATCGAAGCTCTGACGGAGGCGTTGGCCGCGAATACAAACCCTTGGCGCAGCAATGCCATTGCCGAGCGCATCCGCGTCTCCAAGCCCGACAGTTTCGAAGTCGAGGTTGAACCGGATCTTTTTGATCCCCGCGACGTGGTAGAAGCATTGGAAGAGCACCTGCCTCTGGATTGGGAAATCGTGAACTCATCCGGTCATTGCGCCGGTTTCACCGCGCATATGCCGTCGCGACCACAAGAACAGTTTCTAACCATCCGGGAGTTCGGAGCGATTGGCAACGGGACATCGTTTGCGATGGGTGTCGCCGCCGCTCGTCCAGATAGTAAAGTGGTGCTGTTCGATGGCGACGGCAGTCTGCTTATGAACATCCAGGAACTAGAAACCATCCAACGTCACAACCTCAACATTCTGATCATCGCTATGAATGATGGGGCGTACGGATCGGAGGTCCACAAATTCCGTTCGGAAGGCTTATCTGAAGATGGTTCGGTTTTTGGGTACAGCGACTTTGCCGGAATAGCACAAGGCTTCGGCATGACGGGTCATAAGGTGACAGATCTTGCTGATGTCCCGAAGCTCGTGGCTGAGTTTGCCGATAAGGACGGCCCTGCCGTTTGGGATTTCCACTTGTCGGACAAGGTCGTTTCATCCGTGTTGAGGCGAGCCCATCCGCAGCCGAAGAAGTCCGCCTGATGTTGACGCGATAAAACTTGTCGATGCGTGTTCTCACCCAAATTCCGAACCACGACCTTAAGGCTGCACAACAGGTCGCCAACCTCGCCGAACGCGCCGGCTTCGATGAGATTGTCACTGCAGAGAATGCGCATGGGCCATTTTTGCCGTTAGGTGCTGCGGCGCTCGCAACCGAACGGATCGAGCTGGCAACGGCCGTCGCGATCGCATTCCCTCGCTCTCCAACGGTCATGGCGCAGATGGCGTGGGATCTGCACAAGGCATCGAACGGGCGATTTCGATTGGGCCTCGGAACCCAGGTCAAGCCACACAACGAACGCCGCTTCGGCATTCCGTGGTCTGCGCCGGCACCACGCATGCGGGACTACATCGGAGCGGTGCGAGCTCTGTTTCATGCCTGGGAAACAGAAACGCCTCTCAACTACCAGAGCGAGACCTACACGCTCAATCTGATGACGCCAAATTTCGCGCCCAAGCCAACCGGACTAGCCAGAATACCGATCTCTATATCAGCGGTCGGGCCAGCCATGCTTCGGCTTGGTGGCGAAGTAGCGGACGGCGTCCGATTGCATCCCTTTTCCACGCGGCGCTATCTCGGCGAAGTTTCTGTCGCGCGGATTGAAGAAGGCTGTGTTCGTGGCAACCGCACGCGCCAAGATGTCGAAATCGTTGCTGGCGGATATGGTTTTATCGGCACTGGTCCCGACAC
>JBCDBQ010000168.1:0-12477 GCA_039183375.1 Pseudomonadota bacterium
CTGCGCCAGCTCTGTGTAGTTGGCTTCCGAGCGCAACATGGTTGCGATGTGCCGGGGGACCTCGGTCAAGGCAGCAACGATCTCTTGCTCCTCTTCCACACTCATCGTGTCACGCGCCCGCGCAATCGTCAGGGCAAGGCATGCAAGCGCCGAGAGTTGGCATGTAAATGCCTTAGTAGATGCCACGCCGATTTCTGGCCCCGCCAAGGTTGGCAGGATCGCATCGGACTCGCGGGCAATCGTCGACGTTCGGACATTTACGATCGATGCAATTTTTTGTCCCTCGGCTCGGCAGTAGCGCAAGGTTGCAAGTGTATCGGCTGTCTCACCAGACTGCGATATAAACAGCGCCAGACCGGTTGAGGGAAGCGGAGCCTCGCGGTATCGCATTTCAGATGCGACATCGATTTCTACTGGCAGACGTGCGTATCGTTCGATCCAATACTTTGCGACAAGACCGGCATAGTAGGCCGTTCCGCAAGCGGAAATCGTAACACGATCGATGGCTGCGAGGTCGATGCCGAGATCGGGAAAGTCGACCCGGTGTGTGGCCATATCGATGTAGTTGGTCAGGGTGTGGCTGATGACTTCCGGCTGCTCATGAATTTCTTTATGCATGAAGTGCCGATGGTTGCCTTTGTCGATAGTCAGAGCGCTGGCGACCGAGGTCACCTTTGGTCTTTCAACGACATTACCTTCTCGGTCGAAAATGCGTGTCTCGTTCCGCGTGATGGCTGCGCAATCGCCCTCTTCAAGGTAAGTCAGTGCTGATGTGAATGGCGCGAGTGCAATCGCATCTGAACCGAGAAACATTTCGCCGTCGCCATGCCCGATAGCGAGTGGGCTACCCTGGCGTGCGGCAATCATTAGGTCATCATGATCGGCAAAAATGATTCCAAGGGCGAAGGCACCCTTCAGTCGGCTCAAGGCCATTTGCACTGCCGCTTCAGGACTGAGGCCAGTGTCCAAATAGTGTGTGACGAGATGGACGATGGTCTCGGTGTCTGTTTCAGATTGGAAAACGTGACCAGCACCCACCAGTTCTTCGCGAAGCTGCCGAAAATTCTCAATAATGCCATTGTGAACGACTGACACCCGGTCATTCATATGGGGGTGGGCGTTGCCCTCTGTCGGCTTGCCGTGCGTTGCCCAGCGCGTATGTCCGATGCCGGCGATGCCACCAAGGGGTTCATCGGTTAGTCGTGCCGCCAGGTTGTTGAGCTTACCTTCCGCGCGCCGACGGTCGAGTTTGCCTTCGCGGACTGTTGCGATCCCGGCTGAATCATAGCCGCGGTACTCTAGACGGCGCAAAGCCTCGACCAAGTCGTTTGCAACTGGCTTGGACCCCAGAATGCCAACAATGCCGCACATCGTGCGCCTCCACTTGAATGGGAACGTTCAGTCTTTTGTGACTGCTTCGTCTGAAAGAGACAATTCAAACCTTGTTACGTGTTTTTGCTACAAATTCGGCCGAAAATACCACCATTACTTGCTTCTTCTACTCATCATCGCACGAAACTTGGCAGCCCAGCCTTCCTTCACAGTAATCTGTGCTCGTTCGACCATTAGCGAGTCAGCCGGAACATTCTTGGTGACGACGCTGCCGGAGCCAACAAACGCGCCTTCGCCAATCTCCACCGGAGCGACGAGTGCGCTATTCGATCCAACAAATGCGCCCTTCTTGACCGTGGTCTTGTGCTTCCGGAACCCATCGTAGTTGCAGAAAATTGTCCCAGCCCCAATGTTTGCGCCTTCACCTACGGTGCCATCGCCTAGGTAAGCCAGATGATTTGCTTTGGCACCCGGGCCCATTTCGACGTTTTTGACTTCGACGAAATTTCCAACATGTACCTGGTCTGAAAGGTGGGCCCCTGGGCGTAGTCGCGCAAAGGGGCCAACCCGACAATCGCTGGCGACATGAGCACCTTCAAGATGCGAATTAGCGCGGATCAGTGCGCGGTCCTCGATCGTGACTTTTGGACCAATAAAGACATTCGGTTCGATCACGACATCCCGACCGATAGCGGTATCATGACTGAGCCATACAGTTTCCGGTGCGATCATCGTGGCGCCGTTCAACATCGCGTTGTGACGAAGCCGCTGCTGAAATTTGTTCTCGGCAGTCGCGAGCTGGACTCGATCATTGATGCCTAAGAGCTCTTCCTCGTCACACGTAATGGTTTTGCACGATAGCCCGTCCTTCCGCGCTATCTCCACGGCATCGGTTAGATAGTATTCACCTTTTGCGTTGTCATTGCCGATACGGTCCAAAAGACCGATGAGGTCAGGGCAGCGGAACGCCATGACTCCCGAGTTGCAAAGCCGAGTCTGACGTTCCGTCTCGGTGGCATCACGGTGCTCACGGATCGCCGTTAGCTCACCACCGGCATCTGTCAGCAGGCGGCCATAACCGGTTGGATCATCAGCCTCGAAACCGAGGACCACGATGTTTGCACCCTGATCAAGTGCTTCCGACACGCGATTGAGGGTCTCTGGTTGCAGCATTGGCGTATCGCAAAATAAGACAAACATGTCACCGTTGTGCTGTTGGATTGCGTCTCTTGCGGCTAGCACGGCATCTGCGGTGCCGGCCTGGCGATGTTGAATGAATGTCTGTGCATTTGGATCGTGCTTCGCGGTCTCCGCTTGGACGTTCTCCATGTCGGGGCCGATAACCACTGCAACCTGATTATGACCAGCTGCGCGCGCGACTTGCATCGAATGGCCTAGCAGTGTCCGTCCGGCTATCTGATGGAGCGGCTTTGGCAAGTCAGACTTCATGCGGGTGCCTTTTCCCGCGGCTAGAATGACTGATAGCGTGTTTCGGACCGGCATACTCGATCTCCAATGGCGGCTCTGGCCTATTGTTTACACGACTTTTCCGACACGCACGCCGATGTTTGATGCCGCATACTCTAAGTATTCCGAGGAGTGCTCAGCTGACGAATCATTACAAATAGTTGCTGAATGAGTCCTAGGTCACCTGTCAAGACAGAGTGGTCGCGTTGCTGTTAACCAAATTGGGCAAAGGGTATGTGGATTTTGAGCCCTGTCCACAGTTGGATAGCCAAGTAATGGACTGCACCGTTGACGCTCTGAAGCGATCGGTTTCAAGGTGCTGCAAGTTGCGTTGTGATTTGGCTCGCGTTCTTTGAGCGTTCTGAACAAAGTTCCGGAGTGGGCGGATGACGAATGCAACGAGTGAGGCGTCGAGGGGCGGCTCGATCTTCTGGCGGTTATACATGCTCTGTTGGGTGGGGCTCGCTGGTGCCGCTTTACTGTATCTCTCTGCGGCAGTGCTCCAGCCCGACCTGCTTAAGCCGCTCGTACCTCAACCTGTCGCGCAGTCGAGTGGACAGGATGATGTTGTTTCGACAAAGCTCGAGACTTTACAGCGGTCACTGGATTCTCTCGAAAACAAGATTGCCAGTGTGGAGAACAAGGTGCGTGAAGCCGCAGCTGCCGCACCTGCGCAACCGGTCGTTTTGAAGCGCGAAGCAACAAAAGATGTTGCCGCCGCGCCGGCCATTCCGGTTGTTGCCCCCTCGGTGATTGCGGAGAGTGTAAAAAAAGAGCAGCAGCACGTTGAACGTGCCATCGTTCCCCGAAGCCGACGTCTCCCACCGTTGCCTGCCAGAGCGCCACAGCGCAAGCAAGTTGCATCAGCGCAAGCGACAAGCAATGGGGCTGAGGTGCCGCTGGTGATTTTGAATGGCGTGGCAGCGGCTGGCATTGCAACCGGTAGCGTGGATCGTGCGCAAGCTCGTCAGGAGACTGCGACTTCCGTTGCCCGAAGCTCTCTCCCTGAGATCATTCCAGCCGACCCGAACAAGGCATCGCAGCGAACAAAGCCTGTGATCGCGTTTGGTCGGCCGACTGTTCAAGCAACGCCAACCGGTGGGGGAACGAATGCGATTGTTGTATCTGTCGCGGGCTCAGTGGATAAGTTGCGATCAGATTGGGATCTTTTGTCAGCCAGGCACCCGGAACTGCTGAGAAACTTGCAGCCAAGATACGATATCATGGCTGCAAACGGACCGTATCGCTTGCTCGCCGGACCACTCACCAGCCGATCTGAAGCAGGTCAGCTCTGCAACGTTCTTCAGTTGCATGGCGTGACGTGCGACGTAGAGGATAACTTCCTAGGTAATGCGCTCTAGCTTGAATGGTCGGGTGTGGCAACGACGTTCGGGCTAGTGGACTGGGGGGCTCAATGGACGCCTGACTTTTTTGGTTTGTCGTCATCCACCGAGCCACAATGCAATGAGCGAGCAAAGATCACTCGAGCCCCAGAGACCTGCAGGCCTGTGGGGCTTTTTTGCGCGGTTTTCTGTTGCGCACGGTGATTAGAGAGGTGCTGCCGCCCTGTTCAATCGTTACAGTTGCTGCCGATTGAACGTGTCGCAGTCCTGCATTCGTCCTGTCTGAAAGCCCTTGCGGAACCATCTGACGCGCTGTTCGGATGTACCATGGGTGAAGGCTTCCGGCACAACCCGGCCCGTTGTCCGTCGTTGGATCATATCATCGCCGACTGCGCTTGCGGCGCGCAGGCCCTCTTCGATATCTCCAGGTTCCAGTCTCTTTCGCAGTTGCTCGTTGAGGTTTGCCCAAACGCCAGATAGGCAGTCTGCCTGGAGCTCCATTCGCACCTGAATCTGGTTGGCGATGCGTTTGGATGACCGCTGTTTCATCTGCTGAACCTTCTTGGTAATGCCAAGAAGTGTCTGCACGTGGTGACCAACCTCATGGGCGATAACATAGGCTTGTGCGAAGTCGCCTGGCGCTTGGAACTTCTCTTGCAGCTCTCTGTAGAAACTCAGGTCGATATAAATTTTCTGGTCCAATGGGCAATAGAAGGGACCCATTGCTGCTTGTCCGCGCCCACACGCCGATGATGTTGCCCCAGAGAAAAGCACCAGCTTGGGCTCACGGTAGCGTTGGCCGAATGACTTAAATACCCGTTGCCAGACATCCTCGGTATCCGCCAGCACTTTCTTTGTGAAGGTTGCGAGGTGGTCGTCTGGTCTCGGTGCATTTGACTGGCGCTCATTGCCAGGCAGTCCCGGTATATTGAACGGGTTATTGCTCGTCGTGGTTCTCGGCCCGCTATCAACGCGCGGCATTTGCGGCATGCCGCTCATATCCGGTAGTCCACCGCCGCTTAGGAATTTCAACGGATTAATCCCTAGCATCAACATGATCCCACCAATAATCAGCAGGGATATCAAGCTCAGTCCGCCACCGCGCCGTCCACCTCCGCGGCCCATAGGAAACGGCATGCGGACACGGCGCCCACGCCCACCCAAGCTGCCAGGAAAGCGGAATATACCTCCGCCGCCTTGGCCGCGCCTGTCCTCTACATTTGAGCTTTCGCGATCGCTATCGTCATAACGCATGTGGTCGATCCATCAATAAAGGCGGCAGCGGCCGCGCTGGTATCAATACGCACGGCATTGTGCATGGCGGCAGCAGTCATTCAAGTTTTCAGACAAACCGGGACAAGGCAGGAAGGCAGTTATTCCTTTTCAGCGGTAATCGCTTCTGCTTGCTCTGACTTGTGCTCGATGCGGGGGGGCGCCACCGGTTCAACGGTTCCTGAGCCCGGTTGGGCTTGGTTAATGGATTCGCGCACACGAGCCTTGCTCTTCAGCTGATTGCGGATGCTGCGGGCTGCTGCCACCGTGCCGTCATGCGCGAAGGCCTCGTGGTTGCGTTCGATATCTGCCAACTCATATAGGTAGTTTACCATAAGGCCGTGAGCCTGGGTGAGCCCGCGCTGGGAAAGATCGGCTGGCCAGTTGATCCGCTCAAGCCTGGCGCCGTTGCCAAGGTGGAATCTGGCGACAGGATCCAATGGTTGGCCGCGCTTGTTCTTCTCGTTGAGGAAATACATTGCAGCCAAAGCCTGGACGGAAGGGGACAGAGCTGCTGTGGCTGTGTCGTCACGTTGCCAATCACCCGTCTTGAGGGCGACGATGGCCGACCGGCTACCGTCATCAATGCCAGTGTTGTCTGGCGTTGTGTCTATCGACTTGACCCACTTTGAGAAGCCTGGAACCGGCGACAGGGTGACAAATGTCTTGAGGGTCGGGCACTCCTTCGTGAGCTCTTCGACAACCTGTTTGATGAGGAAGTTGCCGAAAGAGATACCTCGGAGCCCCTCCTGGCAATTGGAGATCGAGTAGAACACGGCGGTGGTTGGGCCGCGATTTTCTGTCAGTTCATCTGTCGATTTCATCTCGAGGACGTTTGCGATGTCGCCTGGAATTTCCTGCGTGAGGGCGACCTGTACAAAAATCAGAGGCTCATCGACCAATGATGGATGAAAGAATGCAAAACAACGACGGTCGGCTGGATCCAAGCGCCGCTTGAGATCAGACCAACCGGTGATTTCATGCACGGCTTCATAGTCGATAATCTTATCGAGGATCGTTGCCGGTGTGTGCCAATCGATCCTACGTAGGACAAGAAAACCGCGGTTGAACCAGGACTGTAGGAGATGCTGTAAATCTGAATCGATTGTCCGCAAGGCTTCGAATTCAGGGTTCTTCTGAATGAAATCGAGCAGATCTTTGCGCATGCGGACAATGTCCGCAGTGCCGCCTGGGGCCATGTTCAAGCGTCGAAAGAATTCCTGCTTTGGGCTATCGACCGCACTTTGCAGCTGCTTTAGGTTTTTTGCGCTAGGGTCCTCTATAAACGCCGAAGCTGCTGATGTGATCCCATCTGAGTTGGGCTTCAGCTCTTCCGCAATATAGCGAAAGAATGCGAGCCGCAGATCCGCATCCATCAATTGATAGTGGCGCAGCAACTGGCGTGCAATTGCGACACCCGAAGCTTCACCGCGCCCTGACATCAATGCCTTGATCAGATCCTGCAAGCCCTGCTCTGGATCATCGCGAAACAGCGATTTTGGCAGTAAGTTGCGGCTCTGATCAGCCACAGACGATAGCAGTTCCTGCAGAAACGAGATGTTGCTCATTGCGATCTTCCACTCAAGGCTCAGGGGCCTGTTCTGCCGAACTGGCTGTAATTTTCCGCCATCGGGCTCGACGAAACATCCCTAACAGCGCATCCTGCGTGTGCCAAACAAATTTGAGAGGATGCACTCTATGTCTGACACGGAAACCTATGAAATTCTTGGCCTAAAGTATGGTTGGCATCCGAACCGTACGCGCAAAGACAACTTTATGCACGATGATGACCATGCCTCACCTGCGCCCATTGCTTATTTTGTCTGGGTTATCAGAAACGAGAACAGAACGATTCTCGTAGATACAGGCTTCGACACGAAGGAAGCCACTCGGCGCGGTCGGAAGGTGGATCATGAGCCGCATCAGATGCTGAAACAGCTAGGGATTGCTGCCGATGAGCTGGAAACCGTCATTGTCTCGCATCTGCACTTTGATCACGCTGGAACGCTGCATGACTTCCCCAAGGCTCAGTTTCATCTGCAGGAATCTGAGATGGCTTATGCCACCGGCAGATGCATGTGTGAGCCATCCATGCAGGTGCCATTCACAGTCGATCATGTCTGCGACATGGTCCGGCATGTCTATTCCGGCCGCGTGCAGTTTCACAACGGCGATGGCTATGTAGCACCCGGCATCACCGTTCACCATGTGCCGGGCCATTCCAAAGGTTTGCAGTGTGTGCGTGTCATGACCAACAACGGCCCAGTCGTTTTGGCGAGCGATGCGGCACACTTCTATGAGAATTTTGAATTGCGCAAACCGTTCTCAATAACGATCGACATGGATGAGACGCTGCGAAGCTACACCAAGCTTGCTGATTTGGCCGGTAATCCGAGCAACGTCATACCAGGTCATGATCCACTGGTTCTTGATCGTTACCCGGCGTGGAAATCAGAGACGCAAGGTTCGGTGCATCGCCTGGATCTGACCAGGTTGGACGGCTGACGGGCAGAACTGCCCAAGGACTTGGACAACCTAAGAAGGGATTGCGATCTTCATAACGACTGGACGATGGTCTGATCCAACGTCCGGTCCGATCTTCGAAGACCTGATTTGCAAGAGGTTTGAAACGTAGAAATTGTCTATCAATAGCAGTGGGTAGATAATACTCGGCCAACTCCAAGAAAATGTCATGGCTCGCTGTAGATTGTGTTGCGCAGCCATGCGCATGAGGCGTGTTGACCAGGGCGTGGCATTGAAGTCTCCACCGATGATCAGACGTTCTCCACTCGATAAATGTTCGGCTAGCCAGCGCATATGTTGGACGTGAATTGTGGGATAGTGAGGTGCCGCAGTGTGAACGCCAACAACTCGGAATGTACCACGGCCAGGCTTTGCAAAACGGGCCCAGATCATAGCTGGTTTTGTTGATGTGAGTCGATTTCCGCCAGCGACCTGCCAGGGATATCTTGATAGCAATACAAGATTACGGCAATCGCAGGTATGTATGAAGGGGTACTTCTTTCGCAGACGGTCTTTGATGGCCGACAAGTGATCGTCGTGCATCTCCTGTAGCAGCACAATATCTGCCTGTTCGCTTTCCAGAAACTCCGCAACGCGATCGATCTTTTGATTGGCTTGCCAGACATTCAATGAAACCAGCTTAAGAACTTTTTCCTTAGTTGGAGCAAGTCCGCTTGGATTCGTTAGGACGGGGTAGAACAGCAAGGTTGCGTTGAGCGTTAACACGATCAAACCGAGAGTTCGCGTTAAAGCCGGCTGCAGGCGGCTGAGAAACAGAAACAGCGCTGGTAGGCTAGCCAGCAGCAGCCAAGGTCGGAAATAATTCGCGATGTCAAAGATCGGGTAGGCGGCGGATAGTGCACCGGCCAAGGACAGCATTAGGATGCTTAGCAGATAGACGCGGACAAGAACCATCATGGTTCGCACGCTCCAAGGGGCATCGTGCTATCGCACTTCACTTGACAATTAGATGATGCCCGACTGGCGCAGCGCACCAAGCTCATCGTGGTTCATGTTCAGCAAGTCTTTCAGGACTTCATCGGTATGTTGGCCGACGCTCGGTCCGGTCCAGCGGATCTGCTCGTCTCGGTCAAGACCGTCGATCATCGGGACGACACCGGGGTGCATAACCTTTCCATGGAGTGGGTCGTCAATCATCGTGACCATTTTGCGGGCGCGATAATGCTGATCGGCCGCGATATCGGCGGCAGTGTAGATCTTACTCGATGGGATATTTGCTTGCTCTAACTGTGCCAACGCTTCGTCTGATGTTGTTGCACGGACCCATTCGCCGATTATCCGATCCAATTCCGCATTGTTCTCCAATCGATTTGGATTGTCGATGAAGCGTGGATCAGATGCCAATTCAGGTTGACCCATCAGGCGCGCCAACTCCGCAAACAGTCGATCCGAGTTGGCAGCGATGAGAACCCAATGGTCATCCTGGGATTTGTAGGCATTGGTTGGAGAGGCGGTTGGGATGCGGGAGCCCACGGGCTGCCGGATCATTCCGTAGCGCTCGTACTCCGGGAGAATGCCTTCCAACATTGTGAGCACTGATTCGCCAAGTGCAACATCAACCACACGGGCTTCCTTAGCTCCGGTTTCGCGCTGGCTAATCACTGCTGACAATGCGCCGAGGGCACCGTAGAGCCCAGATATAGAATCACCGAGCGATACTCCCATTCGCACTGAGGGGAGGTCCGTCATTTCGGGAGGATGGGCGCAGAGATGGCGGAGCCCGCCTTGTGCCTCTCCGATGACACCGAAACCTGCCCGCTTTGATTCTGGACCAGTTTGGCCATAGCCGGAGATGCGGACAAGTACTATGCCAGGGCGTGCCTCGGCGAATGCAGCTGGCGTCAGTCCCCATTTTTCTAGTTGGCCTGGTTTGTAGTTCTCAACAACGACATCACACTTTGATGCAAGTTTCAGAACAATCTCGGGTGCTTTTTCGTCCCGGAGATTGAGCGTAACGCTGCGCTTATTGCGACCATGAATGCTCCACCACAATGAGCCATGCTCTTCCTGGATTCCCCAGGAGCGAACCGGGTCGCCGCTGCCCGGCGGTTCGATTTTTATAACATCGGCGCCGAGGTCGGCGAGCGTGCGCGTTGCAAACGGTGCAGCGATGTAGTGGCCGAGTTCCAGGACCCGAAGGTTCTGCAGCATTGGTTCAACGGTCGTGATACTCATGATTTCTCGTTAGATAGTCGGTGGGCCATACGTGGTTAGAGGACTTACGACAAGAGACGATGACGAGCCAATGTGGCTTGTTTTCGCTCAGACATCTCGGCAAAAGCTGAAGTCGGCACCATCCGGTGCCTGTAACACATTTTCCCGGAACATGCGGTCGTAGCCACGGAAGACGGATGTGTCCTGCGTCGCAGGCTGCTGGGATCGTCGTTTTTCCAACTCGCTTTCGTCGACCAGCAGATCGATGGTTTTGTTTGCAACACTGAGGTTGATCAGATCACCGGTGCGAATAAGGCCGAGCGGTCCGCCTGCGGCGGCTTCCGGTGCTACATGCAGGACAATAGTTCCGTAAGCGGTGCCGCTCATTCGAGCATCGGAAATGCGCACCATATCCTTCACTCCTTGAGCGAGCAGCTTTTTGGGGATTGGAAGGAAACCGGCTTCGGGCATCGCATAGTCGGATCTTGGTCCGGCATGCTGAAGGATGAGAAAATCATCGGCCGTCACGTCCAGATCCGGATCGTCGATGCGTGCAGCGAGGTCATCGAGGGAACTGAAGACGACGGCGCGTCCTTGTTTTTCAAAGAGTGCAGGTGTGGCCGCAGATCTTTTGATAATGCAGCCGTCGGGAGCGAGTGACCCAAACAGCGCGACAAGGCCGCCTTGCGCCTCAAGCGGGGTCTCGGCCGACATGATAACCCGGCGGTCGACGTAGTCGCCTTCCTCTTCGGCCAGCCGATCCCCTAACGTCTGACCAGTGATCGTTGGGCAGTCAAGATTGAGAAGTGGTTTGAGCTCGCGCAGCACGGCGCCAATGCCACCGGCTGCGAAGAAGTCCTCCATATAGAACTCATCGCCGACCGGCTTCACCGCTGTGAGGACTGGTGTTGTGTCTGAAAGTTCGTTGAGTTTTGTGAGATCCAGTTTGATACCGGCACGTCCGGCGATGGCTGCAAGATGGATGACACCGTTGGTCGAACCACCAATGGATAGCAACACGCGCAGCGCGTTTTCGATGGCTTGGGGCGTTACGATCTGTTGCGGTGTAATACTGTCCCGCACAATGCGAACGGCTTCCTGACCGGACGCTTCAGCGGCACGCAGTCTGTCGGCATGGACAGCTGGAATGGCAGCTGTGCCCGGCAATGTCATGCCGAGGCTTTCTGCGATTGCCGCCATCGTGGATGCCGTGCCCATGACCGCGCACGTGCCAGCAGTGGTCACCAGTCGTCCTTCGACAGCTTCGATCTCCTGATCAGTCATTTCTCCGGCGCGATAACGCATCCAGAACTTGCGACAATCCGTGCAAGCGCCTACGCGATCATCCTTGTAACGCGATGTCATCTGTGGACCACCGATGAGTTGTATCGCCGGCTTGTTGGCGCTGATTGCTCCCATCAGTTGCGCGGGAACAGTCTTGTCGCAACCTCCCATAAGGACGACGGAATCCATTGGCTGTGCCCGGATCATTTCTTCTGTATCGAGCGCCATCAGGTTGCGAAACTTCATTGAGTTTGGCGCCAGTGTCGACTCGTGGAGCGACGTTGTGGGGAACTCCATGGCGATACCGCCAGCAGCAGCGACGCCGCGCTTGATTGCGTCGAGCAGTTCCGGGAAATGACGATGACAAGGATTGAACTTCGAATAGGTATAGGCAATGCCGACAACCGGTTTTTTAAGCTCCTCGCCGGACCATCCCTGTGACTTTGCAAATGCGCGCCGCATGTAGATGGAGAAGTCGCGATCGCCGTAGGATTGCAAGCCGCGTAGAAATCCGCGCTCATTGTCATCAGTATTCGACATTTTGATTATTCCTCCCTCGCGAGTCTCTCGCCGACCGACAAGCTTAACGATTCGTAAATCACCTCGCGGCAAACTGCCATTAACTTGGCATTAAGTTTGTTTGGGAGCGAGTCATGGCATTGTCTATGGACGATTTGGGACCACGGACGACCTCATCGCTAAACGAAGTCCAGAACGACACGGGTCGTACTGCGTTTTGTGGACCTTACGTGATCTCTGCTATCACAGGTTGGTCGATCAGCAAGGTGGAAGATGAAATCCGTCGCATCCGGGAGCTGCCGGAGCATTCCAAACCTGTCGTCGTCGGCACCTACACAGAAGAGGTAGAAGGCGCCTTAGCAGTGTTCGGTTATCAGATGGTGGAGATCGAGAACTACACCCATTTAGAGCGCAAGGAGCGGCCAACACTTTGGTCGTGGATGCAGAAGCCGCGCAACGCGTGGACGCATTACATTCTCGGTGTTCACAAGGGAAAAGAAGGGCACTGGATTTTGATCAAGGGCGTGAAGATGTGTGATACGTTTACGGAAGGCCGTTGGCA
>JBCDBQ010000169.1:0-12453 GCA_039183375.1 Pseudomonadota bacterium
CCAGCGTGTCGATCATCGATGAGGCGATCTTGGCAGGTGATGTATCTGGCGGGCTCGCTTCGTGCGGCCAAACCGGAAGATCGTCAATTGTGAGCGCGACTCTCATGGCAGCATCTCAATCCGAATGTGGTTGCGGCGGGCCGAGCGGGAGTGGGTTATGAGAACCAACGGTTCGACGCATTGCTGTCGGCAAAGTAGAAAAGTTGGCAGAGATTGTCGATCAAGGAGGGATTTTCAACGGGCCCATAAATTGCGCTCAGAGATAGATCGAAACTAGACGGAAGCAACGCACAGCCGACATCGGTTTTGCACAGGCGGTCAATGCCATGAATGGCGGCGTCAACGCGGTGGTGCATGAGGTCAATCTAATCTTGCTGCTCTCGAGCCGGTGGTTTCGAAGCCGCTTGGTGTACTAGAGCCTTTGCAGCGTTGTCTTGAATTATTCAGTCCCGTTCGGCGCCCTTTCCAACTTGGACTTCAACGTCAATTTCCGCGACTTCGAAACGAACGCGATCTACCAGGGCATTGTACGTTATCTCGGTAACTTCCTCCGCAGGAATCTTTGACAGCCGGACCGCGATGAGGTGTCGTAAGTAGCGTCTTGTTGAGAGCGGCAACTCTTGGTGAAACGCTGGTTCAATAAGTCAGCACGTCCGAGCAGAAGCAGCATTAAGACCAATTCAACAAATCGGAAAGGCGCAACAGCCGATGATTCCGATCTGCATTTGCGACAACCGTGGAAACGCCGCTTTGCATCACTTGATCAGGTAGTAGTTGTTGTTCTTGCTGCGAACGCAGTTCCCTCTACGACATGTACGCTCGCAACTGTTCGTCTTTACCCTGCCACGAGCGCACTGTTCCCTGCATTCGATTCTACTTACTGTCCTGGCATGATTTGCTAAACACGTTTTCCTCGAAGCAGCATGTGACGGCTCAACCGGTAGTGCGTTGATGATTAGCGCTCCGCCGATTGCAAACATTACTTTCTTCAACTTCAACTCCTGCAAAATGAATGTCCGTGAAAAGGATAGATCTATGTTGAGCTGCCTCAAGTGCTAAGCCCGAGGAAATATTTGGATTTTGCCATGCGTACTTATCGGATCAATGGATCTGGCCTTTTAACCTAAACACACGCGTCTGCTCTAGACCTTCTCAGCAGACACTGCCCAGCGCTGGGGCACGCTCATGAAGGGGCAGGAGCAGAGTAGGGCCATCCTGAACAGTAAGTGCGATCAACCGCTGAGCTATTGCCTGAGCTCCACTGCCAGCATCGTCAACACTTCGGCAATCGCTTCGCGGCGGGCCTGGTAATGTGTCCCAACATGCGCCATTCCGCTTTTGGTTGGCGTGAAAGCAAGACCTTTACGAACGCGTACTCGGCTCCGAGGTGAGTCGAAGCCGTGGTAAGCTCCTTCGTAGAGTTTGATTGGTATGTTCCACTTCTTTGCAAGCGAGAGGCACGTATCTGGTGGAGTCCAATCATCTGCTGCACCCATCATTATCTTCAGCTTAGTTTTTGGTGCCTTGATAGATCTCTGCAACAGCCGGCGGCAACCTGGATAGAATGAAATGATCTGGCGTAAGCTGCTGGAGAAAGAGCGGGTGGACACATAAAGAGCCGTTGTTCCGCCGTTAGACCAACCAATTAATCCGATTGAGTTGGCAGCAACATCCGGCTGCGATGCAAGCCAAAGAATCGTAGCTTCAACGTCTTTAATCCTGTCCTTGTGACGAACGGGACGAGGACGAATTTTGCATAAGGAACCATATCCCCGCGAACCGAAGCTATCTGGGAAGACAACGAGGTAACCGGCATTGGTTAGAACACGTCCCCAGGCGCGGTGGCGTGAGCTGAGCCCTTGACGATCTCGTCGAAGAGGCCCAGCACAACCGTGCAGTGCGATCACGGCAGGAGAACGCCCTTCGTAACCACCAGGGCGCATTACATGTGCCGTGAGCACAATCCCACGATAGGTGGGGATGGAGACTAGTTCGGCTCTTTGCGCCTGGGCGCTTGCTGTTCCAATTGCAAGCGCAATGAAGGTTCCGGGAATGCGCATCAACCGCCATCCTTTAATTCGACGAACCACAGCGAGGAGAATATCATAAAGACTTTTTTTGGTTGGCATGGTCTGGCGCAGAGATAGATTGGTTCAGTCTGGCAAATAGTGCGGACGCGATTGTGTTGCCGCAGCGCCCTGCGCCGATCGAATTGGCCTGAGGATGTGATGTTGGCGCATGCTTCAAATCGATTATGATCGGAATGGATCCAGGCCATTATTGATCCGCCGTTGTGCATTTGGTGCGCAAAAGTTTCGATGCCCAAATCAGTGCTGGTTCTACAGATTTTTGCCAGTATGACCAGTGATGCCCGGCGTCATCAATGCGTAACTCCGTCGGAATGTTTCGTTTTTGGAGCATTTGGAACACGCGCACGCTGCCGCTAACTATTGATGGGAACGCATCGTCATCCCCAGTGCTCAGCCACACATGCGGGTAATCTCTTGTCCGATCAAAGGTCCTGAGTCGGTCGAATATGTTCCACTGCTTCAGCCGAGCACTCTCGATCGGATCGCCATGGACGCCACGAAACAAACTAGCGAGCCAAACTCTCCTTTTAGGATCATCCGATAAGTTTTCCGGAAATACAGCGCCTGACAGGCTGAAAATCGCTGCGAATTTTTCGGGCTCGGCAAGTCCGATAAGAAGTGCGCCATACCCGCCCATAGACAGGCCGCCAATCACACGACCGTCCTTGCAGGCCACAGTACGGTAACTTCTGTCGACAGACGCGATTAGATCAGTTCGAAAGGCGTCGAAGACGCGCCCATGTCCGTTCGGCCTTACATCGTTGACATACCAGCTGCTATCAGCATCAGGCATCACGACGATCGACGGTGGCACTTTGCCCGCATTAATAAGGCGATCGAGAGTTGGTTTGATCTTACCGAGCTTTGGCCAGGCCGTGTGATTGTCACCCAAACCATGCAGAAGATAGACAACCGGAAATCGTTCCGATTTCGATGCTTGGTCTTTATAGGCTGCGGGCAAGTATACCGAAGCGGTAATCATTCGTTTGAGAACCGGACTTTGCAACTTTGCGTCTTCACGCAGATCTCCAACATCTTGGGCCGTGAGCTGATCGGGCAATATCATTGAGAGCAAAAGCAGAATGCACGGCAGCAGGACATGAGTAGGGCTAGCATTACTAAGGCCTGCGGAATATTCAGCGTTCTGGAGTGGGACCACCTTATTTAAGGACATTTCTTATCTACTCAGCTGAACTCAAGCTTTGTGAAACCTAGCATTCCTATGTCTTCCGTTGTTATCGCGTCGACACGCATGTTTCGATCGTGCTGCAATACTGGTTCATCGTAGAATGCCACTGCTTGCGATGCACCTCATTACGCCAGGCTCTTTTATGCTCCGTGATAAATGAGTGAGCGAACGCGCCAAATGTCTGAGTGTCACCAGACTTTGCTGCACGCCGTTCGCTCAGCGGGTCTTTGCCAGCATCAAGAAGCATAAACTGTACGGCAGCCTTCTCTCGCGCACTCGCCAACGAAACACTGCTAACCCTGTCTAAGCCCATCTCACAGTGTCTGCTGTCCGATCTCCGGCGATAATTGAACACCCACTTCTTGGCTCCCGCCTTTGAGACTAGGAGGTCAAGACCTCCCCTGTCAGCGTGGCGCTCGGGCTTTTCAAGTGTCTGAACTGTCCGCGCGTGGAGGCGGTTTAACTAGCGTGGCATTTTCTAATTCCGAGTTAGCCCCACTAACAGCACTAACAATAAACATGGCTTGTCGTGAACGACTCTGAACGGATTCGAACGAATGGCTGAACTTTCCGAGCATTACATTACGAAAATTGGATTGATTTGATCGACCTGGAGCCAGCATATGACGGACTCGGTCTCCGCCAGTTATCAGCACAATTCAGATCAGTTCAATCATTCTCACCAAGGTTTGATCTGCAGGCTGTGCTCTAGCTGCTTGATTCCAGTAACAATTTCATCAGCCCTGGCTTGACGCCGAGGGGATATCGCGGGACCCTCCCGTATGTTCAGTGAGAGTTCCGCGATGATGATGTCCTGTCGATATGCCTTGGCCGCTTTTATCACGTTGAATGCGGGCTTGGGGCTCGTTGCCACCAACGCGCAGGCTCAAACCCAGACTATCGCGGCCCAATCTCCGGCTGATGTGCAGGATCGCCATGTTGGGTACTATTACCCCGAGCCGCAAATCCGCGAAGTGTATGAATCTGCTCTTATCACCGCGCCGATTTCCAGCTCGCGCTCACGGGCCGCCTTTGCAGTTGGCATCGCCCTCATGCAGAACAAGCGTAGCTTTGCGCCGACGTATCATCTGTTTGTCAAAGGCGCACGCAAGGAGAAGCTTATCATTGTTGCGACGGAGACCGGCCGCTACGCCACGCACTATCAGTTGCGCGCCTTGCTTGCGGCAATGACGTCGGAAGCCAGGTCAACATCGTTGTTCAACAAACTGCCGGAGCCGGAAAAGCGCACGTTCCTGGATTTTTGCAAATTCATGGGGTTCACACGACTGACCATTTCGAACGGTCAGGACCTGGCGATCCAGTTTGATCTCAAATAGCAATCAGCCGCACCCAGGCGGCTCGCGCTGGTGTGTCCTTCCGACGCTCGGCGCTTAGACGACGACATCACCGCCGGAGTTTTCATCGCCCCATTCGCTCCAGGAGCCGTCGTAAACCGGCACATCAGGATTGCCGATCACGGCCATCGCGAGAGAGAGCACGCACGCCGTGACGCCGGAGCCGCAACTCGTCACGGCGGGCTGACGTTGATTGACACCTGCGCTTTCGAATGCCGCCCGCAGCTCGTCAGCAGACTTTAAGGTGCCATCCTCATTGAGCAGGTTGGTGAACGGCAGATTGAAGGCGCCGGGCATATGGCCGGAGCGCAGTCCTTTGCGCGGTTCCGGCGCCTCGGCTTTGAAGCGAGCCGCAGCGCGTGCATCAATGATTTGTTCGCCGCCATTACGCACGATGGATTTGATGTCATCGATATCGCGGACAAGTCCGGCATTGAAGCGCGGTGTGAAATGGCGTTCGGACCGAGCGGGGGTCGGCTGAGCCGTCACAGCCCGCTCTTCAGCCTTCCACTTCGGTAGGCCGCCATTCAGCACGGCGACATCCTCGTGGCCCATGGCACGGAACATCCACCACACGCGTGCCGCCGAATAGAGACCAACACTGTCGTAGGCGACAACTCGCATGCCATCGCCAATGCCCATCTTCTTCATCTGTGAGGCGAACTGCACGGTCGAAGGCAGCATGTGCGGCAGAGGATTACTCTTGTCAGCAATATCGTTGATATCGAAGAAGATCGCCCCCGGAATGTGCTCTGCCTCGTATTCAGAATGGGCGTCGCGGTTCGCCGTCGGCAGATGTGTCGAGCCGTCCAGGATAACAAGGTCGGGTGACTCGAGATGATCCGCCAGCCAGTCTGTTTCAACAATGTAGCGACCGCGTAGTTCAGGCATTTCTAAGAACCTTTTGCTGAATGAGATACTGACTGATTTGAGACGTTTACTCGCTCAGAGCCAAGCGCACGCGGCGATTTTGACGTCCCTTCTTTTCAACTTTGGGAATTGCAACGCGACCAATCTCGGCAGTCGACTTGACATGTGTACCGCCGCAGGGCTGCAGGTCGACGCTACCGCCTTCGCCAATTGACACCAGCCGGACATGGCCGGAGCCCATCGGCGGCTTCACGGACATTGTCCGCACAAGGCCGGGATTTGCCTCAAGTTCGGCATCACTAATCCACGTTTCAGAGACCGCATGATCGCCTGCGATGATCTCATTCAGCTGTGCTTCGACAGCCTCTTTTTCAATCGCCCCGGCATCCTGGATATCAAAATCAAGCCGCCCATCACCGGCACCAATCTGGCCACCTGTCACCGGATAGTTGATCACGCTGCACAGCAGATGGAGTGCAGTGTGGACGCGCATACATTTATGCCGTGTCGCCCAATCGAGGACCACCGTCAGCTCCTGGCCGACGTCTGGCACTTGCTCCGGCTCTTTTGGGACGTGGACAATTGTTTTGCGATCCTGGTCGTACACGGTTGTCGCAATTGCACATGTCCGGCCATCAAATTCCAGCGTCCCCGCATCACCTGGCTGGCCACCACCGGAAGCGTAGAAGACTGTCCGATCAAGTATAATGCCGCCGCGGTCGTTCACACTTACGACCTTGGCCGTGCAATCTCTCGCATAAGCATCCTCTCGAAACACCGCTTCAGTCATTTCAATTGTCCCTATCGCCGAGAAATCAGACAGTGCCACGAACGGCTTCTAGGCATCGACGTCCTCAAAGACTGTTGGGATACCGGCAGAGTTTGCTTCCAGCCACGCCGGCACAGGTAGGTCCTTGCTGCGTAGAAATTCCGGATTGAACAGCTTGCTCTGATAGCGTGAGCCGAAATCACAGAGGATCGTTACAATAGTTTTGCCCGGTCCCATTTCGCGGGCCAGATGCTTGGCGCCGGCAATGTTGACGCCTGACGATGCCCCGAGGCAAAGGCCTTCCTCTTCCATAAGCTGGAATACGATCCTGACGGCTTCGGCATCCGGGATTTGGTAAGCATGATCAACCACCGCATCTTCCAGATTCGCGGTGATACGCCCTTGACCGATGCCTTCTGTAATGGAGCCGCCCTCTGACTTGAGCTCGCCGGTTGTATAATAAGCGTAGAGTGCTGCGCCCGGCGGGTCCGCCAAGCCAATCTTGATGTCGCTGTTCTTGGCCTTCAGGCCCATCGAGACACCAGCTAGCGTGCCGCCCGAACCGACAGCACAGGAAAACCCGTCGACCTTGCCATCAGTCTGCTCCCAAATCTCCGGCGCCGTCGTCTCAATGTGCGCAAGGCGATTGGCGGTATTGTCAAACTGGTTGGCCCAGATCGCGCCATTGGGCTCGCTCTCATTCAAGGCCTCAGCCAGCCGTGCTGAATACTTCACATAGTTGTTCGGGTTGCGATAAGGCACAGCTGGCACTTCAACCAGACGCGCACCAAGCAGGCGCAAGGCATCTTTCTTCTCCTGCGCCTGAGTTTCCGGGATGACGATAACCGTGCGATATCCTAGCGCCGCGCCTATCACCGTTAGTCCGATGCCGGTGTTGCCAGCTGTGCCTTCGACAATCGTTCCACCGGGCTTCAGGCGCCCGGCTTTCTCGGCCTCTTTAATAATGAACAAGGCAGCACGGTCCTTAACCGACTGGCCGGGGTTCATGAACTCGGCCTTGCCAAGGATTGTGCAGCCAGTTTCCTCTGATGCGCGTTTCAACTGAATGAGCGGGGTCCGGCCGACGGCATCGGCGACATTAGCGGCGACGTACAATTTGGCGTCCTTTTTTGAGGCAAGATTGGTCGTTCTTCATTCAAACCTAATCAGCCGATTGCGTACTCGCAACCCGGGACCTTGAAGCAAATGAGTCGAACTGATACTCGGATCAGTGGCTTGCCAAAGGCCGTCCCCGCGGCCGTCTCGTCCACGTTAGCGACAGCGATGCTTTGAGAAGCAAGGACAAACTCCCCATGCGAATTGGTTTTGCTTCAAACTATCCAGGCCAGCTTGAGTATTTGAAGCGCCGGCAACGGCGGCAAGCAAATACAAGCCAACGGATGAAGCCGCATCGGACTGGTTGCGCGGGCTGCTGATGACTCATGCAGGCCGTTCACTTGGCAAAACTGTCGCAACCCGTATCTGGCTCAATTGGTGATTGATTTTTCCTGCGTCCTGCCGATATACATGCGGATTGATGCGATCATGTAGCCGCGCACGGAAACGTGTTGCGGCGATTGTTTTTGCATTGTGCGGATTAAGCATAGGAAACCTTTGTTCGGTGATGTGGCCGTTACGGCCCCCTACGCTGGTCCACGAAACTGCTCCATATGCGGGCGTGGTGGAATTGGTAGACACGCCAGATTTAGGTTCTGGTGGCTTCGGCCGTGGGGGTTCAAGTCCCTCCGCCCGCACCATGGAGCAATAGCCGAATGGCACCTCCACTGTCGTTGTGACGGAGGCAGGATGCTGGATCTCATTGGCAAATCTGGGTTTGAGACGAATGCAAGTAACTGAAACAGTTTCCGATGGCCTGAAGCGTGAAATTCAGGTGGTCCTCGCCGCAGCTGATCTGAACCAGAAATGCGAAAAGCGGCTCGATGAGATCAAAGATGACGTGCAGATCAAAGGGTTTCGCAAGGGCCGAGTCCCCAAGCTTCACCTGAAGAAGGTTTACGGCCGGCGTCTGATGCTCGAAATACTGCAGGAAGCCGTGGAAGAGAGCAGCAAGCAGGCGCTCACTGATCGGAATGAACGCCCTGTTGCTCAGCCCGAGATTGCTCTGCCGGAAGATGAGTCCGAGATCGAAAGCGTTGTTTCCGGCTCAAAAGACCTGTCATACTCAATGAGTTATGAAGTCATCCCGCCAATTGAGCTGGTTGATTTCTCGACCATGAACGTTGAGCGCCTCGTAGCCAAAGTGGACGACGCGTCCGTTGATGAAGCGCTCCAGGATCTTGCGAAGCGCAACAAGGCCTACAATGCAGATCCCGAAGCGGTTGCTGAAGACGAAGACAAGCTCAAGATCGACTTTGTCGGCCGCATTGACGGCGAGGAATTCGAAGGCGGCACCGCCGAGGGCATTGATCTTATCATTGGCCAGGGTGGATTTATTCCGGGCTTTGAAGAGGGTCTCAAAGGAGCCAAGGCCGGCGACCAACGCGATGTCACCACGACATTCCCAGAGGAATATCCTGTCGATACGCTCAAGGGGCGTGAAGCAACGTTCGCCGTTACGGTCCAGGAAGTGGCAAAGGCAGCGGAAGCCGAAGTCAATGATGCTCTTGCTGAAACACTCGGCGTTGAGAACCTTGAAAAACTGCGTGAACTGGTAACGAACCAGATCACCAGCGAATATGAGCAGATTTCGCGAGCCAAGCTGAAGCGAACGCTCTTAGATCAGCTCGACGAAAAGCACGCCTTCGAGTTGCCCCCCTCTTTGGTTGAGGCTGAGTTCAACACCATCTGGAATGAACTCACCGAGAACATGAAGAAGGAAGAAAAATCCTTTGAAGATGAGGGTAAGACCGAAGAAGAAGCGCGCGCTGAATACGATGACATCGCACGTCGTCGCGTGAGGCTCGGTCTGGTCATCGGCGAAATTGGCGACAAGCACGAGATCCAGGTCGAGCAGGAAGAGCTTCGAGAGGCGCTCGTCCAGCAAGCGCGGCAGTATCCGGGCCACGAAAAGATGGTCTACGATTATTTCGAGAAGACGCCTGGTGCGATCGGTCAGCTCCGTGCGCCAATCTTCGAAGAGAAAGTCGTTGATTTCCTGGTTGGCCAGGCCACGGTCACAGACAAGGAAGTGACGCGCGAAGAGCTGGCAGCACCCATTGACGGTGACGATGTCGCTGAAACCGATGCCGGTGAGACTGCCGAAAAGTAAAGCAAACTGAACAGAGTATCTGTTTTTGCTTACGTGAAGCGGGGCGAACTGCCTCGCTCGGCTTGTCAGGTTTGCAAGTCTATTGTGGACGGCTGGCCTTTGACGTCCGCGCGCCCGTTCTTATGTTAAAACGAATGCAGTGATTCCTCGGCTCACTTCGTGCTGAAGCACGCCGTCCGCCATGCTCGATCGAAAGGTTCCCCGATGCAAGATCCCGTGAATACCATTACGAATACATTCTGGCCGATGGTGGTTGAGCAGACCACGCGTGGCGAACGCGGCTATGATCTTCCCTCACGCCTGCTGAAAGAGCGGATCATTTTCGTCACCGGCCCGATCGAGGACCACATGGCGACCTCGATCTGCATGCAGCTGCTGTATTGTGAATCCGAGAATCCAACCAAGGAAATCTCGATGTACATCAACTCCCCAGGTGGTGTTGTTACCGCCGGGATGGCGATTTACGACACGATGCAGTTCATTAAACCTCCCGTCGCCACGCTGTGCATCGGCCAGGCTGCCTCAATGGGCTCACTTCTCTTATGTGCTGGCGCAAAGGATATGCGCTTTGCCTTGAGCAATGCCCGCATCATGGTCCACCAACCTTCAGGTGGTTTTTCGGGTCAGGCATCAGACATTGAGCGCCATGCCGAAGATATTGTGAAGATGAAGCGGCGCTTGAACGAAGTATATGTCAAGCATACGGGTCAAGACTACGATATAATTGAGAAGACGCTGGATCGCGATTACTTCATGACTGCAGAGCAATCACTAGAATTCGGCCTGATCGATCGAGTTCTTGAAAGCCGGGATGAAGTAGCAGAACTTGGTAATCCCCCGGAAAGCTCCGGTAGCTAACTTTGTTTGATTCTTTTGCTGAGTATCGACCGAGTCATCAGCCCATAGTGCGGCATGAAGGCATGGTTCGTGCAAGGCAATCGGTTGTGTGAAGCCGATCAACGGCTAGAGTTTGTGCGCCACAGTTCTTGCTTGGCATGTATGAACTCAGTTGCTGGTGTCTGGGATCGCGCGAAAATTGTTTCGGACAGGAGCTCATGCGTCGCAGGGAGAACATATTGTCTGGAATAGTTGCTGACGTAGTGTAGTCGGACTGAATATTGACCGATAAGACGGTAGAGGAAAATAAGACACACGTGGTGCATTCTTGCCATGGGCCGATATCAAGGTTTCGCATCAGCGTTAATACAATCTTGATTGCGACACCGGCAGCATGTTGAGATCAGTGTTCGATCGTTCCAACCGTACAGTAGGTCGGATGTGCAACTTAAGTGCGCGCACCGTTTGTTAGTGCTGATGCCTTGTCGGCGCTGCTAGCGATTGAGAACCTGGTTAGATTGTGCACGATCTAAGCGGCAGACGAAGGGTAAGAACAGAACATGCCGAGCCAAGAAAAAAATACGCTCTACTGCTCATTCTGCGGCAAGAGCCAACATGAGGTTCGCAAGCTTATTGCAGGCCCAACCGTATTCATCTGCGATGAATGCGTTGAGCTGTGCATGGATATCATCCGCGAAGAGAACAAGAATACGCTCGTCAAGTCGCGTGACGGTGTTCCAACTCCCGAAGAAATCAAAACGGTTCTCGATTCCTATGTCATTGGTCAGGATTACGCCAAGCGTGTCCTCGCTGTTGCCGTGCACAACCATTACAAGCGGCTCAATCACGCGGCCAAGAACAACGATGTCGAGCTTGCCAAGTCTAATATTCTACTCATCGGTCCGACCGGTTGCGGTAAAACCCTTCTCGCGCAGACCCTTGCCCGTATCCTTGACGTGCCATTTACAATGGCTGACGCGACGACACTGACAGAAGCCGGCTATGTCGGTGAAGACGTCGAAAACATCATACTGAAACTGCTGCAGTCCGCCGATTACAATGTTGAGCGCGCCCAGCGCGGCATTGTCTATATCGATGAAGTCGATAAGATCAGCCGGAAATCCGACAACCCATCAATTACACGGGATGTCTCGGGTGAAGGCGTCCAGCAGGCTCTCCTCAAGATTATGGAAGGGACTGTTGCGTCCGTGCCGCCACAAGGTGGACGCAAGCACCCACAGCAGGAATTTCTACAGGTCGACACGACGAACATCCTGTTTATCTGTGGTGGTGCATTCGCCGGCCTAGACAAAATCATCGCGGCGCGCGGCAAGGGCACATCAATTGGCTTTGCCGCAACGGTCAGCGACCCAGATGAGCGCAAAACTGGTGAGGTATTGCGCGGGGTCGAGCCGGAAGATTTGCTGCGCTTCGGTCTGATTCCGGAATTCATCGGTCGTATGCCGGTTCTGGCGACACTTGAGGATCTCGACGAGGAAGCTTTGGTTGAAATTCTGAGTGAACCAAAGAACGCACTGGTCAAGCAATATCAGCGCTTGTTCGAGATGGAGGATATCAAGCTCACCATCACGACCGACGCACTGAAAGCAATCTCTCGCAAAGCGATTGAGCGCAAAACCGGTGCGCGTGGTCTCCGGTCGATCATGGAAGGAATTCTTCTCGATACGATGTTTGATCTTCCAAGCCTAAAAGGTGTGGAGGAAGTCGTCATTGGACCAGAAGTTGTTGAAGGTGGCGCTCGACCATTGAAAATTTATACCGAACGGGCTGAAGAACAAGAGACGTCAGCCTAGCCTGCTGTGTGCGACATGCAGCGACACGTTTAAGTGTGATCTTATTGGAACCTGAGATCGAAATACTTATGTCCGGTAGTCGTCCTTCGTAGCTATTCGGCAAGACACGGTGCTTGCTGGCAGTTGCAGCCGGCGAAATGAAGTTGAGAGGATCGTAAACGACGGGTTGCCGTTGCTGTCATCAGGACAAAGACCCGGGCTTACTTGGAACGGTTGAGTAAAGCGATCCTGTCTGAGGAACTACACGATTGCGGGATAACCCGGAATCTAAATTCAGAGAGAGCCCATGAGCGACCAAAC
>JBCDBQ010000170.1:0-12440 GCA_039183375.1 Pseudomonadota bacterium
AGCTCCATCAAACCTTCTGCGCGCTTGATTTCATCCGAGATGCGCTGCAGATCTCCAATGACATTATCGCCGCTGAAGTGACGCTTCCCAAGATTCTTTTCCGCAACCTTGATGCGGGTCTGCAATTCCAGTTTCTGGCTTTGCAGTTCCTTCTCAAGTGCAATCAGCTTCTTCCTTGTTTCCTCAACCTTGGCAGCCGGCGCGTGGCCCTTACTAAAGAGATGTTCGGCGCGCACATGCGTCAGGCGAGCCGCGTGCACTTGCTCCTGCAAGTTTTCCTGCTGCAGACGGGACTGTGCAATTTCCTTGGCTTCAATGTGTGCGAACGCTGAGGCCTTGTCGAGCTCGTCGACTTTGCGGCGCATGAGATAGGCGATCTCGTTCGAGCGTTCCTTGATTGCAAGACCTGCGAGATCAATTTCCCGCTCGAGCTTGTTGTCGTAGAGATGCAAGACAACATCGCCCTCGATGACTGGGTCGCCTGGTCGGAACCTTGTCCAGCGCAAGCGCCCCTCTGCTTGAGCCTTAACTTGCTCGAGAGGGGCTGAGATGACAGCCGAAGTGACTTCCAGATTGAAATACGTCGAGAAGACCAGCATCGAAGCGTAGGCGAAGACCGCCAAACCAGACAGAACGTAGGCCGACGAATAGACCATGGCTCGGACCGGCCAGCGCCTGACGGGGACATCGCTGTCGGACTTGGATTTGTCTGGGGATAGCGATGCCGGCGTCACCGGTACGTCGATGCGCTGTATCGTATCTTCAATGTCGGACATCGCACCGCGAATGATGTCTTCGACGAAGTGCTGCATCAACTCTTGTTCGCGCTCGCCTAGATCAACGTACTTGCCGGAGATCATCCGCGTCTCAGGATCGACTCGAAGGACTTCAAGCGTCGTGTTGAACTTGATGTCGAAACCTTGGAAGGGGAGCTCAAGATCGACGATGAGCTCGTCGCCAATGGCTGGCAGCGTACCATCCGGATCGCAAACGTTGATGCCACCAAGGCTCCAGTCGGCAGCGCGCAATCGTCGGCCATTGAGGTCGACGAAAAGCGGCGCGGTCACGCGGTGGTGACGGCGTTGATCTGGACGCTCTCTTTTGACTTTTACTGACATCGTTTGACGCAAACTCAATACATAACGACGAAGCCACGCTTTCGTTGCTTATAGGCGTGATCGTTAGCCGATACTTGTTGAGTAGCGGATCGGGGTAAATCTGAGGTAAACTGAAGAGCGAATTGTCTGGAAGGCAGTAATGTTCGCTTAATTCAAGTTAATAATTTTAAGAAAAAATGGGATTGGCGCGGCTTTCTCATCGGCCATCGCCCACGCTGCAGAGTTGCTGATTGGTATGGTTGAGGCCTCTCCGGATGAAAGGAGAGGCCTCAAGCACTTCTGTTATTATCCGGCCGCCCCTCGCAACATGCGGTTCACGGCACACGTCACAGCAATCAATGATGCTGAGACAATGTTCTTGCTGCGGCCAACGCCATAAAGATGCTGGCCGTTGACTTCTGTTTCGACGAATGCAATCGCGGTGGCGTCTGCGCCAAGGCCGACGGAGTGCTCGGAATAGCTGAACACCTTGATGTCGGCGCCGGCTTCTTTGCCGATTGCATCAACGTAGGCGTCTATCGGCCCGGTACCTGTTCCTTCGATCTCGATCTTTTTTCCGGATTTGTGGACGGTCGCCGCGAGCTGTCGCACCTCTGAGGCATGACTGCCGACCCGCGTGACGTGCTCGATGAACTCATAGGGGTCGTTGGCGTTAAGATACTCTTTCTCAAAGGCGGCCCATATGTCCTCTGGGGTCTGCTCTTCACCGGTGCCATCCGAGATTCTCTGAACAACACCTGAGAACTCGACCTGCAGTGCGCGGGGCATCTGGATACCGTACTCGGTTTCCATAATGTATGAGATGCCGCCCTTACCCGACTGTGAGTTGATCCGGATAACGGCTTCGTAGCTCGCACCGACGTCGGCCGGATCGATCGGCAGGTATGGCACATCCCACTCAGAACTGTTGGACGTCTTCATGGCCTTCAGGCCCTTGTTGATAGCGTCCTGATGGCTTCCTGAGAATGCCGTGAACACCAAGTCACCAGCATAGGGGTGGCGCGGATGAACAGGCAATTGCGTGCAGTACTCCGCCGTGGAGCGCAGCTCGCGCATGTTTCTCATCTCTAACCCGGCGTCGACGCCCTGACTGACCATGTTCATTGCCAGCGTGATCACGTCGACATTGCCCGTGCGCTCGCCATTGCCAAACAAGGTGCCTTCGATGCGATCAGCGCCGGCCATGACGCCAAACTCTGCAGCTGCCACACCGGTGCCGCGGTCGTTATGGGGATGCAGCGAAAGGATGACGCAATCGCGTTTCGAGAAATTGCGATGCATCCACTCAATTTGATCCGCGTAAATGTTGGGTGTCGCGACTTCAACCGTGGCCGGCAGATTGATGATTGTCCTGTTCTCAGGCGTCGGCTGCCAGACATCCATCACGGCTTCACAGATCTCCATTGCATAAGGCAACTCGGTTTGTGTGAAGCTCTCTGGAGAGTACTGGTAAATGACCTCGGTTTCGGGAATCGTGGACGTCAGATCCTTAATCAGTTTTGCACCATCAACTGCGATTTTTGTGATGCCCGCTGTGTCGAGGTTGAACACAACCCGCCGCTGTGTTGTTGATGTCGAATTGTAGAGATGAACGATTGCCCGCTTGGCGCCGGCGATGGCTTCAAACGTTCGTGCGATCAGTTCGTCACGCGATTGCGTCAGAACCTGAATGACCACATCATCCGGGATCAGGTCTTCGTCGATAATCTTCCGGCAGAAGGTGAAATCTGTCTCGGATGCGGCTGGGAACCCAATTTCGATTTCCTTGAAACCCATCTCGCAAAGCGTTTTGAACAAGCGCAGCTTGCGGTCTGCACCCATCGGTTCGATCAGAGCCTGGTTACCATCGCGAAGATCGACAGAGCACCAGGTTGGCGCTTGCGTGATGACTTGGCCCGGCCAGGTCCGGTCCGGCAAATCAATCGGCGTAAACGGCACGTATTTTTCGATTGGCATAGAAGGCATGGGAGCAACCCGTATCTTTGACTAGTCAGTCTGGTCGTTTTTCAGCAGCTGGATCAATGATCGCCGAAGTCATGTTGCGCGCTGCGGTTACGTTATACCGTGCAATGACACGGAATACACACCTTGCAACACATGCATGATCGAATGTTTGGCAAATTTGGGAGAATTCTCGCGATAAGGTCTCCAGCTGCTCTTCGAACTCTGTGCTTGGTCACGGCCAAGCGCATCCCCGGCGCAATTAGTACGCCGGGCCAGTAAGTCGAAGGCTGAATAGCCGAAGTGTGTTCGCAATAGACATGCCCGCAAGCTACTCGATGAAGCTGGAAAAATGCAAGTGCCAATTTTCAGGCCCGCACGAGAACGCGCAAAGTCGCGAGTATACGCCAAAGGCTCTACGGGGAAGGAGCGTTCGATTTTCGTTTGCTGGCAGTCCAGCTTGGGCTGAGCTTAGCAACAGTCTCAGCCGATATTGGACGTATCAGACTTGGCAGTCGGCAGACCTAACCAATGGCCTCGTGAAATACATTTTGGATCCATTCGATCACGCGCCGTGTCGCCTGATCACGCTTGAGGTGAGTTTGTACCAGCAACCAGGCGTCGCGCCGGTGCGGAAGCAGGGTTGCCTGCAGTTTCGGATCGGTCAGTAAAGGCGCACAGGCATACTCTGGCAGAACACCGCTGGCGCTGTAGGATTGCACCAATGCTCGAATCGTCGCGGGACTGTCCGTTATGAGGCGCGCCTCATCCTTGATCGCCTTGTCGGCCAAGAACTTAGATTCTGGTGTGCCGTCCAACTCGTTTGGAAAGGCGCATACAACTGGTTTACCCGACGGAAGTGCCTCGTCGACCGCCTCGAAGTAGTAGAGACGCAGCCGGGCCAGCCTGCTGATGACGAAATCGCCCTTGGCCGGTCTTCCAAGCCTTATCGCCAAGTCAGCTTCCCAACGTGAAAAATTGACGTTCTGTCCGGAAGCCAGAAATTGCACTGTCAGTTCTGGATTATCGCGCAGCAATGTTCCAACGCGCGGTGCCAACACTTCATCGGCAATTGACGGCGTGGTCGCTATGCGGACGTTGCCCGCAATGCCTGAACAGGCAGCCGGAAGAGATGTGATGGCAGAGACCCGACGGGCAACTTCGTCCGCGTGAGCGAGTACACCAATGCAGTACTCTGTCGGTTGCCGGGTCCCGTCAATGGCATCGAACAACCTCATGCCGAGTTGCTTCTCAAGCCGGTTCAAGCGACGTGCAACTGTCGTTTCATCGATGCGCAACACTGCACCTGCCCTCGCAAATGTGCCTTCGTTTCGCACAGCGATGAGAATACGCAAGTCGTCCCAGTTCACGATGGTGCCATTTCATGGCGGTGCCGGTTCATGGCGGCGCATTTAACACGTCACCATTCTGCCTGCAATTTTGCAGCCATTGATGGCTAATATCCTGCATGACCGCCGGATCAGTTCAGGGCATTGTTAAGACGTTCGGAATCTTGTGGAGATGAATGTCATGACAATACCTAAGACACTTCTTGAACTGTCTGGAGCAGACCTAACGCCGGTGAAGATACGGGATGCAAGTTTGATCCTGATTGATATGCAGAACGAGTATCTCGATGGGCCGATAGAGGTAGCAGGCGCAAACGAGGCCGTTGCCGAAGCGGCAAGGCTGCTTCAGGCAGTACGCGACGCCCATGCTCCGATCTTCCACATCGCTCATAAGGGAAGACCTGGCAGTCTGTTCGATCGCGACGCGGAGCGAGGACAACTTATAGAGGCAGTTGCACCGCAATCAGGCGAAGTCATAGTCGAAAAGCAATTGCCGAATGCGTTTGCTACAACCGATCTCAACAATCTGGTCGCGGAAACTGGGCGAACGAACATCGTACTTTGTGGTTTCATGACACATATGTGCGTCAGTTCCACAGCCCGGGCCGCACTCGATCTGGGCTACCGCACAACGATTGTCGAAGCGGCCTGTGGCACCAGGGATCTCCCGGACCGCGACGGAGGCGTCACGCCTGCAAGCATTATCCATTCTGTAGCCCTCACGGCGTTATCGGATCGGTTTGCCGTGATTGCGCCTGATGCTGCTGCACTCTTGTAACGACACCTACTGCTGCGCCGTTGAGGTCGCCACCGAGAGCCGCGATGTCTATCGGGCGACAACTGCTTGGTGGCGCTAAGCCGCCGTCGAACCAACGTCGACTATAAGTTCTGATCCTGTCATGAAGGTCGAGTCGTCGCTTGCGAGAAAATATACGGCGCCTGCAATCTCTTCGGGTGAGCCAAAGCGTCCAAGCGGAATGCGCCCGAAGCGCTCTTCGCGAATGTCCTCTGGCACTGCGGCATGTCCCATGGTGGTGTCGACAGGGCCGGGGTGTACTGAGTTACATCGTATGCCGTCCTTCGCACATTGCACGGCAATTGACTTGCTCATCAGGCGAACAGCGCCTTTCGATGCTCCGTAGTGCGTGGCGATGGATCCCCTCAGACCGGCTGTCGAGGAGATATTGATAATCGATCCTTGTCCCGTTTTGCGCATCTCCGGTATTGCGGCCTGGGCACCGAGAAACGCCCTTGACGTTGACATCGATCACGCGCTGCCATTCCTGCTCGTCAATTTTATCAATCGGTGTGCGAGCATATATCCCCGCGTTGTTAACGAGGATGTCGAGCCGGTCGTGTTCTGTGACTAACTTCTGAACGGCCTCTTGCCAATGCGATGCGTCAGTCACGTCGAGCGGCATGAAACATGCCGATCCACCAGCTGCTGTCACATCCTGAGCAACTTGTTCGCCGTCGCCAGTATTGATATCGCCGAGACCGACATGGGCACCTTCTGCAGCAAGACGCCGAACAATTGCGGCACCGATACCTGTGCTGCCACCTGAAACGAGCGCAACTCTGCCGTCCAGCCTTTTCTCACGCATGTCTCTTTTCCTCGTGCTTGGTGATCCCGGAGCGCTGAGCGTGCGCCGGTGATAGGCCCCATTGGGCAAGGTTTTGAAGTGAGATGCACCATCGCTCGGTTGGAGATCATAACTGAGATTGCCGTTGCGGCGGCTATTCTCGACGATCGCCGCACCGGTTGTTGGGTTTCGGTTTCAAGTCGCCGTTGACGACAGGGAACAATGCAGCATGTCGGCTTTGCGTTACCCAGTGGAGTGGGCCTGATGAGCAAACTCTATGAAGGGTCGGAGATGGCTGCAATCTCCGTTCCGTCGGTTCTCATGATCAGGGGGGCTCTGACGCAGATCGTACATGTCAGCATCTTGGGAAGGTGCGTCTACGCGAACACGAAGCACTTGCTGCGGCGTATCAAAATGTCGAACATCGCGAGGCCATTTCAGCGTTCAGCGAAGAACATCGGCCTGACTTTCGTAGCACGGGCAAAGATGCCAGTTCGCGTTTTCCATATCAGAAATTGTTTGTCACGGCATGCGCGGGCTGAAGATGTTCTCGGTTTAGTTGAATGACCAAAAGCGCGACAGGGCCGGCGTATCGCCAGCCCTGGTACCTGCCGTTACCGTCCCCGACGACTTTATCAATCGGGACCATACTGGCTCTGGCATTTCCACCAGGCGTGGCTGCCGTATTCGTATCGTTCGCAGTCGGCCGCGTAGCCGGTGCCGGCTGACACAGACAGTAAGAAAACTGCTGCAAAGAATGCGCGCATCATTGTCAAACTCCTTATTGCATTTGCAATAGCCAGAGTTACGACGCATGCATTGCAATGGGTCACCAGTGGCGAACACGAAGCCGTGAAGGGAAATGGTTGTACGGACTATTACCCTGGTGAAACGCTATATGCCAAAACTCTCCAGAACGCCGGTAACCTCTCGTGAAAACGTATCGATCATCCAACGGCCGGTGGGTGACTTGCTGATTCTTGGAAATGCCTGGAAAGATGGCGCGCCCGGCAGGATTCGAACCTGCGACCCCTAGACTCGGAATCTAGTACTCTATCCAGCTGAGCTACGGGCGCCTGCCGGAGCGCCGTCATACTGTATTTGTGGTCTGGCTGCAAATGTTGATGGCTATGCGGCGCGGCTCAGCGGCACCGTTCTTCAAACTTCTCCTGACATTGGGTGGCAGGAGAGAGAATTCTCCATAGGATTCCGCCGATTGGGCTCTCGCATCGCAGTCATCGGCGCTTTATAGTCTGGCGTCATGAGCAAAGATGCGAAAACGGCGTCAAAACCGCCAAAACGTGAGAATCGGACGTCCGTTCCTGCCGGTGAGCCGGTGCCGATCGAGAAGGGCAGCCATGTCTATCTGGTGGATGGCTCGGGTTATATCTTTCGAGCGTTCCATGCCCTGCCGCCTCTGACACGGCCCTCTGATGGCCTCCCCGTTGGTGCCGTTCATGGCTTCTGCCAGATGCTTTGGAAGCTCATCGGCGATACCAAGTCCGGAGATCAGCCGACACACTTGGCTGTCATTTTCGATGCGGGTTCGCAAACCTTTCGCAACGAGGTTTATGCCGAATACAAGGCGCAACGGCCGCCGCCGCCCGAAGAGTTGGTGCCGCAGTTCCCGCTGTTCCGAGATGCAGTGAAGGCCTTTAATGTCCCGTGCATCGAAATGGAGGGTTACGAGGCAGACGATCTGATCGCGACCTATGCGCAGAACATCGCTGATGCCGGCGGGCAAGTCACGATCGTATCATCCGATAAAGACCTGATGCAGCTGGTGCAGCCGGGTGTCGACATGCTCGATACGATGAAGAACAAAAAGATCGGGCCGGATCAAGTCTTTGAAAAGTTCTTTGTGGAGCCGGAACGCGTTGTCGACGTCCAATCGCTGGCTGGCGACTCCGTAGATAACGTTCCAGGTGTTCCGGGTATCGGTGTCAAAACCGCGGCTCAGCTCATTCAGGAATACGGCGATCTCGACAGCCTTTTGGAGCGCGCAGGCGAAATCAAGCAACCAAAGCGCCGCGAGAAGCTGATCGAATTTGCCGACCAGGCACGGATCTCACGTGACCTCGTGCGCCTCAAGCTTGATGTGCCGGTTACGGTGACGCCGGCGCAAATGGGAGTTCAGGAACCTCAGTCTGAAATGCTCCTGGGTTTCCTGAGCGAGATGGAGTTCAGCACGCTTACCCGAAAGATCGCTGAAGCACTGGGTGCGGAACCGCCTGCTACCCCCGTCAAGTCGGTTGGGTCGACCGTCAAGAAGAAAGGTAAGGCGAATGCTGCTGGTGATGGCGGCCAATCCATCAACGATGGTGTTGCAACCCCACAGGCAGTTGTCGAACACAATCTCAGGCTGGCAACCGAGGTGGCGATTGACCGGTCGAGCTATGAGACAGTCACAACTCTCGACGCGTTGAATGCCTGGGTCGAGGAAATCCGCCAGGTCGGAAAGTTTGCATTTGATACGGAGACGACCGGGCTTGATGCCATGCAAGCCGATCTTGTGGGCTTTGCCTTAGCAACGAAACCGGGACGCGCCTGTTATGTGCCCGTGGGGCATACCAATGCAGGAGAAGGACTGGACTTTGGCGATGGTGGGGGCTTGGATCAGCTCTCATTGCGCGAAGCTCTCGATGCACTCAGACCGATCCTCGAAGATCCGGCAATTCTGAAGATCGGCCAGAACCTCAAGTACGATATTCTGATCATGAAGCGCTATGGCGTGGATGTCAGATCGTTCGACGATACGATGCTGATCTCCTATGCGCTTGATGGCGGCCGGGGTGGTCACGGAATGGATGACTTGGCACAGCGCCATCTGGGTCATTCATGCATACCATTCAAGCAAGTTATCGCGCTCGCTCCCGGCAAGAAGATTGCTGACAAGACATTCGCAGGTGTCCCCATCGATAAGGCGACGGAGTATGCAGCCGAAGATGCTGATATTACTCTGCGCTTGTGGCTGGCACTGAAACCGCGGCTGGTGGCCGAGCGGATGATGACCGTCTACGAGACACTGGAACGTCCGTTGGTGCCGGTCATTGTAGAAATGGAGCATGCCGGTATCTCGACGGACCGGACAGTGCTGTCACGTTTGTCAGCAACCTTCGCGCAGCGCGCAGCGCAGTTAGAGGATGAGGTCTATGACCTTGCCGGCGAAAAGTTCAATCTTGGTTCGCCGAAGCAGTTAGGTGAATTGCTGTTTGACAAGCTTCAATTGCCCGGCGGTAAGAAAACCAAGACAGGTCAATGGGAGACGCGGGCGACGTTGCTAGATGATTTGGCCGGCAACGAAGAGCTGCCTGAGGATGCGCGCAAGCTCGTCCACACCATGATGGAGTGGCGGCAACTCACAAAACTTCGGTCAACCTACACCGATGCGTTGCCGACGCACGTTCATCCGGATACAGCTCGCATTCACACCAGCTATTCATTGGCCGCGACGACGACCGGGCGCCTTGCGTCGACGGATCCCAATCTCCAAAACATTCCGATCCGCACCAAAGAAGGACGTGAAATTCGCACTGCGTTTGTTGCTGAAAAAGGTAACAAGCTTGTCTCAGCGGACTACTCACAAATTGAGCTTCGCGTCCTTGCACACATTGCTGATATCCCACAGTTGCGCAAAGCATTTGATGATGGGCTCGACATTCATGCGATGACAGCCAGTGAAATGTTCGGTGTTCCGATTGAGGGTATGCCAAGCGAGGTCCGTCGTCGGGCCAAGGCCATCAATTTTGGCATTATCTACGGCATCTCAGCATTTGGCCTCGCCAATCAGCTAAGCATACCGCGCGAAGAAGCTGCTGCTTACATCAGGACCTATTTCGAGCGGTTTCCGGGCATCAAAGACTACATGGAAAGCACGAAAGCCAGCGCCAAAGCCAATGGCTATGTCGAAACGATCTTTGGGCGTAAGGTGCATTATCCTGAGATCAATACAAAGAACCCTTCGGCTCGCGGCTTCTTCGAGCGTGCTGCGATCAATGCTCCGATCCAGGGATCGGCAGCAGATATCATCCGGCGTGCGATGGTCCGTATTCCACGTGCTATGGAGCAAGCAGGAATTGAAACGGCACGCATGCTGCTGCAGGTTCATGATGAATTGATTTTCGAGGTCCATGAGCGTGAGGTGGACAAGACAGTGGCCGTTGTCGCGGAAGTCATGGAGAAATCGCCAGAACCATCTCTCAGGCTTTCTGTGCCGCTGAAGGTTGATGCGAATGCAGCTGATGATTGGGAGGCAGCTCACTAAGCTCCTTCCCGGAGCTTATCGGCGAGCACGGCTGTGAGCTTGCCCTTACACTATATAAAATGAATTTGTCGGAGGAAACGTGGCGGTAACAGGATACGATGATGGCTGGCAAGGCCGGCTCTATGACCAACTACGTGAAGCTAACGTATCGATCTTCGGTTACGTCCCGGATGCAGGGCACCGCGTTCTAATCGACCGATCGATTGCTGATAGCGATGTTCATTCCGTGCCGTTGACCACTGAAGAAGAGGGTATCGGGTTGATTGCCGGCGCTCATCTTGGTGGCGCGCGTTCGGTCCTTTTGATGCAAAGCAGTGGCGTTGGAAATTGTATCAATCAGCTATCGCTCATCCAACACGGTCGCTTTCCGTTTCTGACATACGTTTCGATGCGTGGTGACTTTGGCGAGGGCAACCCATGGCAGTATGCGATGGGTAAGGCCGTCGAGCCGACCTTGACGGCTATGGGTGTGCAATGCGTGACGGTTACCACACCGGAAGAGGTTGAGCGCGGAACAACCGCAGCGCTGACCATGGCCTTTCAGTCTGAGCAATCTGTTGCGGTTCTGTTGTCACAGCGATTGCTGGGCGCGAAGGCGTTCTGAGGGAGGCGAACCATGTCAAATGAGAATCAAGATAAGAAGCGCCTCGATCGATCCGAGGCAGTGCCGGCACTGATTGGCAATTCGGACGATTTCCTCATCATTGCCGGCCTCGCCGGCCCTGCCAAGGATATCGGAGCGCTGACAAAAGATGGCGACAACACCTTTATTTTTGCCGGCGCCATGGGCGGGGCGGTGACGACTGCTCTTGGCCTTGCTTTGGCGCAGCCGGACAAACGCGTTCTTTGCGTCACCGGCGACGGGGATCTCCTGATGTCACTCGGAGCATTGGCAACGGTTGGTGTGATGCAGCCAACCAATCTGTCTGTTGTCTGCGTCGACAACGCTCTCTACCAGGAAACCGGAGGGCAGACGTCGCACACCGGCCTTGGTGTCGATCTTGCGACAGTGGCCTCAGGATGCGGTATCGCTACGACGCGTGACGCGACGACCGCCGAAGAGATCGCGGATGCTGCTCAGGTTCTGCGCCAGTCAAATGGTCCGTCGTTTGTTTTGCTGCGTGTCAGTGATGCACCGCCACCAAAGTCGGAAGTCCGCAGGATCTTGCAGGCCTCTGTCACGAAGACCCGATTTATGAATGCGCTGCACGGATAGTCGGGTGTGCATCGCACGATTTGAGAGGCGCTGGCATGCGGCCCGCGCCTTTAGAGCAAAGTCGTTATGGATCGGGCTTTACGGTCATCAATCCGGGATAATCATGCCCTTGCCCATGTTCTGTTGGTCGAACTTTTCGTAGGCGCTGGCAGCCTCGGACAGCTTGAACGATTCCGTAATCTGCTTGTCAATCTCGACGCCATTGTCAGCGATGAACTTCGTGCACTCGTCCTGGATATGGGTTGAGAAAGTCCAAGAGCCCATCAATGTAACCTGTCGACGGATCATGTCCGGGCTGACCTCGAGCGTGAGTTCGCCGCCTTCACCGACGTAGCAGACAGTGCCCCAGGTGCGCGTGCTGCGGACGGCGTCCTGGCGGGCCTGAGCATTGGCGGACGTCTCAAGCGCGTAGTGGACACCCTTACCACCTGTAAGTTTCTTGAGTTCTTCGATGGCATCTTGTTTGCCAACGTTGATCGTATGATCGGCGCCGCAGTCCTTCGCTAACGCCAGGCGTTCGTCCGATACGTCAATGCCGATCACGTCCATTCCCATGGCCTTGCCGAGCATCATTCCACTGATGCCAACCGGTCCCTGACCGAAGACAGCGAGTGTCTTGCCACCGTTCATGTTCATGCGACGGAGCGCACCATAGGCTGTGCCGGTCCCGCACGAAATCGCGGCGCCGGTCTGGAATGACAGCTCTTCGGGAAGAGCCACAAGGGTGTAGTATGGAATGGCCATATACTTGGTGTGTGCGCCGTGTCCGGTGACGCCATAGACCTGCTTCTTGTCCGTCGTGCACATCTGCGGCCAGCCACTCTTACAGTCGACGCATGTCTCGCAACCGGAATAGTGATGGACCATGACGCGCGCATCGTCATCGGCGAGATGTTTGGGTACGCCCTCGCCACGCGCTACAACTACGCCACACGGCTCATGTCCTCCGATCTTGGGTTTGCCATCGCC
>JBCDBQ010000171.1:0-12427 GCA_039183375.1 Pseudomonadota bacterium
ACCTGCGGCCAATATGGCCGCTTGCTCAATCCATTGCTGCTTGGAAATCCGAGCTGGTTCAGGCAGCTCTTTCTTGAGGGCCCCAACTTGCGCAGCTGTCAGGTTCGCAATTTCGGAATAGCTGTTCAGACCGACGCCATTTAGTGCGGCGACATCGTCAGCGCCGACTTGGCGGATCAGGCTCAAATCATCAGGTTTGACATCGCTCGAGACCTCGGGAGTGCTGCCCAGCTCGTTGTCGGCTTCGATCGCCAATTCACTACCTGCGCTACACGGCTCGACCGGTACCGGCTGCTGCGTTTCGGCAGGGTCCTGGTTTGTCCGCGAAGCGGCCCCAACCGCTGCCAACTGCCCTGTCAGCTGACTTGTGGCGCAGGCTCGATGCGAGAGCAGAGCCGAGATTGCCTGCATCACTGGCGCATCGTTAGTCGGCGTCGGGGCAGGCGCCGGTTCAGATGTTGCGGACGTGGTCCCAGGCTTGGTCTCTGGCTTGGTCTCAGACTTGGTCTCAGACTTGGCTTCAGGCTTGGGGGCTCCTAGCGCTGGTGGTAAGGGAGGCGGCTGAGGTCCCCTAGTTTCGTCTTGCGTTGATTGAGGCGAAGGCGACACATCGGACTTGACCACAAGCTTGGTGCGGAACGCCTCTTTCCCGGATGGCGGTGGTTCTTGACGGTTATTTGGGGGTTTAGCCTTTGCTGGCTCTGTCTCAGTTACGCTACTAGCGTGATCATCTGGTTCCGGCTTGTCGGCTTCAAGCTCCTCGGGTTCCAGCAGTTCGCGCAATGAATCCGATGCTGCCAGTAGGTTTCTCCAGGCCCGAAACAGACGGCTCTCTCGCAGCTTTCCGGCAATATCCGGGGCGAGGTTCTGCTCCACGGCCTGAGCATCGGCGATCGATGCCGGAGGACTTTCATCTGCCTGCTGACAATAAGCAAGCCAAGCAGGGTCGGAGGACATAAACGTCTCCAACCTCTTTCGCTCAACGTCCAGCCCTTCAAGCTGGTTGCGAATTCCGTCCTTCATATCCCAACCGTTTGCGGGCCGACCCTGCGCAACACTGGCCGACAATGTCAGATTAGTGCCGTTGTATGGCCAATTATCGACATGCGGTCCCTCAAAATACTATAGGCCAGCTCAAAGTCTTTGATTCCGGTTAACAATATGCTGCGTCAGCATCGCGTTCGCGCCTTACAGAGCACGCCGCCCGACCTAAGCTGTTCAAATACCCCCGTTGAAATTGCTATTCGCGGCAAGGCTTGCCATGCTAGCGGAGAGCTGAAATTCTTTCCCTGCGCTGCGAAGGGCGTCCGCCCAAGGCGCATATATTCCAGACCAGCCCGTTGAACGATGGATCAATCCGACGACAGTTTCGATCGAACTGGCAATGGCGACAATGCATTGGTCCCACGCACCGTCCGCCCTGCGCGACGGCGCCATCGGATACTGAAATATATCGACGATGTCGTCAGACCAGTTTTTGATCTTCTGAACGCGCAGATCGGCCATAACGTCAATTCTTTCCTCAGAGACCGCCAGCCTCTTGTGTGGCTGCTGGCACTGCTGATCGGTGTTGCTGTGGCTTATGTTGCCGTTGCATTCCGATGGTCAATCGGCATGTTCCAGCTGCTTTGGCTCGGTACGCAGTCGGAAAAGGTGGCGACCGCGGCCGTCGAGGTTGGTTGGCTGGCTGTTTTGCTCGCGCCGGCGTTCGGTGGTGCGATTGTTGGCTTCATCTTGCATAAGCATATGCCTGGCCGACGGGCCCAAGGGGTCGCCGATGTTATCGAAGCGCGCGCGGTTCATGACAGCAACATATCGGTGAAAGCCGGCGTTTGGAGCGCCATTGCCGCCTCCGTCTCGCTGGGGTTCGGCGCCAGTGCCGGGCGGGAAGGACCGGTCGTCCATATCGGGGCGACCATTGCGTCATTCGTCGAAAACCACTTTCGGCTCACGCACGGCACGCGCCGGACACTGCTTGCCTGTGGTGTCGCTGCAGCCGTCGCTGCGTCCTTTAATGCGCCGATGGCGGGGGTGATCTTTGCGCATGAGATCATCCTTGCGCACTTTGCCCTGAGCGCGTTCGTTCCGATCGTGATTGCCTCGGTCGCTGCGACAGTCGTGGCCCGGATCCATCTTGGAAACTTTCCGGCCTTCGTCGTGCCCGAGTATCAAATCACGACCTACTGGGAGTTTCCGGCCTTTGCCCTGCTTGGCGTGACCTGTGCCGCCGTCGCGATCGCGTTTGAAACGGCCCTCATGGTGACGGAGAAGGTGTCCTGGAAATTCCAGGTGCCGCTTTGGGTCAGACCGATTGTGGGCGGCCTGATGATCGGCAGCATCGCACTCGTTTTCCCGCAAGTCCTGGGCGTTGGCTACGAGGCAACCGACGCAGCGCTGACCCTGCAGTATCCCTTATGGATGATGCTGGCACTGCTGGTTGCCAAGACTGCGGCGACAGCCATCACTCTCGCGACGCGATTTGCGGGTGGTATTTTTTCTCCGGCTATCTACCTCGGGGCCATGGCCGGCGGATCCTATGGACTGATCGCCAGTTCGATGTTTCCCGACATGTCCTCAAGCCATGGGCTCTATGCCATTCTCGGGATGGGGGCGGTGGCCGGCGCTGTCCTCGGTGCGCCAATATCGAGCACTCTCATCATCCTTGAAGTGACCAAAGGATACGACATTTCGCTAGCGCTCATGCTGACAGTGTCAATTGCGCACGGTCTGACCCGGGCGGCACTTGGTCTGAGCTTCTTCCACTGGCAGTTATCGAAACGCGGCCTCTCGGTTCAGGAAGGACCGCACCAGGAAATCATGCGATCACTGCTGGTCCGTGATTTCATTACCGTGCTTAAGAAAGATGCCCCGCCCGACGAGCGGCAGAGGGATCCACATACTCAACCTGATTGGCTGACGGCGAACGATACAGTGGAAACAGCGCTCCGGCTGTTTGATCGATCCGGTCGCCATCGCATTCCCGTTGTCGCCATGGGCGACGAAATGCAGATCGTCGGATGGGCCGAACGCATGTCAGCGATGGACGCGTTCAACAAAGCCCTTATTGAACGCCATGTGGAAGAACACAGATAGTTTTTTGGAGAATCCACTTTTTCGGATATCAGACTGCGTTTCCAACCTGAATCGACGGCTACCTGAGACGAGTGTGTCCCAAGTGCCGCATTTTATCACAACAGCTTTGCTAAGCTAGACGATCTTGTTTCACAGCATTAGGTTTCGCCGCCATCCTTTGTTGAATTTTGGTGCACAGTGCCTGAATGAACAGCAGACTCACCATCCTCGGAGCGATCTATCGACTTTACGAGCACAGCCAGTTCTCCATGGCTGGCGCAGTTGCGTTCTCGTTTCTGGTCTCGATCTTTCCGTTCTGTATTCTGCTGGGTGCCCTGGCCGGTATCCTGGGTGGTCCATCGCTTGCCGAGACCGCCATCGAGCATCTCTTCCGGGCGCTTCCGGCTGACGTTGCCAAAGGCCTTGTCCCACAAGTCGAGTCGATCATGAACAGCAGCCGCATTGACCTGCTGACGATTGGTGGCGCGATTACGTTGTTCTTTGCGACTAGCGCGATCGAGACATTGAGAACGGCGCTCAACTTTGCCTACCGCGTGCAGGAAAAGCGGCCATACATTGTCTGTCTCGGCCTGAGCATGCTCAACGTTTTTGTGGCGGCTATCGTGCTCCTGATCCTTGCCTGGACGGCGCTGGTTGCTCCGAGTCTCGCCACCTTCCTCAAGTCGCAACGGATTATCGACTTCCTGAATTCAAGCTGGGTCAGCTCAGGCGCGGTCTATGCCATCACGGCGACTGTCATCGCGATGCAGTTGTTTGCGGTCCACCTGTGGCTGGCGGCCGGCCGGCGGCGACTGGCAGATGTCTGGCCGGGCATTGTCCTGACGGTTCTTCTCTGGATGCTACTGGGAACGGCCTATTCTTACTACCTGGGTTTCAGCAACTACTCGCGCTTCTATGCCGGGCTGTCACAGATCATGATTGCGTTGATCTTCTTTCAGGTGACCGCTGTCGCCATCATCCTCGGTGCGGAGCTGAACCGGGGTCTGATCGAGCTCAAAAAGCTGCGCAACGGCGATGGCTCCATTCTGAAGAAAGACGGTGATCAAGATGGCGGAGCGGTTGCGACCTAGATGGTTGGCCGAATGCGCACTCCACCCTCCCACTCCGTATCGAACTTACCCGAACACTCGCAGCGCTAAGCACGCAGACGTTCGTTTTCCGGATCGAACGGGCTCTCATCAATGATCGTGGCGGGGTGAATCTTGCCCAGGATATCAATTTCCAAAGCCGTTCCGCTGACAGCCAGTTCGGGCTCGACCATGGCGATGGCCAGGCTCTTATCGACACGGAAGCCGTAGTTGCCGCTGGTCACGCGGCCGATGACTTTGCCATCCTTGTAAAGCGGGTTGTTGCCGACCGCATCTGCGTCCGTTGTTTCGTGAACCTCGACGGCAACCAGGGAGTTGGCAAAGCCCTTCTCCTGCCATTTGGTTAGCCCTGCCCGACCGTTGAAATCACTTTTGTTGAGGTTCACAAAACGATTAAGACCGGACTCTAGCGCGGCATATTCAATCGACAGCTCGGCGCCTGGCATGCGGTAGCTCTTCTCGATGCGCATTGAATCCATGGCACGGATACCAAAGGGCTTCAGTCCAAGATCCTGGCCGGCATCCCACAGTGCATCGAAGATGTGGTTTTGGTATTCGATCGGGTGATGCAGTTCCCATCCAAGCTCACCGACGAAGTTGACGCGCATCGCGTTGCACGGCGCCATGTTGATCACAACATCCTGACCGGTCAGCCAGCGGAATGCCGCGTTGCTAAAGTCGTTGCGCGAGACGCGCTGCATTAACTCGCGCGACTTCGGTCCAGCAATTACAAGGACACCCATTGCATTGGTCAGGTTCTCAAACTGCACGCTGCCGTCCGTCGGCATGTGCTTTTTGAGCCAATCGTGATCGAGGCGCTGATATACGCCGGCCGAGACCAGATAGAAACTCTGCGGACCCTCACGCATGATTGAGAATTCAGAGTGCACACCGCCGGCCGGGGCGAGTGCGTGGGCGAGAGCAATGCTGCCGGCTTTCTTTGGAATACGATTGGCGACAAGCTGGTCAAGGAAGGCTTCCGCGCCCGGCCCTGACACCCGACACTTCGCAAAGGCAGACATGTCGAGGATGCCGACATTCTCCGAAACGTTGCGGCACTCGTTGCCGACATGTTCGAACCACTTCGAACGTCGGAAGGACCAGTCATCTTCCTGGGGCGTTCCTGCAGGTGCAAACCAGTTGGGTCGTTCCCAGCCGAACTTCTGTCCGAACACAGCACCTAGATTCTTCATGCGGTCGTAGCAAGGTGCCATACGCAACGGCCGTGCAGCCTCACGCTCTTCATCAGGATAATGGATGGTGAAAACGTTGGCGTAGGCTTCCTCGTTCTTCGTTACCAGATAGCCCTTGGTGGCGTAGTCACCGTAGCGACGCGGATCCACACCGAGCATGTCGATGGTTGGTTCACCTTCGACGATCCACTCGGCCAACTGCCAACCGGCACCGCCAGCAGCCGTCACACCGAAGCTATGACCTTCATTGAGCCAGAAGTTTTTGCGATCCCAAGCCGGACCAACGATCGGATTGCCGTCCGGTGTATAGGCGATGGCACCGTTGTACACGCGCTTGATGCCGGCTTCGCCGAAAATTGGCACGCGCCGGATCGCTGACTCGATATGCGGCATGAGGCGCTCGATGTCTTCTTGGAACAGCTCATACTGACTGTCGCTCGCCGGTCCATCGACATAGCACGCCGGGGCTCCGACTTCGTAAGGCCCCAGGATCAGACCACCGGCTTCTTCGCGCATGTACCACGCACCATCAGACTCACGCAGGACCCCCATCTCGGGCAGACCCTGCTCGTGACGCTTCTGGATCTCGGGATGCGCTTCCGTGACGATATACTGGTGCTCGACTGGAATGACGGGAATGTCCAGGCCGACCATGGCACCGGTCTGGCGCGCAAAGTTGCCGGTTGCACTAATCACATGCTCACACTGGATATCGCCTTTGTCTGTCTTGACCAGCCACTCGCCGCTCGGCAACTGCTCAATACCGGTGGCCGCCGTCTCACGGTAGATTTCCGCTCCGCCTTCGCGGGCTTTGCGCGCCATGGCCTGGGTCAGATCAGCCGGTTGGATGTACCCGTCTTCCGGATGGCGGATCGCGCCGATCATTCCATCGGTCGTGCACAGTGGCCAGATCTCTTGGACTTGTTCCGGGGTCAGAAACTCAACATTCACGCCAATGGTCTTCGCGACGCCGGCGTACTGATGATACTCATCCATCCGGTCCTGGGTCATCGCGAGACGAATGTTACTGACCTGACGCAGGCCGATATCTTCGCCAAGCTCCTCGCCCAACCGCTGGTAGAGCGCAACCGAGTACTTATGGATCTGGCCGACAGAGTAGCTCATGTTGAACAACGGTAGGAGGCCGGCTGCGTGCCACGTCGAGCCTGATGTCAACTCCTTGCGTTCGAGCAGAACAACATCAGACCATCCCTTTTGGGTCAGATGATAAAGCGTCGATACGCCGACGACACCACCGCCGATCACGACGGCACGGGCCTGGGTCTTCATGATGTTGCTCCCGTTTGCTGCTCTTGTTTTGTTTTCTCGCTTCGGCCGTGGTTCCGCGGCGGCGTGAACCATGACCAATGCTGGTCTTTGCCTTGGCCGTCGACATTGGGCGCTGCGCGGCCAGCAATCAAGTCTTCCTGCCAAACCGTGCGCGTATCAAAGCTGATCCGGCTTAGCCCCGAGGTATCGTTGATGCCGGCGTGAAGGTGTGCGGCCGCAAACGCCAGGACTTCACCAGGCTTGATTGTCACTGAAACCGGCGTGCCCATCGTTTCGTTTGTCGACGGCAACATTGGATAATCCCGTTGACCACCACTCATCAGCTGCTCGAAATCCCAGGTCCGGCTTGAGTTGGCCACTGGCTTATCAAAGGCTTCTGGCCAAAGCTTCATGGTGCGTGTCTCAGTCAGCGGATAGATTGGTAACCACCAGTTGACCTGTGCCATGATGCCGGACCCCCAGGTGTCGCGATGGAGCGGAAGTGGGCGTATGACGCGCCCCTCGGGCACTGCCTTTGAAGGTACGATGCGAAGCCGCAATCGATCGTGGAAACAGTCATCGGCGTCGAAGCCGATCTCGCCCAGCACTGCCCGCCAAAGCCCTTGTATTGAAGCGTCCTGCTCGATCACCTTTCGCAATGCAACACAGCGGCGCCGAAACTCCGCCGGCGCAAAATTCTGCTCAGCGCGCAATGGGTCGCTCGTTTCCAACGCGGTCTCGACTGCCGCCCGTGTCTGCTCAAGTAGCTGCGCAAGACTTGCCAGATGCTGAAAGACGAGCAGCTCGCCCTGGAACAGCGCAGTCGTTATTCTGTTGGGCTCGGTGCCCGGCTCAACAATGCGCAAGTTGGTCATTGTCAGCGCGCCTTTCTCACGCGGCCGTCGGCGCCGCTAGCGAGTTGCGTCTCAAAAGCGGCGGACTGCTCACCGGGTGAGCCATCAGCTGCCAGCCCGGTAGTCCTGCATCCACTTGGCGGAATGCGCGAAACCACCGAAGGAGAAAACGTGCACTCCAGCCAGCTGTGCGTTGGATGATTGTGCCTTGTATGCGGCAAGGTCTTCGACAAGCGATGCGGGAGACCAGGTGCCAAGCAACATCCGCGCGGTTTCCGGTCGGCGGCTCAGGGCGCGCGCTGAGTTTGCGATACCACACTTCATGGCGAAGCTGAGCAGTGAACGCATTTTGGCGGGACCGGGGATGCCGACGCGGACGGGAATGAGAATATCCATTAAGCTCAGTCGGTCGAGCCAGGCAGCGATCGGGGCAGCATCAAAAGTGAATTGCGAAGCGAGCCAGATTTCTGCGCCGCTGGCTTGTGCGTAAGAAGCTTTCAAGCGCAATGCATTGTCGAGAGCTGAGATATCAACGACCGGGTGCCCTTCCGGATGGGCTGCAAATCCGATTTTGCGGATACGATGCTTCTCCAGCTGCCCGCTGGCTAGGACTTCAAGGGTGCTGGTGAACGGACCAGCAGGCTTCTCGGTATCACCGGCGATGAGGAAGACGGAGTCCACACCATATTCGACAAACTGGGCTAGCGTTTCGTCGAGCTCAGAGATGCTCTTGGTTGAGCGCGCAGCGATGTGCGGCACGGGCTTCAAGCCGGCGCGCGCTAAACGTTCAACGGCTGCAAACGACTCTGAATAACTCGCACCTGGCAGATAGGGAGTATAGACCGATGTTCCCTGTGGGACGATCTCAGAGAGGTTCTCCACCTTCTCGATTTGCTGTGCTGTCGCCTCAATCGAGAACCCCTCGAGAAGGTTACCGTTCTCCGGCGCGTTGACTTGCTGCTGAAGCGTTTGCTGCGTCTCGTTCATGATCGCCCCGACCAATCCTTGAGCGTTGAGGACAGGGTGGGTGCGAAGACTGCGCGTGTACCACCCACGGATAGCCAACTTGTATCGACGGGCGGGATATTTTCAGCGCGGATGAAAAGCGACTTCTCTATGTGCGACGATAACTGTCGCGGAGCTGTCACCAAGAACTGTGAGGTAAAAAAAATTGTGCCTGAGTGCCCACCGGGGGGGCTAAAACCGGGGCGTCTTGTTAACCGCCGCCGGCTCCAGTTCATCTATTGGCCTAGCGTTTCCCCATTCAGGGGGCAGCAACCTTCTAGCTTGCGAACTTCTCCTGACTCAGTTCGATGGTGTCTTCAAATGTTCGCAGACCAGTCGTCGGAGCCGTTACCAGCACGGCCATATTGCCCGGCAAGTGCTGGTTGCGCATCATCCGCATATGCGCCTTGGGAATTTGCATCCATGGGAATACTTCCGACATGCAGGGGTCGATGCGCCGGTCAAGCACAAGCCGGTTGGCCTGGCTCGCCTGTTGAAGGTTGGCGAAGTGAGAGCCCTGGACCCGCTTTTGGTGCATCCAAAGATAGCGTGCATCCATGGTCAGGTTGTAGCCAGTCGTACCGGCACAGATCACAACCATGCCACCACGTTTGACGACCTGGACCGAGACCGGGAAGGTGGCCTCACCCGGGTGCTCGAAGACGATATCGGGATTGACGCCCTTGCCGGTAACATCCCAGATGGCCTTACCGAACTTGCGCATCTCCTTTAGCCAGGTGCCATACTCCTCAGAGTTAACCGTCGGCAGTTGCCCCCAGCAATTGAAGTCTTTGCGGTTGATGACGCCCTTCGCACCCAGCGACTTGACGAAATCAACCTTGTCGTCTTCGGAGACTACACCGATCGCGTTGGCGCCTGCGGTGGCACACAGTTGCACGGCAAACGAGCCCAACCCGCCAGACGCGCCCCAGACAAGAACATTCTGAGCCGGTTTCAATGTGTGAGGCCGGTGGCCGAACAGCATGCGGTAGGCCGTTGCCAGGGTCAGCGTGTAACAGGCGCTTTCTTCCCAGGTCAGGTGTTGAGGACGCGGCATCAGCTGGCGGTCCTGCACACGGGCGAACTGCGAGAATGAACCGTCCGGCGTCTCGTAGCCCCAGATCCGTTGGGACAGCGAGTACATAGGATCGCCGCCGTTGCACTCTTCGTCGTCGCCGTCGTCCTGGTTGCAGTGGATGACGACCTCGTCACCCACTTTCCAACGCTTAACCTTCGAGCCAACCGCCCAGACGATGCCGGATGCGTCGGAGCCCGCAACATGGAATGGGTTCTTGTGGACGTCGCGGATTGGTGAAATCGGCGTTCCGAGAGAGGCCCAAACACCATTGTAGTTAACGCCTGCCGCCATCACCAAGACAAGGACATCGTGGCTGTCCAATTCCCAGGTTGGGAGGACCTCGATCTGCATGGCCGTGTCAGGCTCGCCATGGCGCTCTTCACGGATCGCCCAGGCATACATCTTGGACGGCACATGACCGAGCGGCGGGATCTCGCCCACTTCGTAGAGATCCTTCTTTGGTGCCGTTATCGTTGGCGGACCAGCGACAACTTCTTCTTTCATGGCCGCAGCGTTTGCCATTGGTTATTGTCTCCCATTCGCTCCACCGGATGGCGAAGCACGTTTTCTATTCACTGGACGCCACTTCAATTTAAGCGCACGTGCCCTGCTTGTTGCATTGCATCACGCGTTAGGCTCCCTTCAGCGCGCAGCTCCGCAAGAAAATATTGCGGCGCAGCATTTGTCAATTGTTCCTTAGAGTAGTGAGAGTATTGGTTGCTGAATTGAGCGGGTAACCATTTATCAACCATAAGTTGCTAAGGCGCGTAAATTTTCAATTAAACATTGGGCGCTAAACTGTCGGCCTGCCGTAGAAATTCCGGCCAACCGAGCGGAGCATTGTCATGGATTGGGAAACGTTGCTGCTGAGTGCTTACTCGCTCGATAGCTCAATGATTGCCGTAATGATCTCATTGGCGGCTTTGATGACGTTCACGATTCATCACTACCTTCAAACCGGCTTTTACACGACACCGATTGTTATGGGAGCCATGTTCCTCGTGGGTGTTTTCGGTCATTTGACCTTTTATTTCAGTAACATCTACTTCAGTTACGAGCCCGGGCGAAACGCGGTTATCGGCTCGAGCCTGTCTATGGTTGCATTCGGCCTGTTATCGATCGCGGCCTACTGCATCTACGCCGTTTGGACTGAAAAGAGCCGGGCTGAACGCGTGGCTAGGGCTGCAACAGCCACACCAGTTAAAGACCGACGCCACGAGTAGTTCATTTCCGTTGCCGGTTTTGGCCGATCGGGTCGCTAGCTTGATGCCGAGAACCTACGATTGAGGCCACGCAGAACCCCGTGCGCTGCACTGGTGCGGCGAAAGTCGTAGATCCAGGGATATTTTTGCCGCTATAACGTGATTATTGCTGCACCTGCGAAAAGACTGCCACCAAAGTGATCAAAATGGCCGACACTCAATCCGACCCAAACCGCGCCAAAGTCGAGCGCGATCGCCCCTGGATCTTCCGGACCTATGCCGGGCACTCGACTGCTCGCAAGTCAAACGAGCTCTATCGGTCGAACCTCGCCAAGGGACAGACGGGGCTTTCGGTGGCTTTCGATCTGCCGACCCAGACCGGCTATGATCCGGACCATGTCCTGTCGCGCGGAGAGGTCGGCAAGGTTGGCGTGCCGGTGAGCCACCTTGGTGACATGCGAACGCTCTTTGATGGCATTCCGCTGGATCAGATGAACACGTCGATGACGATCAATGCGACGGCGGCCTGGTTGTTGTCGCTCTACGTCGCCGTGGCAGACGAGACGGGCGCGGATCGCACCAAACTGAGCGGCACGATTCAAAATGACATCATTAAAGAATATCTGTCGCGCGGGACCTATGTCTTTCCGCCGGAGCCGTCACTGCGTTTGATCAACGACACGATCACATTCTCCTATCGCAGCATTCCCAAATGGAACCCGACCAACGTTTGCTCCTATCACCTGCAGGAGGCCGGCGCGACGCCCGTACAGGAGCTTGCTTTCGCCCTTGCGACTGCGATTGCCGTGTTGGACCGCGTCAAGGCGAGCGGCGACGTTCCCGACCAGGATTTCGCCAAGGTGGTTGGCCGCGTATCGTTCTTTGTGAATGCGGGCCTCAAGTTCATCACCGAGATCTGTAAGATGCGCGCGTTCGTCGACCTGTGGGACGAGATCTGCCGCGATCGCTATGGCGTCAGCGAAGAGAAATTTCGCCGGTTCCGCTACGGCGTGCAGGTCAACTCACTCGGCCTGACCGAACAACAGCCGGAAAACAACGTCTATCGCATCCTGCTCGAGATGTTGGCCGTCACGCTGTCGAAGCGCGCGCGTGCGCGTGCGGTGCAGCTGCCGGCCTGGAACGAGGCGCTTGGATTGCCGCGCCCGTGGGATCAGCAATGGTCGCTCAGGATGCAACAGATCCTGGCCTTCGAAACCGACCTGCTGCAGTACGGCGATATCTTCGATGGCTCGATCGAGATGGAACGTAAAACGGAAGAGCTCAAGGAACAGGCCCGCGAAGAGTTGGCCGCCATCGAGAAGATGGGCGGAGCCGTTGCCGCCATCGACTACATGAAGCGGCGATTGGTCGAAAGCAACACGACGCGCCTGGGCGACATCGAAAACGGCGATCAGGTGGTCGTCGGCGTCAACGCTTATCTGGAGAGCGAGTCGTCGCCTCTATCGTCTGGCGATGATGCCATTCAGACCGTCGATGCGGCGGTTGAAGCCGAGCAACTTGAAAAACTTGCAGCGTGGCGTGCCCAGCGCGACGGGGAAGCTGTCAAGGTCGCTTTGTCCGATCTGGAAGCCGCAGCCAAAGAAGGTCGCAATGTCATGGAGCCTTCGATCGCGTGCGCGAAGGC
>JBCDBQ010000172.1:0-12392 GCA_039183375.1 Pseudomonadota bacterium
ACGACGGACCTTGTCGGCGTGAGCGTAGAGATTGTTGACCTTGTCTACGACGATGGCGTCGTCATCCCAGCTGTCCCAATGACCGAGTACAATTTCCATGAACTCGTCAGCGCGGTCGTAACGCATGTCATGTTCCATGGCCTCATCGCCCCGGCCCATGTTGCGTGCTTCGTTGTCGTTAACTGAGGTGACACAGTTCCAGGCCGCCCGGCCACCAGTCATCAGGTCGATCGTTTGGAAGACGCGTGCGACGTGGAAGGGATCATAGTAGGTTGTCGAGTAGGTCGCGCCGAGCCCGAGGTACTTCGTAGCGCCGGCCATCGTCATCAAACATGTTGTTGCATCGAGCTTAACGCAGCGAATGCCGTTCTCTACGGTGTGGGCGTGGTCGCCGCTGTACATATCGGGCATAGCGAGGCGATCATCAAAAAAACCGACATCGAACTTACCCTCTTCCAGCACGCGCGCGATGTGCTGGTAGTAGGCTGGTGAATATGTATCTGTGCGTGCGTCGGGGTGGCGCCAAGCCGCCGGAAGGGTGGTGCAGTTCTGGGCCTGGAGAAAGGCTACAAAGTGAACTTGGCGCATCGGGTTCTCCGGTTTTCTCTCACAAATCCATCCGGAGTTTGTTGCCCAAATTGAGCTGCCGGATCTCTCGCTACACAACAGCAGCGCGGGTCACGATTAATCAACTGATGAATGGCGCCATCAACATGTAGATGGAAACCATCAAATTTGTGATGATCTTAGGATGAGCAGCGCGTAGTCTCCAGGCGTCGCAGGTGAGCTAGCGTATGGGAGTTACGTCGCCTTTATTCGGTTCTCCCGATACAGCACATAGAGACCCGCGACTGCGATAATAGTGCTGCCGATCAGTGTGTCGATGCCGGGTAGGTCACCAAACACCATGTATCCCAAGATCGTAACCCAGATCAGCTTGCTATAGTTGAATGGCGCAAGCAGTGAGGCTTCAGCCCGGGCGAATGCCTGCAACATAAAGAAATGCGCACCGGCTCCCATGGCACCAATGACAAGAAACATGACCATGTGTGTCTGCGTTGGCGAGGTCCAGAAAAATGGAACTAGCAAACTGGTCCACGCTATGCCGCCGAGACTTGTGTAGATCAGCGTCGTTTCGTGACGGTCCTGATCTGCAAGGCGTCTTGTTACGAGCTGGAAGAAGGCAAACGACAAAGCACCGAGCAACGACATGGCCGCAGACCAATGCCAGACAGAGCCGCCCGGTCGAACGATTATGAGCACGCCTGCCAATCCTAGGGCAACTGCTAGCCAACGGTGCCAGCCGACACGTTCGCCGAGCAAGGGCACCGATAGGGCAATGATGAACAGTGGAGCGGTGAAGCCAATGGCCGTCGCTTCTGCAATTGGCAGATACGTCAGGCTGACAAAGAGGCAGGTAATCGAACCTGCCAGAAAACCAGGGCGCGCGATCTGTAGGATTGGCCGATTACATTTCAGGAGGTCGATCCTGCCACGCATGGCAAAGTAGCCGGCGACAAACAGTGCCATCGCGATGAAGTAACCCCAGACCAGCATCACGGCATGGAGCTCTTTGGTGTAGAACTTGCTCACTGTGTCAACTAGCGAAATCAGGCCGATAGAGATCAGCAAGTAAAGGATGCCTAGGTTTGGTTGATGTAGCGGCACAGAGCATCCTTGTTGACTGCGATAAGCCCGGAAACTGCTAGCGGTTTCGAACTACCATTTGACCATGATCGTTTGGGTTAGGCTTGGCCGACTTTGTTAGGCGCCTTGGCCAACCAGTGGTTCCGGCCCCCAGGAGAACATCGGTTTACCACCGTCTGCCTGGATCTCAACAACTTCCTCGCACCAGGAGCGATCATGCTCGCTGCCTGGGTAAAGCAGGTGAATGGGAGCCACCATACCTTCTTCGAGGGTCCAGTTGCCGCCCGGCCTTTCTCCTGCCGCCGTCATGAGTTCCAGCTCCATGTGAGAGAGCCCGAGACCATGAAAAAAGATGACGGCGCGGTCCGGATCTGGAACGCCGGCTTTGCGATAGGCATCACGCGCAATAGCCTGAAGGTCTTTAATCTTTGCGCCCGGCTTCATCGCGCCGAGCAATGTCTCCCAGACGGCAGAGGTGGCGCTGGCCCACTTCTTGGCGTCGCCACTAGCGGGCTCGCCATCTACAATCCAACTCTTGCCGCCATCCCAGCAGTAAAGATCAATTGTGCCATGGCAATCGAACATGACATGGGTGCCTGCTTCTACTTCGGTATCTTCAAAGCCGGTGGCGAGCATAATTGTTTGCTCTGTTCCGCGCGGGTGCCCCCAGACCATGCCACCAGGATCGCGCACGAAACCTCCGAGTTCGGCAACGGCAGTGGCGTATGCAATATTGAGATCACGCCAGGTTGCGCCCTTATCCCAGGATTGAATGGTTTTGTGGATTGCCGCTTCATTCAAGCGTGAGGAGCGACGTAGCAATTCCAGTTCGGTAGGGGTCTTGATTGAGCGCGCGAACATCAACGGGTCGTACGCGTCGGAAACCGTCACATCGCTGAGGCCCGCGCGCATGGCAAAAGCTGGTTCATCAAACCCGACATTCTTTCCGATCAGCTTGAGGTCATTGAGTGCACCGGTGAGTGCCGTGCCCATGTCGAACGTGTACTGTTGCCTTGCGTTCTCTATCCAGGGCGTGCCACGCGCGCTTGTTGGAATGAAGCGGTCGATGTCGGACCTGTCTGCTTCGACATCCAGAGGCATCATCACTGCGCGGAACGGCCGGATGTCCTCGACCCATGTTTCCTGACGCAGGAACGATGCTAGGTAATAGTCACCAACAACTAGGATCGGATGATCAGGTGCATGCCGCGAAAGCAAGACTGCAAAAACGCGTGGTTCGTCAGCCTTATGGGCAATCGTATTGAAGCCGGTTAGGTAGAAGACATTCTGCGGTGACGTCACCACGATGCCATCCAAATTGCGGGCTTCAAGGGCGTGGAGCAGGCGATCGAGGTTGCAGAAACGTTTCGGTAAAGGCTTGCGCTCGAAGGCTTTTGCGGATGGGCGCTGGCTAGCGTCAGACATTGTAGGCGTTCCTCATCGCTCTTTGTTTGATGCATTACTTCATGCTGCATGGTTAGACGCAAGCGCCTTCTCTTGAGAGCGACGGCGAAGGTGTGTCCATGAAGCGCAATCATTTCAAATGCGATGGTCGGTTGCTTGTTTGCATCCGGCTCACTTGTCATTGTCGCTCAACTTGCGTGTTGGCGCTCAAAGAGTGGTTCGGAGGAAGCGATAATGAAGGCGATTGTGGTTGTGGATGGTGGCGTGGCGTACCAGGATGTCGATAAGCCGTCTCCGAATGCTGATCAGGTTCTGGTCGAAGTGCGCGCCATGGGGCTCAATCGCGCGGATCTTGCGGTGGCTGGTGGCGCTGCGCATGGTAGCGTTGGTGGTGCGGGGACAATCGTCGGCATGGAGTGGTCTGGCGATGTCGTCGAAGTTGGTGGCAATGTCCAGAACGTGAAGCCGGGAGACCGGGTGATGTGTTCAGGCGGCAGCGGGTATGCCGAGTACGCCGTTGCCGACTATGGTCGCGTGCAAAAGATTCCGGATGGCAACGTTAGCTATGAGACAGCTGCGACACTGCCGATTGCGCTCTACACGATGCACAACGCGGTGGTTACACGGGGGCGTCTTGCCAAGGGCGAGTCGATTTTGATTCAGGGCGCAAGCTCAGGCGTTGGGCTGATGGCTATGCAGATCGCCAAACAGATGGGTGCCAGCAAGGTGATCGGTAGTTCGACGAATGCGGAACGGCGAGCGAAACTCACGGAGTTTGGTGCGGACCTGGCTATTGATTCATCTGATCCCAAGTGGCCGGATCAAGTGCAGGAGGCAACCGATGGCAAGGGCGTTGACGTTATTGTCGATCAAATCAGCGGCGGTGTGGCCAACGAAAACATGAAGGCTGCGGCGATCATGGGCCGGATCGTCAATGTCGGGCGCCTTGGCGGAGGCAAAGGTGAGTTCGACTACGATCTGCATGCACTGAAGCGCATAGAGTACATCGGCGTAACGTTCCGTACGCGTTCGTTGGATGAGGTTCGCGAGATCGGTCGCCTCATGCGGCAGGATCTCAGTTCCGCGGTTGAAGCTGGGGACCTTAGTCTGCCAATCTCAAAATCCTTCCATCTGTCACAGGCGGCTGACGCGCTGGACCATATGAAAAACAATCAGCACTTTGGCAAAATCGTCATGACCACAGGATAGGGCTTGCTTCTTGGGGTAGAGAACAAATCAATTCCGGCGATCACTTCAGTCGGTCGCGAATAAATTTGTATATCTCTGCCTTGTCTTGTTTCGGATCTTCTTCCGAAAAGGCTATGGTTGTCTCATAGGCTGTCGTGATGGCGGCGCTGGGTGTTCCTTCCTGCTTCGCGCCGTCGACGAACAGACTGAGGTCTTTGCGAAGAATGTGTGCATCGGCGCCACTGAAGCCGGTTGGGTCTGTTATCATATAGGTTGGGAAAACCTGACCTGTTGTGAGACTTTGGCCGGAACTTGCATTGATTACCTCAAGCATTTTCTCCAGATCTAGCCCGCCGTTCTCGCCAAACGAAAGGGCTTCTGAGACTGTCACCAGAGAGGACAGATAGATCGCATTATTGACGACTTTCATGCGCTGACCCTGACCGGCTTCTGTGCCGACAACAAACACGGCGCGCGAATAGCCTTCGATCAGTGGTCTGGCGCGTTCGATTGCTTCGCTGTCGCCGGCCACCATACTGGCTAGTGAGCCCTCTTCGGCGCGAGCCTTAAGGCCTGATACAGGCGCATCAACATACTGGATGCCGGCAGCTGCGAGCCGATCGGCATTTGATGCGGCAGCGTTCGGTCCGATCGTGCAGGTGTCGACAACAATGCTGCCTTGATTGCCTGCCTCAGCCACTTCGGCAATGACAGCCTGATTGGCTTCGAGAGATGGAAGGGAGAGCGCGATGACGTTGCTTCGCCGTGCAACTTCAGAATTTGATTGTGCGGTCTTCGCGCCTTTGGGGGCACGATCGGCAGTTCCGGCGATGTCGTGTACCAGAAGCTCATGACCTGACTGATGGATATTGCGTGCCATAGGCTGGCCCATGTTGCCCAACCCGATGAAGCCGAATTTTTCGTCTGACATTCATGTCCCTCCCAGTTTTTTGATGCTGCCTTTTTCGCAGCTAGGCATTGCTATTGATTGGTTATGCGCCGATGCCAGTCAGCAAGGCTTTCATCTGGATACTCTTCGAAGCTCTTGTCGTTCTCCTCAATGTGGGCTTCCACCCAGTTGGCAGCTGAGCCGAGCATGATGTGCGTACGTTCGGGCGGCGCAGGAAGGTCCGTATCAATCGCGCCGGCGTGGGGATGGATTAAATCTGGCCAACGGGTGTCGTAGTTCCAAAGGGGCGAGCCGCATTGACCGCAGAACCGCCGTCCGGAATGTTCAGTGGCATCGGTTCCTGTTGTACCGGTTTCGGGGTGATACCGGCGAATGTTTTCGCTGCCTTCAATTCTCAGGGTATCGGTGCGTGCTCCGAGATTGATGCCAAAGCCGCCTGAGCCAGCTGTTTTTCGGCAGATTGAGCAATAGCAAATTAGATAGGGCGTAGGTTCTGGAGCTTCGACCGAAAACTTGACTGCACCGCAGTGGCACGAACCATCTAACTTCATTGCTCTTCCCGTTGTGATGCAACCTGAGTGAACGCATTTGATGCGATCGGATAGCATTCTTGCATGCACGGGATCGGCGAGCCAACATTTGGAATGACTTTACCTGAAGTGACGTTTGCTCTGATATTCTAATTGAATTGCCCGAGCATACACTTGCTTCAGCCACCGAAGCTATTCGGCAACCGGAATTGCAAGCTGTGTTGATGATGTCCTCAATTGACGTAGCAAGTCGAACAATAGGTTTGCATCAGCCTCGAAGTTCGCGAGATGCATAGGCCTGATGGGCGACGATCGGGAAGGCTTATTGTGTACTCGTTCCAATGGTTGCTGCAGTAATGGCAACCCATTGCGCATTGGGTCCGGCCAACGGTCTGAAGGTCAGTGACAGCATGTCGAGTAGAGCGAGGATCTTATCAATTTGGGCATCGTATTCAGCGCTGCCCTTTTCGAGTTTGGTGAGGTCGTTGCGTGCATGAAACAGAGCTGCACTGATGACCGTGTTCCATTCGTTGCGCCGCTTCTCGAGGGTCTTCACCGCATCGTTCGCGCGCTTCCACTTTCCACGCAGACGGTGGCAGGCTAACGCGATGAACTCGAAATACGTGAACGGCTCGATATTCTTGATGAGAAGATCCGGATCTGGCCGAGATTTGTTCACCGCCTGAATGTCGGCTTTTAGTTTGTCGAGCTCGGCAAAGACGTTTCCGACAAGGTTATCGACATGCTGCTGTGAAATGTTCTGTAGTTCTCTGATCATTCCAGGTGTCATGGCACATCGTCCCCGTCAGCAAGATTGTCGCGAATTGCCAGCTAGTAGTGGTGATTAGCGCGTCGGACGTCAATGATTCGCCGCGACTAAGGGGCGAAACATTTCCGCGCGGTCTGTTTCGAATTGTGGTTCGTCGGAATTGCAGATCTGTGCATTCGGCGTAATACTCATCGAAAGAATGGCCTGGAGGATCGCTGTGCTACCAGACAACATCAGCTGCATTGAAGATGAAGAGAGCCTGCGTAAGGTTCATCACGCCCCATTGAGCCGGGCAACCGACAAGGTGCTCACTGATTTGGATCAACACTGTCGCGAGATTATCAGGCTGTCACCTTTCTGCATAATTTCCACGCAAGGGCCCGGCGGTGCTGATGTGACCCCGCGTGGAGATCCACCAGGTTTTGTGCGGGTTTTGGATGGTCAGCATCTGTTGCTGCCGGATCGGGTTGGCAACAACAGGCTGGATACTATGACAAACCTGTTTCGAAACCCTGCCATTGGCGTGCTCTTCATGATTCCTGGAATGAATGAAACGCTCCGCATTAATGGCACGGCCAAGGTGACCGACGATGCAAGGTTACTGGAAGACAGCAGTATTCAGGGACGGGCGCCGAAAGTAGGGCTGCTGATCAAAATTCAAGAAGCCTTCATGCACTGTCCAAAGGCTTTTGTCCGATCGAAGTTGTGGGATGCATCGCAGCAGATTGATCGGGCCCAGCTCCCAAGCTTTGCAGAAATCCTTCTCGACCATTGTCGAGATTTGACCCAGGAAGAGAATGATCGACAAACGAAAATTATGGCCGAGCGGGGTCTCTACTAGGTCGGCATAGGACGGTTCGATGACAGTTTTTGCGATCCTGGCCTACGATGGTATCGAGCCGATCGATATTGGCGCAACATACGGCGTGCTTTCCATGGCGAAGCGGATTGCACCACAGCTGGAATTCTACGTTCTGTCGGAGCATGGTGGAGAGATTGCGATGGCCAATGGCCTGCGCTTAATGGCCGATCGTAGCTTTCGTGACCAACAAGCCGCAGACGTTCTGATGGTTCTCGGCGGTCCGGGCTGGTCAGACGTGTGCGCAAACCAGCCAACACTATCTTATTTGCAAGAAGCAAAGGCTGAAGGCACGACGATCGCCTCCGTTTGTACGGGAGCGATGATTCTAGAGGCTGCCGGCCTTTTGTCCGGCCTGAAGGCAACAACGAAAGTGGAAGTCTTTGACGGTGAGACGCCACCACTGGAAATCTTGGGTGCCCGCAATGGAGACGATAGCACACCGGTTGCACGCATTGTGGATACTGGTCAGATTCTGACAGGCGGCGGTGTTTCACTAGGCATTGATATGACCCTCTACCTGTTGCAGCGCTTTTGTGGTGCAGGTGTTGCTGAGGAAACGGCGCGCGTATTGGAATACTCGGCCGCGTGGCAAGCTAATGCCGACCGGCTGCAGGATCTAGTTGCGCTGTAGACCGGCTACTTGCTTTCCAGTTCAATTCGGACGCCCTCTTCACCGTTGCCAATTCGGGTCAGATGGAGATCTACAAGGCCGTCCTGTGGAAACCGTTCTTGGATCTCGCCGAGGATCTCCCGGGCTGCTTTGGCGTTTTCGTCGAGCAGTTTGAAAGCTTGTTTATATCGCTCCAGGTACTCCGCCTGTTGGCTGTTCCGCGTGATCGGCTCGAAGCAGCGCACAGGCTCGTCTTTGCCTTTTAGAATGATATCGCCGATAGGCCGAAAGAGATGTTCGGTTGCGCCTGCCGAAATGGTCTCGCTAGCACAAATTCTGGTTCCTAGGTATTTGTTGGCGCCTTCCAATCTTGCCGCTGTGTTCACAGTGTCGCCTATGGCCGTGTAGTCGAAAAACCTTTGGCCACCAAAATTGCCGACAACCGCTGGACCGTTATGCAAGCCAATGCGCGTGATTCCGAGGGAGACGCCTTGGGCATCTGGTGATCTACGAAATTCCTCGGCAAACTTGTCAACGGCCAACGCAAGGCTGATGGCTTTGTTCGCATGGTTTGGTTGGCTCTCGGGTGCGCCGTAAAGCCCAACAACAGCGTCACCGATGATCTTGTCGATGGTTGCGCCGTGTTCAATGAACAGGTCGCACATACCGTCGAGATAGGCGTTGAGAATCTTTGAGACTTTGTCCGGTGGTAAGCTTTCGCTAAGAGATGTGAAGCCCTCTAGATCTGTGAAAATGTACGTTACCGGCCGCTGCTCGCCGCCGAGCTTGAGTGTATCGTGATTGGCCGCAATCTGATCGACGAGTGCTGGGCTGACATATTGTCCGAATGCTTTCTGAATGAACCGGCGTTCCGTCCAGTTGGTGTGCCAGTCACGGATAATGAATGCGGCACTAGATAGAACGGCCGTTAACAATAGGGTTGCCAAAGGTAACTCAACCTCAGAGGCTCGATAGAGGCCAAGGCTCACAACAACTAGACTTGTGAGAAGTAGGCCAACGAATGCCATACGTAGTGCCAGCGATGTCAAGGCGGTAAACCCAGCGACCACTAGTGCGGCCAGACCGAAGCAAAGAACAATTTTTGCTATCGCACCGACCGACGTGATCGAGCGACCGTTCAGGAGTTGTGCGATCATATGAGCGTGGATCTTGACGCCGTAGATTGCACCCGAGTTCACGCCTGACGTCGTCGTAAACGGTGTTTGATGTTGGTCAATGTTCGGCAGCGTTGCGCCGATCATAACGATCTTGTCTTTAAACCACTGCGGCGGCAGCAGTTTTGCGGCGCTGGCCGGATAGGTCGGGAATGCAATTGGAGCGCTGTTGCTGTCCGCGAAAAACGTCACACGGCCTTTAGGTTGCTGACTGCCTTTCTTGGCAGCATTTGCTATCGCAGTTGCGAACAGTGGGATTTCTGCAGGTCGCTCACTCGTTTCAGGCCAGTGTCTGACAGTACCATCAAAAGCATCTCTTGAGATAACAACGTGGCCAAGGTTCAAGCCGTTCACAGCTTGATTGAGATATGCAGATTGTTTGGGTGTCAGGCCGTCAGTTTCACTGGCGTATGCAACGATGACTGGCGATTTAGTGGCTCGCAGTACGTCCTGAAGCTGTTGGTCTTTATCTGGCTCGCTTGCCTGGTCAAAAAGGATATCGATACCGATGACACGTGGGGCGCCCTTGCCAATATGCAGGATCAACTGAGCGAGAAAGCTACGATCAATAGGAGATCTGTATGGCAGTGTTGCCAGGGTTGGTTCGTCAATTGCAACGACGATGATGTCTTTCGGAGAGCTGGCCGAGTTGCTCCAGCTTGTCAGAAGCCAGTCGCCAGTCTTGATATCAGCCCGGGTGCAGACAAGCATCGCCACTAGAGATGATAAGATGACCGTGGCCATCGTGAAGCGATAGGGCCCAGATAAGATGTTTTGGCGGGCGTAAGACCACCAAATGATGAGCTGCTGCTGCACGAACCATGCTCCGCCGGTAAGGCCGTAGGTCAATTGAGCTGATCGGGGCGCCGGACGTGATACAAGAGGCCCAGTGGGAATCAATTGATAGAGGTTAGCCGGTTTCACGCCTGATGATCTAGCTCGCCTAGATTGCTATCAGCTATGGGGAGTTGCGTTAAGTGGGGATATGAAAGTGGTGACGTCCGCCAGAGAAGTGGTTAACCGGTCGGGGTGCGCATGAAGGTGCACTACATGTCCGATATTCATCTTGAATTCGACGCAATGGATCAGCTGCCGAGTGGGGAGGTCCTGATCCTGGCTGGAGATATAACGGCTGCTGCTTGTCTGTCGCCTGATACCCAGGACTCTCGCAAACAGCGTGTGCGCTCGGCGACGCTTCGGTTCTTTGAGCAGGCGCGCAAGAACTTTGACACCATTTTATATGTTGGCGGGAATCATGAGCCGTATGGTCTCGATATTGATGAAAGTCAGACCCTGATCGAGCGGCATCTCGGCGGAGATGGTGTCTACTACCTTGAGAACAAAGCTGCCACGATTGACGGCGTCACGTTCCTTGGCGCTACGCTTTGGACCGATATGAACAACGGTGACAGCAGCTCTGAGCGCTACGTTGGTTTAGGGCTGACGGACTTTCATGTGATATCGGCGGGCGGGCGTCGGTTTACACCGAGGCACGCGATTGCGCGCCATCAGGCGTCTCTCGAATTCCTCAAGCGTGAGTTGACAGCCCGTGTCCAACAAAGTGTGGTGGTTGTTACCCATCATGCGCCAAGCTATCAGGGCATGATCGACAGATTCCGTCGAACACCTGTGGCACCGGGGTTTGCGTCAGATCTACAGGATTTCATTGTCGCGCATCCGCAGGTCAGCGATTGGGTGTTCGGGCACACACATATCGTCAAGACATTCCGGATCGGCGAGACAACCTTGCGGACAAACTGTCGTGGTTACATTGGCCGTGAGCAAACGGGCTTCCATTTGGACGCGCATTTCGATGCCGGATGACGACGAAATGTCGATTGACTAGTGCAGCAGCATCATGTCGGCTGCTTCTCAATAGGAAAAACTAGTATGGGGAGAAGCGCGCGTGAGATGGATGCGATTTACCGTTGCGGGTGAGACAAGCTACGGGCTGGTCGAAGGTGATGAAGTGGAAGGTGTCAGCGGTACGCCATTCGGTGACTATCAAAGAACAGGCAAGCGATACGCGCTGGATGACGTCAAGTTCGAAATCCCGCTTGAGCCAAAGACCTTCTATGCCGTCGGCTTCAACTATCCTGAACATGTGATCAAGATATCCAGGCAACAAGGCATCGAACCCAATCTGCCGACCCAGCCTGATGTTGGATACCGAGCCAACAACGCGCTGATCCCGCATGGAGAGGCGATCGTCATTCCCAAGGACGCGACCGAGCAGGTTCAGTACGAGGGCGAGATCGCCGTTGTCATTGGCAAGACTGCAAAGTACCTCAGTGAAGACCAGGCATTATCCTGTGTTTTGGGTTACACAATTGGCAATGATGTCAGTGAACGAAGCTGGCAGAAATCTGATCGAACACTGTGGCGTGCGAAGAATACGGATACCTTTGCACCCATGGGGCCGTGGATTGAAACGGACGTTCCTGACTTAGACGCTCTCGAGACAACAGTCAGGGTCAATGGCGACGTTCACTCGCAATTTCGCACCAACGCTATGCTGTTTGGCATTGAGCGGTACATCAGTACAATCAGCCAGTATATTACGCTTCATCCGGGAGACATGGTCTGGATGGGTACCGACGGCACATCGCCCAACCTGAAGGCCGGTGATTCCGTTGAAGTTGAGATCAGTGGCATTGGCGTTCTGCGCAATCCGGTGGTGAATGAAACCTAGGCGAGGGAGCCAGGCATATGAAACTTGCAACCTTACCTTCACAAAAGCGCCCACGAGACGGGCGGTTGGTTGTTGTCTCTCGAGACCTAACGCGATGCACCTCAGCGGAATTGATTGCACCAACACTGCAGGCGGCGCTGGATAGCTGGGAAGCATGCCGGCGCGAATTGGAAGCGCTTGCTGCCGGACTTGAAATCGGTTCGGTTCCGGCAGAGCGCTTCCACGAGCGCGACTGTCTTAGTCCGCTACCGCGAGCCTTCCAATGGCTGGATGGATCAGCCTATGTCAATCATGTACAACTCTTGCGGCAGTCACGTGGAGCCGAGTTGCCGGATCGATTTTGGACGGACCCGTTGATGTATCAAGGCTGTTCGGATCCGCTGCTCGCGCCGCGTGATGACATTGTTATGCCAGACGAAGACTGGGGCATTGACTTTGAAGGTGAAGTTGCCGTCGTGACAGATGCTGTCCCACTTGGAGCGGACGTAGAAACGGCTGCTAGAGCAATACGCCTGATCATGATTTGCAATGATGTCTCTTTGCGCAACATTATCCCCGATGAGCTTTCCAAGGGATTTGGATTTGTGCACGGCAAGCCTCCGTCT
>JBCDBQ010000173.1:0-12381 GCA_039183375.1 Pseudomonadota bacterium
TGACCCCTAAACTGTTGTGAAGGCGGCTCAGGCCGCCTTTCTAATTTCTCAAGAGACCCAGAAACGGAAACCCAAAGATGACGAAACGTGCCATTACCGCGGCGCCTCTTGAAGCGCTTGGTCCTTACTCCCTAGCGATCGAAGATGACGGCACACTTTACATTTCGGGCCAGATCCACATTGATCCATCGAGGGGTGCACTGCTTGAAGGGACCATTGGCGAACAGACCAAGCAATGCCTTGAGAACCTCAAGTCCGTGCTTTCATCTGCCGGGTACGATTTCAGTAACATCGTGAAAACAACCGTCTTCCTCGTTGATATGGCTGATTTTCCGGCCATGAATGAGGTCTACGCGACCTACATGGTTGAGCCGTTCCCGGCGCGATCAACAATTCAGGTTGCTGGTCTTCCGCTCGGTGCCCGCGTCGAGATCGAGGCGATTGCCAAACGGTAAGCAGCTTAACACCAGTTTCGTATGGTTGAGTCGGCTGCGAGCACAGGTGACAGCACAACAAAGCCGGTAAAAACCTTTGTACTGGACGTCTATCTACGTTAGAGCGCCGAAACATTGTGTCGATTGGCCGACATAGGAGAGCTTCTGAATGAACATCCACGAATATCAGGCGAAAGAGCTGTATCGCGCCTACGGCGTTCCAACCGCTACCGGCTTTCCGGCCTTCAATGTTGACGAAGCTGTTGCTGCAGCGGGGAAGCTGCCAGGACCTGTCTGGGTTGTGAAGTCGCAAATCCACGCCGGCGGTCGCGGTAAAGGCAAATTCAAAGAGCCAGAGGCGGGTGAGGCCGGCGGTGTACGCTTGGCCAAGTCAATTGAAGAAGTTCGCACATTTGCTGAGCAGATGTTGGGCAATACGCTGGTGACGATACAGACTGGCGAAGCCGGTCGTCCTGTGAACCGCCTATATATTGAAGACGGTTCTTCGATTGAGCGTGAGCTTTATCTTTCCGCTCTCGTTGATCGTGAGACCTCCCGGGTGTCATTCATTGCCTCCACCGAAGGCGGCATGGATATCGAGCAGGTAGCCCATGACACTCCTGAAAAAATTATGACGATGTCAATTGATCCGGCATCCGGCTACCAGCCATTTCATGGCCGCAAGATTGCTGCTGCGCTGGGACTTTCAGGTGGTCAGGTCAAGCAATGCGTGGCCCTGATCGGCAATCTCTATCGGATGTTCGTCGAAAAGGACATGAGCCTGCTTGAGATCAACCCTTTGGTTGTGACGAAGGATGGGGATCTGACTTGCCTCGATGGCAAAATGGACTTTGATTCCAATGCTCTGTATCGCCATCCGGAGATCCTGGAGCTACGCGATCTCGATGAAGAAGATCCGATGGAGATCGAGGCTTCGAAGCACGATTTGGCGTTTATCAAGCTCGACGGCAACATCGGGTGCTTGGTCAATGGCGCCGGTCTGGCAATGGCAACGCTCGATATCATCAAGCTCTATGGCTGCGAACCGGCCAACTTCCTGGACGTTGGTGGCTCGGCGCCGAAGGAACGGGTCAAGGCGGCGTTCGAGATCATTCTCAATGATCCTGCGGTTAAAGGCATTCTGGTCAATATCTTCGGTGGCATTATGCGATGCGATATTATTGCTGAGGGCGTCGTCGCAGCATCCAAGGAACTCGGTGTCACGGTACCTCTGGTTGTGCGCCTTGAAGGTACGAATGTCGAACGCGGCAAGGAAATTTTGCAGCAGTCTGGCCTGGCGATCCTGCCGGCTGACAACCTCGCCGACGCCGCGAAAAAGATCACTGATGAAGTCAAGAAGGTTGGCTAAGGCCGGCTGGCAGCGCAATTCGGGACAGGGAAGTTAGAAACATGGCGATCCTCGTCGATGCAAATACCAAGGTCATCTGCCAGGGCTTTACAGGCAGTCAGGGGACCTTTCACACGCAACAGGCGATTGCCTATGGCACCAAGGTGGTCGGTGGCGTAACACCCGGTAAGGGTGGCACCCAGCATGAGGCCAGTGATCTCGCAAATCTGCCGATCTTCGATACGGTTGCGGAAGCGAAAGAAAAGACAGGTGCTGATGCGACCTCGATCTATGTGCCGCCGCCGTTTGCCGGTGACGCGATTCTTGAGGCCATTGACGCTGAAGTCCCTTTGATTGTCTGCATCACCGAAGGCATTCCGGTGATGGATATGATCAAGGTCAAGCGGGCTTTGACGGGGTCCTCTTCGATATTGCTGGGGCCAAACTGTCCCGGTGTCTTGACCCCTAACGCCTGCAAGATCGGCATTATGCCGGGTAACATTTTCCGTAAAGGCAATGTCGGCATTGTTTCGCGCTCAGGCACGTTGACCTACGAAGCAGTGAAACAAACCACTGACGCGGACCTCGGGCAGTCGACAGCTGTCGGAATTGGTGGAGACCCTGTCAAAGGGCTCGATTTCATCAATGTGCTTGAAATGTTCCTCGCAGATGACGAAACGCAATCCATCATAATGATTGGTGAGATTGGCGGTTCTGCTGAAGAGGACGCAGCAGAATTCATTAAGCGCGAAGCGGCGCGAGGGCGCAAAAAGCCCATGGCAGGTTTTATTGCCGGAACAACGGCGCCACCAGGCCGACGCATGGGGCACGCGGGCGCAATTATCTCCGGCGGTAAGGGTGGTGCTGATGACAAGATCGAAGCTATGCGCTCCGCCGGAATCGCCGTGGCTGACAGTCCGGCGTCGCTTGGAACCACTCTAGCCGGTGTCTTGCAGGGCTGATTTGACCAATAATCTGGCAAAGTTCATGCGACATAGACCAAAGCGCCTTCACGGGCGCTTTTTTCGTTGTAACAGTGAATTGTGCGGGTTGAACATATTCGTCAGATGGACCATTGGTCGTTACTGAGGAATATGGTTTTCGTAACTGATAGCTCAATTTGAACACGACCGGAGGCAACAAGCCTATGTCCCGTCAAGCGCTCAACGAGTCCTTTTCACTCACGTCCTTCCTGAACGGCGTCAATGCCGGTTACATCGAAGAGATGCAGGCCATCTACCAACGCAATCCCGGGTCGGTGAGCGATGAATGGCGATTGTTCTTCGAGAGTCTGCATGAGGAACAGGGACAGGCAGCGGCGGAAGTCGAAGGGCCATCCTGGGGTGTGCCGCTTGACCGGCTCCAGAACGGGAATGGATCGAGTGATACGCTGGCGGCGCTAACCGGCGATTACAGCCAGGCGGAGCAGTACATTCAGGGCCAGCTCCAGGCCCGCGCAGCCCATGGTGGCGTTGATTTGTCGATGGCCGCATCACTGCGTGCGACCCAGGACTCCATTCGCGCTCTGATGTTGATCCGCTCTCACCGGGTCATGGGGCATCTGGCAGCCCGCCTTGATCCACTTGGTCTGACCGAGCCCGGCGCCCATCATGAGCTTTTGCCCGAAACTTACGGGTTTACTGAAGCGGACTACGATCGGCCGATCTTTATCGATTATGTCCTGGGATTGGAAACGGCCACGATCCGGCAGATTTTACGCATCCTGAGGCGCACTTACTGCGAGCATATCGGTGTCGAATTCATGCACATCACGACACCTGCACAAAAGGCGTGGATCCAGGAACGTATTGAGGGTGAAGAAAAAGAAGTCAGCTTTACCGTTGAGGGTAAGAAGGCGATTCTGAATAAGCTGATTGAAGCTGAGACCTACGAGAAGTTCTGCGACGTGAAGTACACCGGGACCAAGCGGTTTGGTCTCGATGGCGGCGAGTCGATGGTTCCTGCACTGGAACAGATCATCAAGCGAGGTGGTCAGCTCGGGGTGAAAGAGATCGTGATGGGCATGGCCCACCGCGGTCGATTGAATGTGCTGGCGAACGTCATGGGCAAGCCGCACCGCGCAATCTTCAATGAATTCAAGGGTGGTTCCTTCAAGCCTGATGATGTCGAGGGCTCCGGAGACGTCAAATACCATCTCGGTGCATCCTCGGACCGCTCATTCGACGGCAACAACGTGCACCTGTCTCTGACGGCCAATCCGAGCCACTTGGAGATCGTCGATCCGGTGGTTCTCGGTAAAGTAAGAGCCAAACAGGATCAGCTCGGTGACAGTGAGCGGACCGAGGTCCTGCCGCTGCTTATCCATGGCGATGCGGCCTTTGCCGGGCAGGGTGTTGTTGCCGAATGCTTCGGACTGTCAGGCCTCAGAGGCCATCGGACCGGTGGATCCATTCACTTCGTAATCAACAATCAGATCGGTTTTACGACGAACCCGCGCTTCTCACGGTCATCGCCTTACTGCTCGGACGTGGCGCGGATGATCGAAGCGCCGATCTTCCATGTCAACGGTGATGATCCTGAGGCCGTGGTGCATGTGGCCAAGATCGCGACGGAGTTCCGGCAGAAGTTCGGTAAGCCGGTTGTCATCGACATGTTCTGCTATCGGCGGTTCGGCCACAACGAGAGTGACGAGCCAATGTTCACTCAGCCGATCATGTATCGGAAGATCAAGTCGCACCCGACCACCGCAACCATCTATTCCAAACAGCTTGTCGACGAAGGCGTCATGACAAGCGGAGAATCGGATGAAATGCGCGGGAATTTCCGCGCGATGCTGGACAGCGAGTTCACCGCTTCCGATAGCTACAAGCCAAACAAAGCCGATTGGCTTGATGGAAAATGGTCGGGTATCGGGTTCGCCGAAGACGAAGCACGGCGCGGCAAAACCGGCGTTGAGCTGGAAACCTTGCGTGACGTCGGACGCCAGATTACGACCCTTCCGAATGACTTTAACCCCCACCGCACGGTCAAGAGACTGATCGACCGTCGCCGCCAGATGATCGAAGAAGGTGATGGAATTGATTGGGGTATGGCCGAGCATCTGGCACTTGGTACCTTAATGAACGACAAGTTCCCGGTCCGGCTGTCAGGCCAGGATGTGGAACGCGGAACGTTCTCCCAGCGCCACGCTGTTTTGACGGATCAAGAATCCGAGAGGCAGTACACACCGCTGAAATCCGTTGCACCTGATCAGGCATCTTTCGAGGTGATCAACTCGATGCTGTCTGAAGAGGCCGTGCTCGGCTTTGAATATGGTTACACGCTGGCGGAACCGAATGCGATTACGCTTTGGGAAGCCCAGTTCGGTGACTTTGCCAACGGCGCACAGGTCGTCATTGACCAGTTTATCTCATCTGGTGAGCGTAAGTGGTTGCGGATGAGCGGTCTGGTTCTGCTCTTGCCACATGGCTACGAGGGCCAGGGACCTGAGCACTCATCGGCCAGGATTGAGCGTTACCTGCAGTCGAGCGCTGAAGATAACTGGCAGGTTGCGAATTGCACGACACCGGCCAACTACTTCCACATTCTCCGACGCCAGCTGCACCGCAACTTCCGCAAACCGCTGGTGCTGTTTACGCCGAAGTCGCTGTTGCGTCACAAGCGCGTTGTCTCGAGCTTGTCCGAGATGACCGTCGATACAACATTCCACCGCCTCCTATGGGATGATGCCGATGTCGAACATCACCCCAGCAGCCGCACACCGATTGACCTCAAACCCGACAATGAGATCCGTCGGGTCGTGCTTTGTTCCGGCAAGGTATACTATGATCTCCTGGAAGGGCGTGAGGAAGCCGGTCAGAATGATGTGTATCTGATGCGGGTCGAGCAGTTGTATCCGTTCCCAGCCCGCGCGCTGATTGATGAGCTCAGTCGCTTCCCGCAAGCCGAGATTGTCTGGTGCCAGGAAGAGCCACGCAACATGGGATGCTGGACGTTTGTCGATCCCAACATTGAGTGGGTACTTGAGCACGTCGATGCAAAGTTCAAGCGACCACGCTACGTCGGCCGGGCCGCCGCCGCGTCTACGGCAACAGGTCAGCTCTCAAGGCACATTTACGAACAAAAGACCCTCGTTGAAGAGGCTCTGGCAGAATAGTACGCGCTTTCAAAATTAGACGGGCTCGCAAGCGGGCCGAGCGAAAGGGATTTTACTAATGGCGATCGAAATTCGGGTTCCGACACTCGGTGAAAGCGTGACGGAGGCCACGGTTGGTCAATGGTACAAGAAGCCAGGTGACGCCGTGGCCGTTGATGAGCCGCTCTGTGAACTCGAGACTGACAAGGTGACTGTTGAGGTGCCGTCGCCGTCCGCTGGCGTACTCGGTGCTATTGCTGCTGAAGAAGGTGCGACGGTGGAAGTTGGCGCGCTCCTTGGATCAGTCAATGAAGGCGAAGGTGCCGCCGCCGCTCCAGTTGCGCCCGCGGCTGCAGCTCCCGCAACCGCTGCTCCAGCTGCCGCTGCACCATCTGGTGACATGCCACCTTCACCGGCGGCGCGGAAGATCCTCGATGAAAAAGGTGTCGATCCGGCAGGTGTTGCCGGCTCAGGCAAGCGCGGTCAGGTGCTGAAGGAAGATGCTATGGCAGCGTCAGCTGGCGGCGCTGCTTTGATGCCTGCTTCGTTGGCGCCTGCACCGGTTCCCACTCAGCAGATGCGCGCGCCGGCTGTGCCGAATGATGCAGCCCGTGAAGAGCGCGTGCGTATGACCCGCCTGCGCCAGACGATCGCGCGTCGCTTGAAAGATGCACAAAACACCGCAGCGATGCTGACGACATTCAACGACGTTGATATGTCGGCCGTGATGGAGCTGCGCTCGGAATACAAAGAACTCTTTGAACGACGCCACGGTGTGAAGCTTGGCTTTATGAGCTTTTTCGTGAAGGCGTGTATCCAGGCGCTGCGCGAAATTCCGGCTGTTAATGCAGAGATTGATGGCCAGGACCTGATCTACAAGAACTACTACCATGTTGGTGTTGCTGTTGGCACAGATAAGGGCCTTGTCGTTCCGGTGATCCGCGAAGCCGATCGCATGAGCCTTGCTGAAATCGAAATGGCAATCACCGATTTCGGCAAGCGTGCACGCGATGGCAAGTTGGCCATTGAAGATATGCAGGGCGGTACTTTTACGATCTCCAACGGTGGTGTTTATGGTTCGATGTTGTCGACGCCGATCCTGAATGCGCCTCAATCAGGTATTCTGGGGATGCATCGCATTGAGCAGAGACCGGTGGTTCTGAAAGATGGGTCTATCGCAGCGCGGCCGATGATGTATCTGGCGCTAAGCTACGACCATCGGATTGTTGACGGGAAAGAGGCCGTGACGTTCCTGGTTCGCGTCAAGGAATGCCTTGAAGATCCGCAGCGCTTCCTTCTCGAATTATAAGACCTTTACGCGTTAGGCCCACGTTGTCTGTTCGGCAGATGGGCGAACTTCAACGAGGAATTCACAGAACATGTCCTATGATCTTGTTGTGATCGGCACTGGGCCGGGTGGCTACGTTTGTGCAATTCGTGCGGCTCAGCTTGGGATGAAAGTGGCCGTTGTCGAAAAGCGGGCGACTCATGGCGGTACCTGCCTGAATGTCGGTTGCATTCCATCGAAGGCGTTGCTGCACGCGTCGGAGCTCTACGAAGAAGCGGGCCATGGTTTTGCTGATATGGGGATCAATGTGGCGCCGTCGCTTGATCTGGGCAAAATGCTCTCTTTCAAGAATGAGGGCATCAAGGGCAACGTTGACGGTGTCGAGTTTCTGCTCAAGAAGAACAAGATCGACCCGTTCCACGGCACAGGCAAAGTTCTCGCTGCTGGCCAGGTCCAGGTGACATCTGATTCCGGTGAGACCCAGGTTCTTGAGACCAAGAACATCGTCATCGCGACAGGTTCCGACATTGCGCGTCTGCCGGGTATTGAGATCGATGAAAAGACGGTCGTTTCCTCTACCGGGGCGCTGGAACTGGAAACTGTACCCAAGAAGCTGCTGGTGATCGGGGCGGGTGTTATAGGGCTTGAGCTTGGTTCCGTATGGCGACGTCTTGGATCAGAAGTTCTCGTTGTTGAATTCCTGGATCGTATCTTGCCTGGCATGGATGGTGAGGTTGCGAAGCAATTTCAACGTGTCCTGCAAAAGCAGGGTATGTCCTTTAAGCTGGGCTCGAAGGTTACGGGTGTGGCGCCCGCCGGTGGCGGTCATGCCGTTTCGATTGAGCCGGCAGCAGGTGGAGATGCTGAAACGGTTGAGGCAGATGTTGTGTTGGTCTGCATTGGCCGGGTGCCGTTCACCGAGGGACTTGGTCTCGAGGAGGCGGGCGTTCAGATGGATGGCCGACGAATTGCAGTTGACGAACATCTTCAGACATCCGTTCCGGGCATCTATGCGATCGGCGATGTCATCGTCGGGCCGATGCTGGCACATAAGGCCGAGGATGAAGGCATCGCAGTTGCTGAGCGATTGGCCGGCCAGTCCGGCCATGTGAACTACGGCGTCATTCCGAATGTTATCTACACCAGCCCGGAAGTTGCTTCCGTCGGTCAAACCGAGGAAGAGCTCAAGGAAGCAGGTGTTGCTTACACGGTTGGCAAGTTTCCGTTCATGGCGAATGGCCGGGCCAAGGTCAATCGCACGACTGATGGCTTTGTGAAGGTCCTGGCGGACGCCGCAACGGATCGTGTCCTTGGCGTTCACATGGTTGGTCCGCACGTTGGCGAACTGATCGCGGAAGCGGCAGTGATCATGGAGTTCGGTGGATCTGCCGAGGACCTAGCCCGGACATGCCATGCACATCCAACATTGACAGAGGCGGTTAAAGAGGCGGCCTTGGCGGTTGATAAGCGCGCCATTCATATGTAGGCCGCGTGACATGTCGTTTGTACTTGCTAGCAGATCGAAATGAGTGGAACTGAGGTCACGCCGGCAGGAGCTCAACCGTCACCGAGCGAGAAGTCCCGCCTGTTGCTTGGTATCGGGATGATCATCCTGGCGATGACCATTGTCCCGATCATGGATGGCATTGCCAAGCATCTGACGTCGTCGATGAACACGATGCAGATCGTATGGGGTCGTTACTTCTTTCACTTCGCCTTGTTTCTTCCACTCGTACTCTATCGTCATGGTGGCGCGACATTCCGATTGCAGCGCCCGGTACTGCAGATCCTGCGCGGTGCCTTTCTACTTTGTTCCACCTTTTGTTTCTTTTCGGCCATTCGAACGTTGCCTTTGGCAGATGCTCTGGCGGTTGTCTTCGTTTTCCCATTTATCGTGACGGCGCTAGCACCCATCTTGCTTGGCGATAGCGTTGGGTTTTACCGCTGGACCGCGGTGCTGGTTGGATTTGCCGGCGCGCTTGTTGTCATTCAGCCGGGGTTTGCAACGATTTCCGTCGGAACTCTTTGGGCCCTGTCAGCGGGCACGATCTATGCCTTCTATATTCTGGCGACGCGAAAGCTGGCTGGCTCGGACCCGACGCTGGTAACACTGCTGATGACCGGTCTTGTCGGGACCGTAGCAAGTACAATGGCTCTACCATGGTTCTGGTCGCAACCAACGGCCTTCGAGCTTATCCTGATGGTGCTGACGGGGCTGCTTGCCGCGATCGGCCATTACCTCATTATTCTTGCGCACGAATACGCAAGTGCACCACAGCTCGCACCGTTCGCCTACTTTGAGATAGTGGCAACCACGGTTGTTGGTTTCATCGCGTTTGGTGACTTCCCGAGCTTTGTGACCTGGATTGGAATTGCGCTCATTGTGTTGAGCGGACTGGTTATTGGCTGGCGCGAAGCCGTTCGTGGACAACAGAGCTAGCTTGGTCCAGAGTTTGTGAACTGCATCGATAAATGTCCCGTTCTAAGTTAGTCTGAAGCGCTAATCGGGAGCTTCGCCATGCGCGTTATCGTGATTGTTTTGTCCTGCCTTGTCTTTTCGATGTCCTTTGCAGGAATGCCGTCCGCTCAAACCGTCATTCAGGAGGGCAGCCCCAAGTGGCACGAGCAGCATGGTCAAAAACTGAGCGATCTCTTTGCCAAATTGCGGGCGTCGACCATGGAAGCTGACGCAAAGCAACTGGCGGCGCAGATCTGGGCGCTTTGGCATCAGTCCGGCGATGGCGATGTTGATCTACTCATGCGGCAGGCGCGTCGCACATTTCGTCTGGGTCAAAACCAGGCAGCGATCGGACTGATTGACCAGGCGTTGAAGATCGCGCCGAAGTACTCGGAAGCATGGAACCTTCGGGCGACGATACTATTCTATATGGGTCGCGATACCGAATCAGTCGTCGATATCGAGCGCACATTGGCCTTGGAGCCGCGCCATTTCGGGGCTTTGGCAGGTATGACCCTGATCAATATGCGCGCCAAAAACTGGTCCGGCGCGCTTAAGTCTTTGCGGATTGCCCTGAAGATCCATCCATTCCTCAACGAGCGGAACCTGGTGCCGAGGCTTGAACAACTTGCCAAGGAGCAGGATCTTTAATTCCGTCCCCCGTACGTCCTGCAGTCGCTAGAAGTTCTCGACCCAGGGTCGGAGCTCGACTTCCCATGTCCAGGCGGACCTCGGCTGGTTGACGACCGAGAGGTAAGTTTCAGCAATCGCATCCGGGTCGAGGTACTTATCAACCGGATCATCTGCACTTTCCTGCCGTCCCTTTTGCGGATTGCGCACACCGCCGTCGATAACAAAGTGGGAGACATGGATGTTCTGCGGTGCGAGTTCACGCGCAAGAGATTGCGCAAGGCCGCGAAGTGCGAACTTGCCCATGGCAAATGCGGTTGAACGGGCATAGCCTTTGACGCTCGCTGATGCACCGGTGAATAGGATGTTGCCGTTGCCTTGTTTGATCATCCGTTTGGCGGCTTCTTGAGCGACGAGAAACCCACCAAATGCAGAGATGTTGATCGCCTGGGCGACGTCTGCCGGGGGAAGATCGACAATTGTGCCCGGGACGCGCTGGCTTGGGTTATAGAGCACAACGTCGAGGTTGCCGAAGCTGCGATCGAGTTCTGTAAATACGGCTGCAACCTCGTCCATTTTAGTTGCGTCGCAAGATAGTGTCGTTGCACCGGTCTCAGAGGCGAGTTCTGATAGCTTATCTGTGTTGCGCGCTGTGAGAGCGAGCTTGTAGCCTTCGCGTGACAGCAGCCGCGCGAATGAGGCGCTGATACCGCTGCCTGTTCCGACAATCAATGCAGTTTTGGACATGTCTACCGAGCCTCGTCATTGCAATGCCAATTGTATCAATCTTGGCATGAGGCACCGATTAAGCAAGTCTAGCTTGAGATATATCTGATTAGAAAACTTCAGGCGCGCGGGTGCGCAGCGTCATAGACGGCTAGCAGGCGTTCACGCTCAACCTCGGTGTAGGACTGTGTCGTTGATAGTGATGCGTGGCCAAGCAGCTCTTGAATTTGGCGAAGGTCAGCGCCGGCCGATAGCAAATGCGTTGCAAACGAGTGTCGCAACGTGTGCGGTGTTGCGTTGTGCGGCAGTCCGAGTTTCTCGCGCAGTTTGGCGACGGCCAGCTGTATGATCCGTGGTGATAAGGTTCCACCCTTTACGCCGACAAACATTGGATCATCGGCCTCGAGCGGATACGGGCAAAGTTCCAGATATGTTTCAATGGCGTCGATTGTGATTGGAAGTACCGGGACCAATCTCTCCTTATTACCTTTGCCGATAATCCGGATTGTATTGCGGCGCTCTGTTGGCCGATCCTGAACACGGATCGAGAGGGCTTCGGAAATGCGCAGTCCTGCACCGTAGAGCAGTAGGAGGACAGCGTTGTCGCGCGCTGCCACCCAGTCCAGATCGGTCTCCGTGCGGGCTGCAACGATGTCTTTGGCTTTTAATTCGGTAAGCGGGCGCGGCAGTGATCGCGGCACCTTTGGCATGGTGACCTGGAGAATGGCACGATTGCGCAAAAGATCTTCTGCTTCCAGCCAGCGAAAGAATGATCGCAACGCCGATAGTGATCGCGCCAGCGAACGGCTTGATGCGCCCTGATTTCGCCGCTCGGCCATGAACGAGCGAAAGGTGCGTGTGTTGATCTGGTCAAGATCCTGCAGCACTGGGGTTTGCCCAATGGCCCTTGCAATATGGAGCTGGAACTGCTCGGCATCACGAGCGTAGGAGCGGTAGGTGTTGTCGCTGTGTCCGCGTTCGATCGTCAGATGATCCAGCCAGGCTGAGACAACCTGATCGAGTGGACTGCTCTCTGTCAGACCATGGCTCGTCATTTGCGGTATTGTGCCCACTCTGATTTAGCTTTGAACACCAGAATCAATACCATACGATCTGGCCGAATTGGTTAATAAAGGCTTACTATTGACTCCGCGTCAGCCGTGTTGAACCACGATTGATCTCTATGATGCCGCAATCAATGGGGTAGGTTCCGGGGATTGATTCGTTAGATGTCGAGTAGCTTTTGTCAAAACTTCTGGAACTTGCCGGGGATCCCAATGCCACGCTGCACCGCGTGCCCGTTGTGCTGCCAGTGGCACTTGATCAGAGCTATGACTACCTGCTGGGCGAAGAAGGACCGGTTGAACCGGGTACATTCGTGCTTGTGCCATTTGGCCCGCA
>JBCDBQ010000174.1:0-12353 GCA_039183375.1 Pseudomonadota bacterium
CAACAGTGTTCACGTTATCCCGGATAAGACTGGTGCTGGCGGGGGTGCTCCTCTCAGCAATAAATTTGTCGTTCAGTCCGGCAATGGCCCAGCAGGCGGCGAATGACAGCCCGGCCGAACCTGTAAAATGGGAGGTTGTCGCCAAGCAGAATATTCGCTTCCGTGGCCTTATCCGCCGTATCAAACTCAAGAACCCATCGCAGCGGGTCTTGGGCATCAAAGTGCGCACCCGCGGACGCCGGATGACGTTCTCAAGCATCAAGGTGCGCTTTCAGGATGGCAAGACACATCACGCCCGCCGGCGTATCAGGCTGCGGAGCGGTGAAGTTTCGAGCGCCTTCGCAGTAAGCCAGAAAGGTCGACTGGTTGACGAAATCATTCTCATACCGGATGTGAGCGCCCCAAGACGGCGTGCCGTTGGTGTCGAGATCTTGGCGCACTTGGCCCTTGAGCCGACCCAAAGGGAAGCCGTCACCGCCGAAGCCAAAGAGGCGCCGCAACAGCCAGAGGCCAAACCTGTCGACGTTCAGGCCACCAGCCGAGTGGCCAACCAGGTAACAGACAAAGAAAGCGCTGCACCTCTTCGCGAAGTTGAAGAAGCGGCAAAGCCAAGTCGTGAACCTTCGGATACTACTCAGAAGGTGATGCCAGCGAAGAAGGCTAGCGAATCAGCGAATCCGGCCGCAAAGCCGATCGTCAAAGACGTCACAACAGCACCAGTCAATCGACTTGCGGCGACCTCGACCGATGTCGGCCTACCGAGCCAGCGGCCGAAGGTGGATAGAGGAGAAGAACCAAAGCCGCCGCCAAAGATCGAGCTCGGCACGGCAACGAAAGGCGGAGAGCTCCTGTTGGCTGCTGGGAGCGTCTCGCAACAAGGCGACCCGATCAGTTTCGAAATTCAATCACGACCCAACCGATTTGAGCGCATTCGCTTACACTTGGCGGCGCAGAACCTGCGCGTCGACAAAGTCGTCGTCCATTATGACGGCGGCACACGTCACACGGAGCCTTTCGACGTCGTCCTACAGCGGAACACACACAGCCGATGGATTACTATCGATTCCAAGCTGGCAATTGTGAAAGTTACAGTTCATCCCGAAGCTTCGCAGCCAGGTAAGGGTGTTGCGCGGGTCGAAGTACTAGCTGAGCCTATTGTAGACGCGTTGCTACCTGCGGAAACTGCCAAGAACGAGACTAATGGCTGGCTGTTGCTCGCAGCCCAATCAGGACGCGTGATAAAGAGTTTCGACGGGCAAATGCCGGTGGCAAGGAACCGCGGTGGGTTTTCCCAACTGCGCATCGTGAGAATAGGCCGGCTACCTCGTCCGACCCGGATGGCGTTGCAAGTCAGTGATGCGGGTGCCGAAGCCGTCGAACTGCCGCTCTCAAAATCAGACATGCTGGAACTGTCGCAAACACAACGTGGCCCCATTGATCGTGTCCGGCTTCGCTTCCCCGGACGCACCATCAATCGAGTTTCCAGTACCGGGATTTTTCAGCTTTGGGCCAGGTACTAGGTCATCTGCTAGGCCATCGACTTTTCACTCGATCTGCTTACCGTCGCTGTGCACTTCCGTTGCGGCCGGATTTCGCGTCGGTAGGAATGTGAACGAAACGGCAGGAAATTGCCGCACAGTCGTCACGAAAAAGTTCTACTCGATCTGGCTACAATACAAGTCACCATGTTTTGGGATTCTGGCAGCCGCGACACGGCGCGCTTGCCAGCCGCGATCTCAGCTTTGAGCTGACTACTTCAATGGGGAGGGTTCAATCGTGAGAGCCATCTTGGCGGCTTGCGGTGCACTCATCGCTTTTGCATTGATGCCTGGTTCTGCATTCGGCCAGACAATCACATTGCTCGGTGAGGAAATCGCGAACTTCAAGCGTGACACCGACACGTTCGAGATCGAGATAAACCGCGACGCCTACCAGGGTATCAGCATTGGTGTGGAGCGCGGCACGATCAGACTAAACTCCCTTACAGTTACGTTTCGCAATGGCCAGTCGCGCGATGTCGAGCCGGACCGCGTCCTGAAACCGGGTGGACCTGATTACACGCTAAGATTTGGCTCACGCCAACGTCGAATTGCCAAGATTGAAGCGACCTACCGTACACTGCGCCGTCTATCCAAGAAGCGAGCTATCGTCTCGGTGAGCGGCATCATCCCAATCTCTTCGCGAGATGGAGACGATGGTGAATATCGGAAGTCTGTAACTGCAGACCTGAGGGACGGTCGCGCGACGATTGACGTTCCACGATACTCCTATCCCATGCGTTCGCTGCAGATCGGGGTGGCGCTTAGAGATGTCTTCGTCAGATCCATCACCGTTACGTTCGCGAATGGTGACGTCAAAAGATACAATCTCAATCGTTGGATTGATGAGGGCAAGCGAACACCAAGGCTCACGTTTGACAGAGGTGCACGCCGTGTCAGCCAAGTGGTGATTGCGACGCGCCCGTCACAGTCGCGCGACATCGCGCGTTTCACACTGAACGCTGCCTTTGAAGATGACGCTTCGCGCCGTGATGAACGGCGGCCACCCAACGAACGCAAGGACGCTCGTGAGGACGGAAATCGCTTCGGTCCAGCGCCGGAACTCGACCGCGGAGGTGCGCCGCGCAATCACATCCTCCTTGGCACGCTCGACGTCGTCCTGGGCAAACCTTCATTGGAATTGACGGTCAATAGAGGACTTGGTCCGATTACGAGCCTTGCGCTTCGTGCTGGCCGTCGTGACGTCGGAATTGGAACCATCTCCGCAGTCTATACGAACGGCGAGACCGATCGAATTCAGGTCCTGCGTCAACTCAACGGCAACAGCGTCTCCCCGAAGATTGCGTTGAGGCGAACAGGAAAGCTGCACAGCATTCGAATCAAAGCGACCGCACTCACAACGCGACCAGCGAAGATCCGCGTCTATGCCATGCTGGACCAAGAATCGCGGCAACGCTCACGACGTCCAGCTGCAAGCAACGGCGAATGGATCGATCTGGCATTCACCCGTCCGCCACGTTTCAAGTCGAAGACTGAAACGATCGAGGTTGGCCGCAGCAAAGGTCGCCTTGAGGCCTTTCGCATTCGCGTCGAAAAGCACGATGTGCGCTTCAAGGGCATACGTGTGATCTTCGGCAATGGCAGCGAGCAGGAGTTTCCGTTCTACGACAAGGTCAACGACGGGGTCACCACGAGCAAGTTTGTCCTCGCTCGTGACGGATATGGCCGCTTCGTTCAGCGAATCATCGTTCGCTACAACACGACCGCAAACTTCAAGGGTAGTGCCTTGGTCGCGTTCCAGGGTTTTAGAAGATAATCAGCTTGTCGGCAGCCCGGTCGGCACTTCTCAGGAGCCTACCGGCAGGGGCACGACACGAGAGCGCACAGTGGTTCACTGTGCGCTCTCTTTGTTTACACAGCAGGCGTCTTATTGGCCGTCGATCAAACTGATTGAATTGCTTTCTCTTCCGGCCAATGGCTGGCATACTCCGGCAAAAAACAAATCAACTGCAAAAAACACTACGGAGTAACACCATGAAAACCAAGGCAGCTGTCGCCTTTGAAAGCGGCAAGCCATTGCAAATCGTCGAGGTGGATCTGGAAGGTCCGCAAGAAGGCGAAGTTCTGATCGAAGTCAAGGCGACCGGCATCTGCCATACCGACGAGTTCACGCTGTCTGGTGCAGACCCGGAAGGAATCTTCCCAGCGATACTCGGCCATGAAGGTGCCGGCGTCGTCGTTGATGTCGGCCCTGGCGTCAAAACCCTGAAGAAGGGTGACCACGTTATTCCGCTTTACACACCGGAGTGCCGTGAGTGCGACTACTGCCTCAATCCCAAGACCAATCTATGCCAGGCAATTCGCGTCACGCAGGGCCAGGGCTTGATGCCAAACGGCTCCAGTCGTTTTTCGTTTGAGGGCAAGCCAGTCTACCACTACATGGGCACTTCGACCTTCTCCAATCACACTGTTGTCCCTGAGATTGCGTTGGCGAAAGTCCGCGAAGACGCTCCGTTCGACAAGATTTGCTACATTGGTTGCGGTGTGACCACCGGCATCGGTGCGGTGATGAACACAGCCAAGGTTGAGCCTGGTTCCAATTGTGTCGTGTTCGGTCTGGGCGGCATCGGCCTCAATGTGCTTCAGGGTCTGAAGCTGGTTGGTGCCAACATGATCGTTGGTGTCGACATGAACGACAGCAAGAAGGAATGGGGCGAGAAGTTTGGCATGACGCACTTCGTCAACCCAAAGGAAGTTGACGGCGACCTTGTTGCTCATCTGGTGGAACTGACAGGCGGCGGTGCAGATTACTCATTCGAATGTATTGGCAATGTCGAAGTCATGCGGGTTGCTCTTGAGTGCGCCCACAAGGGCTGGGGTGAAAGTATCATCATCGGTGTTGCCGGAGCTGGCCAAGAGATCAAAACACGGCCGTTCCAGTTGGTGACCGGACGCTCATGGCGCGGTACCGCGTTTGGTGGCGCACGCGGACGGACGGATGTTCCGCAGATCGTCGACTGGTACATGGACGGCAAGATTCAGATCGACCCGATGATCACACACACCATGCCACTGGAAGAGATCAATACAGCTTTCGATCTCATGCACGAAGGCAAGTCGATCCGTTCGGTCGTGGTTTTCTGATCTAGGCCATCGTCCCAAAAACTGGTGAAATACGATAAGGCCCGCTTAACTGCGGGCCTTGTCACTTGGTGATGGCTGGTTTGCAGTACTAACCTGTCGGCAGACCAACTCGCCGGCGGTTATCTGGATCTCTCAGACTAAAATCTTCACCGGCAAAGTCAGAGGCTGCATCACTACTCAGCCAGACGATCGCCTGGGCGACCCAATCTGGCGGGATGTGGTCGCTCCACTCCAAAGTGCTGACGGGATTGAGCCCTGATGATTTGATGGCGACCTGCATGTCGGTCGCAACGGTCCCTGGACTGAGACCAACAACACGAACCCCCTTGTCTGCGACTTCCGCATGGGCGCATTTCGTCAGCGAGAGTGCAGCAGCTTTACTTGAGCAATAGTGGCTCCAACCTTCGAGCGCACCGGTTGCGGCACCGGAACTGATGTTGACGATGACTCCGCCACCCTGATGTTCCATCACCGGGATGGCCGCGCGCAACCCGAAGTATACGCCCTTGTAGTTGATGTCGGCAGCCTTGGCCCACGCTTCAGGATCAGAGTCGGCCAGGCGCGAAATAGGATCAATCACACCGGCATTGTTGACAAGGATATCAAGCCGCCCACCGAACGCGAGCGTTTGATCGATCATCGCCTTAACGTCTGAGTAGTTTGATACATCGCAGGCGACAGCAAGCGCCTCTTCGCCGCCGCCACGGATCTCTGCTGCAACAGCTTCGATTTGCTCCGTTGAGCGCGCTGCGAGCACGACTTTCGCCCCGGCTGCAGCAGACGAACGAGCAGCAGCGGCTCCGATACCGCGGCTGGCTCCCGTAATGAGCGCTACTTTATCCTTTAGTTCAGCCATCAATGATCATCCTTGTTCATGCTTTTGGCCAGTATAGCACTTGGCCGATATATTCTCGGCATTCCGACCTTTCAGCGGAAGACCCTGCAGAAATTACACGACTTTATACTTGCAGAAACAGTATCATTCTCATGTTACTCATGATTATTATGCATGAATGGAATTGAATGATCTTAAGACCCTCCTCAATGTCGCTCGACTTGGCAGCTTCGCTGCTGCCGCACGCGAGAGCGAGGTTGATCCATCTCTTATCTCACGGACGGTGGCCAAACTTGAAGAACACTTCCAGGTTCGAATCTTCCAACGGACCACGCGGCGACTATCGCTCACGGAAGCAGGTCGTCATGTTCTTGGGCGGATGCAGGACATCGTCGATGAGCTCGAATCCGTTCGCGACGAAGCGCAACTGCTTGAAGCCAAGATCTCGGGCACGCTCAGACTGACAACATCTACAGCTTTTGGCCAGGTGTGCATCGTGCCACTCTTAGCCGAGCTGCGTGAAACCCACCCTGACTTGAAGCTCGAATTGATTCTGAGCGACGAGAACGTCGATCTCGTTCGTGACGGTGTTGATCTGGCCATCCGTCTCGGACCTGAGGTTCAGGGAGATGTCATTTGCGCCAAACTGTGCGAGACGAGCTATCGCGTGTGCGCCAGTCCGGATTATCTGCGATCGGCACCGCCTGCTCACAAACCGCAAGATCTTCGTCAGCATGAAGCGCTGCTGTTTGACCTACCGGCTTACCGGACGCGTTGGCAGTTTCGAGATGGGCGCGGACGGGCCTCTGATGTACCGGTGCAGGGTCGCATCGCAACAACCAACGCCGTCGCTCTCCGAGATACAGCACGGGCGGGTCTTGGCGTGGCACTGCTGGCCGACTGGCTCGTCGCGGACGATCTAGCACAAGGTCGTCTGATTGATGTTTTCCCAAAGCATCAAGTTACGGCCACACGGTTCGACACGGCAGCCTGGATTGTGTATCCGAGCAGGAGGTTTGTGCCGGCGCGCGTTCGAACAATGATCGACTTCTTGCGGCACCATATCGGCAGCAACAACAGCTGATAGGGCTATGGCGTTCTGATGAGCATCGCCGTCACTGTGCTTGCACACGCGACATAGTGAGTGGCGGTGCCAGTCCAAGACCGCCACCACCACTATGAAATCGGCTGCGCTATTCGTCTGCCGCGGTTTTCATAACGAATGGATTGCCGCCGCCTGGTGCGTTGGAGATCCATACGCTCTTGGTCTGAAGATACTCATTGATCGCATCCTGCCCATTCTCACGACCAATTCCGGAGCTCTTGTAGCCACCGAACGGCATCGTAAAGCTGACTGCGCGATACGTATTGACCCAGACCGTGCCGGCGCGGATGCGCTGTGCCATGGTCGTGGCGCGTTTGATTGATTGCGTCCAGACGCCGGAACCAAGGCCATACATAACGTCATTCGCGATCGCTGCCGCGTCGTCCTCGTCCTTGAACTTGATGACAGACAGGACAGGACCGAACACTTCCTCCTGAGCAATGCGCATCTTGTTTTCGACGCCAGTAAAGACCGTCGGCTGTACGAAGTACTTGCCGCCGCCCATGTCGGGGCCAGCCGGACCACCTCCAAGCACGCAGTTTGCGCCTTCGCCTTTTGCGATATCGATGTAGCCAAGAATCTTTTCGTACTGAGGAGGCGTTGTGACCGGGCCAACCTGGGTTTCGAAACTCATCGGATTGCCCAGCTTCGCCGTCTTGGCCATGTCCACTAGCTTCTCGACGAACTCATCGTGGATGTTTTCCTGTACCAGCAGGCGCGAACCCGCGATGCAGGTCTGACCGGTGGCCGCGAAGATACCGGAGATCGCACCACTCACGGCATCATCCATGATGCAGTCATCAAACACGATGTTCGGTGATTTGCCGCCCAACTCCAATGAGACCTTCTTGAAGGTCTGCCCCGCCAGTGATGCCACTCGTGAACCGGTCAACGAACCACCTGTGAACGCAATCTTGCTGACCTTTGGATGTGTAACGAGTGGTTCGCCGGCAGCCTGACCGTAACCTGTCACGACATTGACGACGCCCGGTGGAAGATCGGCCTCCTCAATGACAAGACGCATGAATTCTAACAGCGAGGCGGATGTGTACTCTGATGGTTTGATCACCGCCGTACAACCGGCTGCCAACGCCGGAGCAAGCTTCCACCCTGTCAGCAGAAGTGGTGAGTTCCACGGAATAATCATCCCGCAGACACCAATTGGCTCTCGGAGTATGTACGTGAAGTGGTCCGGTTTATCGACGGGTACAACGCTGCCCTGAATCTTATCGGCCAAGCCGCCGTAATAGTAGTACCATTCCGGGAGGTACTTCAGCTGCGCACTCATCTCGGAGATGAGCTTACCGTTGTCGCGAACTTCGATCTCCGCCAGATAATCGGCGTTCTTTTCAATCAGGTCGGCGATTTTACGCAATGCCCGGCCACGCGCGGTTTGAGTCATACGCGCCCAGGGACCGCTATCATAAGCGCGGTACGCGGCCTCGACAGCATTGTTGACGTCGGCAGCTTCGCACTCAGGAATTTCAGCCCAGGGCTCACCCGTGTATGGATCTGAGGTCAGCAGGCGCTTACCTGACGCTGAGTCCACCCACTTGCCATCAATGTATGTTTGAAATGTTTTCAAACCGCTTGGTACGTCCTGCATGAGTTCTCTCCCTGCTCATACTGATCCGCTCAAGGACCATCACTATTGCCTGCTATACCAAACGATGGACCACCCATGGCGTCAAGCAGCGAACATGTCATTTGGACCGTTGTAGCAGATGAATCGTTGAAGAACGAAGCCATATTGATGAAAATTCTCATCCACAATAAATTTGTAATTCCGACCTGATTCCTGATCGGGAAACTATCTCAACTCGCTGGATCTGGTTTCCAACCCGCTGCCAGTGCATCATTTTCCGAGCAGAACCAGCGCTCTCCGCGACTCTTGCGAATCTTGCGGCTGCGATAACTCGGTGACCAGGGCAGCAGATAAACTTTGCCACTGCGTGTGACCCGTCCCTTGATCGGACAACCATCAGGTGCTTTGGCCTTTGCGGAGGCCCAGCTCGCCTCGCGAAATTCTTCCGGCAATTGGGCCGTCCCGCTCCAGATGCCGACTTTGGCTGTGCGCGCCGCAGTTTCTTCGGTGCTGTAGCTGCCATAACTACTGGCTGTTGAGAATGCATGCCCGCGCCGCAGCAATCGCATGGCAATGTCATCCTCACCAATCCGGCATGTGCCCGTCTTGAAACCATTACTGTCTGCGCTGAGGTCCGAGCAGGATACTTTGCGTGAGCCGACAAGCTTGGACAGCGCCTGACGCGCACTACGCCCACAACGCCATCTCCTGCGACGCGCATTGCGGCACACTTGAGTGAGCTCTGGCGCTTCGATGCCAGATAGACGCACAACCTGTCCGGCGACCAGGAGTGTATCACCCGTCACGGCGCGGGCGCGTCCCTCTATTGGGGGCTCGCTAAGTGTGGGCAGCGATGCCGTCGAAATCTGACTGGCGATACCCGTCATCTGAGGCCACAACGCCCATCCCAAACCACCTGCAATCGCCAGGAAAAAGGCCGCAACGAACCCCGTTCGTAGAGCAGGTGAGTTCAAGCCTGGAATCGCAGCCAGGGACGGTATCGGCAGGTTCAAAGCGGGCGTCGAAAACTTTGACAACATTGGCGCCGATGCCATCAGCGCGAGAACCGCGCCAACGCCTATCAGCAGCAACGTTCCCCAGTCCAAGCCGGTTGACATGGCACGTGCAATTCCAGAGGCAAAACTCGCGAGGGCAAACAGCAGCAGTAATGCTGGAATGCCGGGCCGACTTAACGTCGGCTCAAATCTTGTTGCGAACGCCAGCACGCCCTTGCCTGCCGGATGCAGCAAAGAAGCTACTCCTTGGAGCAATCGCATCAAAACGCCTGGCACCCGGGCAATCGCCCTGCCAAGCACACGAAAGGCTGCACCTAAAAGCACAAGCGCGTTATGAAACAGTGATCGACCGGCCGTCGCGCTGGCCTTGCCCGCGTCCACCACACCGGCTGCAGCTGCCTCTTTGATGTCTTCGATTCGCTTTTTTCTATCTTCGCGGCGCAGCTTTATCGTGGTGCGCACATACTTGTGCCACTCGAACCCATCGTTCCTTCGTCGCCAACCAAACATACCGTTATTCGATCCTGTTAGAGCAACGCGCCAAAACCTCGATATCTGACCCAGAACGCCGGGTCGTAAGTCGTTTCAAGCGATGAACACTAATTGTGGCAAATGATGGCAGAAAGCTGCTGCTTATGTCGCCAAACCACATGAACTTTGTGTTGCACCCGCAAATACCGGCATAGATTCAGTTTTTGGCCACAGTTTTGGGCTCGAAAGACGCCGGGTGCGACCTGTTTGCCGGTGGAAGCCCTCACATGCCTTTGATCCGAAGTGTCGAACAACACATAGTGGATTGTACTAATATAATGTCGAGTTGAACGAATCTTCCCAACTAGCAAAGAGTGACAATGATGCCCAGAAGCCTAGTTGCAGCAACTGCAATGTCATTTTTCGTCGGTGGTGCTCTGTTGGCACCGTTAGCCGTGTTCTCAACTGGCGCCGGTGCGATGGGCTCATCCAGCGATGCGCCGAAAGTCGATTGTCGAAAGAAGAAAAACAAGAACAAGCCGGAGTGCAAAAAAGATCAGAGTGGTCAGCTCAATGATGACCAGATCTATCAGGCCGGTTACTGGCTGGCGCAGTCCGGCAAGTACAACGAGGCGCTTGCGCAGTTCCAAAAAGCCAAGAACCAAAACGATCCGCGTATCCTGAACTACATCGGGTATACGACGCGCAAACTCGGCCGCGTCTCGGAAGCTATGGGCTATTATCGCAAGGCCTTGAAGATCAATCCGGACTACACAGTTGCCCGGGCTTATCTTGGCGAAGCCTTCCTGGAGCAAGGCAATGTGAAGCTGGCTAAGGAACAGCTCGCGGAGATTGAGAAGCGCTGTGGCAACTCCTGCGTCGAGTTCACGACACTGTCAGGACAGATCGACAGTTTTGTCGCGACTGGCAAGTTCAAGCTGCAAGGCAAGACAGACGCGAAACTGCAGAAGAGCTAAATTTCACGTCGCGACATCTGCTAGCAGGAATAGCGGTCGCAATACATGAATTGGAAGGAAGCCGGCGTTTACGTCGGCTTTTTCTTTGTGTTCGCTTAGCTGCTGGCTCGCGCCCTATCTAGACAGGGCGCGATATCCGCGCCAGACGCGCACTTCGCCTCGCGCGCTTCCCGTCATGAATTGGCTGCCATCAGATGCAGCGGCCAACGCGGTTACGCCTTGACCACCGGCAGTATAAGTTGCCAACGGCCGCCGCCGTTTTGCTCCCCAGACCTTCACGGTCCCATCGGCGCTTGCCGACAAGAGAGTGGCACCATTCGGATTGAATTTGAGCCCAGTTATTGTTCCAGAGTGAGCGCGGATTTCCCGGTATCGGCGTGAGCGCGGTGACATTGTGCGAATTCGTCCGTCGAGAGATCCGCTCGCGAGCCGATTACCGCTTGCAGACAACGTGACAGCGCTGATGAAATCTCTGGACTTTGAGTACGTCCTCAGGAGCTTGTAGTCAGCTGTTCGCCAGATCTTGGCGCGCCTGTCAGCACTACCTGACATGAGGAGGCCACTGGCGTCGTTGTATGCGAGGGCCAACACCGGGCGATCATGTCCCTTCAGAACATGCAATGGCGCGGACGGCGTACGCGCTTCCCAGAGCGCCATCGTCCAGTCCCGGCTGGCAACCCAAAAGCGGCTCTCACTGCCGGCGAAAGCAACCGCAGTGATCTCAGCTTTATTGCGCTGATACGTTTTCAGCTTGAAACCGGTCCTTAGATCCCAGGTCACCACAACGCCTTCCGGATGCCCCGTGAGAGCAAAGTGGCGATAGGTTGCGAGTGCTGTCGCCGGGCCGTCGTCGAGCTCCAATACCCGCTCGCTCGTCCTGCTGTTGGCATTCCAAACCTTGAGGAGACCGTCAGCACCAGTTGTAACCAGGAGGCGACCGTCATCCGCATAGGCCAGGTTGGTGATCTTCGCATCGTGTGCCTGGAAGCGATCGATGAGGGGCTGCGGCTTTTGGGCTTGAGCCGCTGGTGCGGTTGCCTTCTTGGTCGCGGCTGGCTTTTCAACGTTTGCTTGCGAACTGCTGGATATCGTTCCACTCGTACGTGTCGCGAACTGCGGCATACGATCTTGCAGAGCCACAACACCGGCCGCAATGCCGAACCCAATGATCAGCTTGACGAGTAGAGGCCTCCACCGAGGTCGTGACAGACCCCGGATCGGACGCGGACTGGTTTTTCTAAGGACACGCGGTGGCGGGCGTTGCGGCACCACGACCGGCAGCTGTTCCTCGGAAACGGAGGCACTGACCGCCTCGGCAGGTGCAGCAGTCGCGGCAGTAGGCTTTCGCCTTGCACCCCAGCCAAGTTGGAAGAGACCCGTGGCTCTCTTCTTCGTCTTAGTGTCCGGTTTGCCAGCCGTTGCTGGCTCCAATGTCTTTTCGGCGGTTATCGCTTCAGCATCTTCGACGACATTGCTGTCGCGATCCTGATTGCGGCGCTTCAAGCGATCTACAAAGTCGACGAACTGCCCCTCTGGCGCTGGCGCGTCGGGCTGAGGTTGGGGCTGATTGAGCTCACCCAGCGCCCGTGTTTTTGCCAGCGGCTGCGTTCCCGGATCGAGTTCGTCAGGCGGTGCCGCTGGTGCCGATCGTCGGAACCAAGAGGATTGAGGTTCATCAGGTGCTAGCAGGTTGCCGCGCCATTGCCTGATGGATTGTGGCC
>JBCDBQ010000175.1:0-12344 GCA_039183375.1 Pseudomonadota bacterium
AGGGAATCAAGAACCTCTATCTCGTGGGGGCCGGCACACACCCTGGCGCAGGCCTGCCCGGCGTCGTCTCCTCAGCAAAAGTCATCGAGAAGCTCGTTGCAGACCATGTAAGCCGTTAGGCTTTCAACCTCAGTGAACCTTGCCAACAGGTAGCTCGGCACGGCCGCCACGTTTACGAGTCTTCAACCAATCTGACAGGCTTGTGAGGTGCCTGTGAACGAGATCTCGGTTAATGTCTATCGACCGATAGTCAGCGATGGAAGCGATGCTGCAGACGTGAGCCGAACAGCAAACATATTGCTTAGATGCCTCATATTTATGGGCTTGCTTGCGACGGCAACTGTCGGAGCTCAAGCTGGCAAGCATGCGCTTGACCAAATTGATGCACAATCTGGTGTGCACCACGCTAACAGCACGCCATGCAAGAAATTTGAGCTCCCTGATCCAATTGAGCACAAATGCCACCGTGCGGCGTCTCAGGCTCCGGTATCATCCCGCCCAAGACCGAGCGACAAATCTGAAACGACGGATCTCGGACCGGCAACAGTCAGCCCGGCGCGCGCTGAAAGCGGTATACTTGAGCCCGTCCATCCAGAATTCGGTGTGCGCCAGGCGTCCCGGAGATCGTCGTTCTGGCAGGTCTTCGCTTATTCGGCTCGCCTCAGAAACTAGCTCCTGATCCACGCTCAAATCCGGTTTTCTCGTTTGTAACGCCCTGATTGCATCGTGCGGCACGAGAAGGCGCGGACCACCCTCTTCACTCGTCAGATCTGAGCACTAACGGTCCCGCTTTTGCGGGCGCCGATCAGGAGAACTTTGATGAAATTCCATTTACGCTGCGCCCTCGCCGCGGCTGCGATGACGCTTGTCCTTGCGCCTGCAGCACAAGCGCAGAGCTTCTGGTCCTCGATGCCAGAACTCAACTCGCTGGAGGATAAGGTCGTTGTCCATTTCCCGCGCAAATACGCCAAAGGCAACATCGTTGTCAGCTTTGGAGATCGGCGCCTCTACCACGTGATCTCACGAGGCAGAGCTATCAGCTATCCCATCGCAATTCCGCGCAAGGAGGCACGCTGGCAAGGCGCCCTCAATGTCACGCGTAAGAAGGTGAAACCATCCTGGACGCCAACAGCATCGATGCGGCGTGACAACCCTAAACTGCCGGCGTTTGTTCCAGGCGGACACCCACGCAACCCCATGGGTGCGCGGGCGCTGTACTTGGGCAGCACGCTCTACCGCATCCATGGCACAGACGCACCCTGGACAATCGGTCAGAACGTTTCACGTGGTTGCATCCGCATGCACAACGCTCACGTGATCGAGCTCTACGAGAAGATCCGGGTCGGAGCAAAAGTATTGGCAACGTGGAAAGCCTACCGGGCCAAGCGCGTTGGCTGAACCGACATATTTCAAGACACACAAAGTGCCGGTGTGAGTGCTGGCACGCATCCCCAACAAGATTGTTCGAGAAAATAACATGCCGAAATCCAAAAGCAGACGCCGCCGAAACGCGTCACGCGTGCTGGCACCAGCCAGCCAGTCCCTCATGCAAGATCTCTCCGTCGAAGTTCAAGGCGACAAGGTCGTGCCAGTCCCAGAAGTCGTGGATCCCCAGCCATCATCCAAGGAACCACTGGTTGAGATCACAGCTGTACCGCAAAGCAAAGAACCGATCGTGAGAGTTGGTAGGCTACGACGCCCGCCGATCTTAGAGATCACCGCAGCAGAGACAATTCTCGCAGAGGCTGAACAACGTCAAGCCAAGTCCACGCCCAGAGACGCGGAGGATGAGCCGGAAGCCCCGGCGACCGCGCCCTGCAATCGCGATCAACCCGGCCTCGATAACACCGCCCTGGATGAGATTTCTGAGGAACGCGCACAGTCATTCAGGTCAGAAGAGACGGATGCCGAAAGGCCAGAAGTTTTAGCTGCCGAACCCGACGCGTCCAAGCCCAAGTCCGCCTTGGTTCAGCAGACAACAGATCGGGTGAAACAAGCATCTGCAGGTCTGCTCACTGCCGCCCAAGGTATGCTGACACCCATGACCGCCAAGATCGCTGATTTACGTGCCAAACGCCAATCGGCCTCGCTCGAAAAGAAGGCCAAGGACCACGCAACACGCAACGCCCTTGAATCAACCGAAGCAAAAGGCGATCTCCAAAGGATCGCCTCGTCACTCGAGGCCCGGTCCACTAATGGTGACTCAGGTGATTCCGGCGGACCATCTTCCAAAGCCAAACAAATACTCGCTCAAGCCGAAAGTGCGATCCGGCCATTTTGGGACCGCTTTCCCAGCATGTTAGCGCGGAACGGCATTAACAGCTTCCGTGATGTCGGCGACAAAATTGCTGCAAGCATGTCAGACCTTGCAGCAGTCGCCTATGCCATCCGCCTCGGCGTCGGCACACTGTTCGTGATCGGTGGTTGGAACAAACTCTCCAAACTGCTCTCTCCAGCCAACAGTGATGCAATCGTTGCCAGTTACACATCGACGACTGGCTACATCAATGAGTTCTTCATGGGCTATCTCTTCGGCGCAGGCAGCATGCTTTCGCCTTGGTCCTTCCTGACCGCCCTTTCCGCCTTCGAACTTGTCACCGGATTCATGCTTCTCGCCGGTCTCTTGGTACGTCCCGTTGCTCTCATTTATGCATTCCTACTTTGGACATTCGTTGTGTCGCTACCAGTTGTAACGACGAATGGCATCAATCCAGGTGTGAACACATACATGGCGCCTGCGCTACTGGTGCAAATTCGTGATGTGGCCTTGTCGGGCATCATGTTCGCTCTGTTCGGACTAGGTTCCGGAATACGTTCGCTTGACGTTCGCATCTTCGGCCCCGAAGCAGCCAAGTCAGTCATCAGCTGGGACGTTGCCGGAGTGCTTCTGCGTCTATCAACAGCGGTCGTACTGATCGTTGGTGGTGCATTTGCCGGCATGCCGAACATCAAGACCTTTATGGAGCCTGGCCTCATTCTGTTGGCCATCGGACTCGTCCTACTTTGGGGTGGTCGGCCAGCACGCTATGCCGCCGCTGCAACTTGCGCTGTGCTCTTCATCTACATGATGAGCAAAATCGGCATTGATAAAGGATTGCTCGGCAGCCTCAACGCCATCAAGCGTGAGCTTGCACTCTTTGCAGCAGCTTTTGTCATCTCAGCACGCGGCTGCGGTGAACTCTGGACGGCACCCGACATTGCCCGTCGCCTGAGAGAGGGCATGTCTGCCGCCATGGTCAATCTCGGTCAATCGGCAGATCGCACTGAGAAAGCGACAGCTTAACGCCAAGCCTCAGGTCGGGGTGCAACAGTGCCCCGGCCACCCAGGTTCTGCTCAAAAGCTGGCAACGCCTGCCCGAAACGCGAACCACTGACCAATCAACTTCACAGAACCCAACTGTGCTTCGCCTTAACGAGGCACTTCAGGGTACAAAATCAGAAGTGATCATGACCAAGAAACCAAATCCTCCGGCGGATCGCTGCCCCCGTCGATCCAACGGAGTTAACCGGCGTCAGGTGCTCCTGGCTGCTAGCGGACTAGCAGCGAGCCTGACGCCGGTCTCAAGTGCACTCGGCGGCGATGAACGCTGGTACGACGCGATTTTCAAAGACGACGCAGACGAAGTGACAAGGCCGGCGCGCAAGTCGAAAGTCTTGCGGCTCGATGATAGCGACCTCAACACGAGCAGCGTGCCGCTCGTCAGCAAAGCGATGCTGAAGCGCTTTGATAAGGCCATCGAAGACTATGAGCGCCTTGTCAAAAAAGGTGGCTGGCCGGGTCTGAAGCGCGGCCGCTTTCTCCGCTCAGGCAGTCGTCACCGCACCATCACTCTAGTGCGAAAACAGTTGATCATTACGGGAGATTTCGACAACTCCGGTCATGTCTGGGCCCAGGACGAAGACTACTTTGATGAGGGTCTTGTCGCCGCGTTGAAGAATTATCAGCATCGCCACGGCTTGCGCGTTACAGGACGGCTCGATCGATCGACAAGAAGCCAGTTGGCTTACTCCGCAAAAGACCGCCTCAAGCAATTAAAGAGAAATCGTGAAAGGCTCGCAAAGCTACTAAAAATGGCGACAGCCGAGCGCTACGTGCTTGTCAATGTTCCCGGCTACCAACTCGAAGCCGTTGCAAAGGGTGACGTCGAACGGCGCCACACGGTGATTGTCGGTAGAGCCGACCGGCAAACGCCTGACCTGACGGCGACCATCCGCGGGGTCAATTTTTTCCCCTTTTGGCGTGTCCCCTACAGCATCGCAAAGCGCGATCTCATTCCTCGCGCGCGGAAAGATCCTGGCTTCATTGAGAAACAACACTTTCGCGTCTCAGCAGGCTCGTTCGGTGGGCCACGCATTTCACCAGATGACATTTCCTGGAACCGTGCTTCCGCACACAAGTTGAAGTTTCGCCAAGACCCTGGCCCATGGAACGCCCTTGGGCTCGTTCGCATCAATATGCCAAACAAGGACATCATCTATCTACACGACACCCCGATGAAGCATCTCTTCAAGCAACGCTACCGGGCCTTCAGCGCTGGTTGCATACGGGTACACGACGTGATGTCTCTTGTTTCTTGGCTCGGCCAGGGTGAGCCGGGCCTGAAGCCGAACGCGATCGAACGCTTGCTCGATCGAACAGACGCTGCCGACTTGCGCGAGAAACGAAGCAAAAGCCTCAACTTCCGCCTGGCTCGCGCCGTACCGGTCCACCTCGTCTACCTGACGGCCTGGATCGAAGATGATGGTCAGGTCGTTTTTCGCTCTGATATCTACAACCGCGATGACAACCGATCATCCGGACGTCTTCAGCTCGCCAAAGCCAAGGCCATGCGAGACCTCACGCCCTAGTGCCGCTGGAACGCCGTTGTCGTGTTTCAATGACATAGGCAGCGATACACAGAAACGCTGCAAGTGGCGCAACAAAGAAGTCACTCCTGTCCAGTGCATAGAGCGTGAGAGCCGTGATGGCTGTCCACACAGTCGCAAGAAGCATGGGTAGCAAAGCACGTGAAACTCTGACCAACGAAACAAACGCGAGCGTCGCAACGACAGTCGGGTCGGGAGATATGCCGAATACCTCTGCAGTGCTCCACGACTTTCCGGTGATCAGGCCCAGCAGGGGGTAACCGACGATTGAGAAGGCCAACACCCCAACCGCTATCAGTAATGCCAGGCCAGTTTTTTGCTCAAGCTCAGGCACTTTCGATCGCACCGCCCAGAACAGGAGCACGGCCGCCATCGCGACGAAGAGTGGTAACAGATAGATCGCCGCCCAATTGATGGCCGCGTAACGCCCGTAGACAAATACTGCAGCGACGAACAGCCAGATGACAGTCAGCAACGCAAACGCGATACGAACAAAGCGTGGCCGCGGACGAACAGCAACCACCAGCAAGAACAGACCAATGGCCATTGCCACAAAGTGCAAGGGCCAAACATAAGAATTGTGAAGTTCAAACATTCGATCATAGACCCGTTCGGAGAACAGTAGAAAATCTCCGATCGCGTAGTTTGACCGAAACATCAAAGCGTTCCGATGTAGTCCAGCATGCGCTTTCGCATACCTGCATCCGGGAGTTCACCCTGCGCAGCGGCCAGATTTTCACGAACGTGATCCACGCGCGTCGTCGCCGGGATGGCACACGTGACGGCGGGATGTGAAATAACAAACTTGAGCAGGAATTGAGCCCAGTTCTTGGCTCCCGTCTCCGCCACCCAACTCGGCAAGGGCTGCTTTTCAAAGCGCTGGAGCAACGCGCCTCGGCGGTAGGGTCGGTTCACAATCACTCCGATGCCCCTTTCCCGTGCCAGTGGCAGAAGCCGCTGCTCAACATCTCGATCGACAACATTGTAGGTCAGCTGCACAAAATCGATTGGCCGCGAAGCCATGATTTTCTCTAACATCTGATGCCGCGAACCATGCGATGTTGTTATGCCAATCGAACGTATCTTGCCGTCCGCTTTCATTGCGCCAAGCGTATCCAGGTGCCCTTCCCAATTGACCAGGTTGTGGACCTGCATCAGATCAAATCGTTCGACACCCCAATTGCGCCGCGTCTGCTCCATCTGAATTGGACCGTTGGACTGTGAGGATGTCCAAACCTTATCAGCCGAGAACACAGTTTGATGCTGATTCAGTTTGCGCAATGCATAGCCAATCGTCTGCTGTGACGAGCCATACATTGGGGAGCTGTCGATCATCCGTCCACCGCCCTCGAGAAACGCCGCAATGACCTTGGTCGATTCATCAAGTAACTGAGTATCGTTGCCGACATTGAAGGTGATCCAACTGCCCAAACCGACAATCGGGATGTCCTCATTCAGCCCGCTTACCCGCCCCATCAACAAGGAGCTGCTCTGCCGCTCAGCCCAGGCTGTCTGCGTTGGCAGTAATGCTCCCATGGCGAGACCAGCTTTGAGAACAAGGCGACGGTTAACGGTCATACGTCTTTCCTCCGTGGAGATCGGCTACAGCCGGATTGGCGATTGAATGGCATGGTTTTGTGACCATAGGCTGACCACCCGCACCCTATCAAACGTAACCAGGAACGCTGCCAATTCCCGGGATTAAAGCGCTCAAACCAGCCTGATCAGTAAAACTGATCAAACACCTCAGCGCTTCCGATTGGCCGTAGCATCGAACACCTTACACATTAGACGGATCGAACATGCCCTGCGGTGAAGACGCCGAAACCGTCGGTCGCTACTCGGGCTACTAAAGTCAACAATGGGAGATACGCCAATGGAGAATATGACCCAGTTGCTCATAGCCTTGAGCTGCGCTGTCGGCGCACTGTCCTTTTTTGCTATTTTGCGCCGTACAATGCGATCGCCATCGACCCCGGCTTGGTTTGCAAATGCTATCGTTGCTGCCGTGTCAGCTTTGCTTCTGACCGGTGCTTTTGCAGGTTCCTTGTTCTACCTCGCCTACACGCTAGAGCCGCTCGTCTCTGCCAGCGTGGCGTTCTTTGCAACGTTCGCTATTCATGCGGCAATCTATGCAGTCTGCTCATTCATCATCCCAGTCGAGGAAACCGAGACTGCCACTCGGACGACATCAACCACAGGTCAGACCGCTGGAGCATCAGCGTAACCGCTGCTGCCTTAGCGTTTGTCTGAAGGCCGCGCGATCGCCCTCCCCCCTTCGCGCGGCCTTTTCTATAGTCACTTTACTTCTTTGATCATGAAGCAAAATGCGCTCAAGGCTTCCAATACATTGGCCAGCCTTGAGCGTAAATTTGCGTTGCGTAGCCGGGAGCGTCCTCCGGCGACTCTGATCTAGCGCTTCAAGTCCCCTTTTGCTGCTTCGAGACCGCCTCGATAACATTTTCCAGCTTGCGATCGATGTCTTTCAGTTGAGACTTTAACTCCTCGACGTCGACAGCCGCTGAACGTGCATGTTCAGCATCCCGGCTCGCCTGCTCCTCCTCTTCCTCATCACGATGTGCGGTCTGCATTGCATCCACGATAATACCGATGAAAAGGTTCAGAACGGCAAAGCTGGTCACGATGATGAACGGTACGAAGAATGCCCATGCATAAGGGAAGAGCTGCATCGTCGGGCGCGCAATACCCATTGACCAACTCTCGAGCGTCATGATTTGGAACAGCGAATAGGCGGATGCTCCGATCGTACCGAACCACTCTTGCATCCTCGGGTCAGAATGTTGACCGAACAAGCTTGTGGCCAACACGGCCGACACATAGAAAACAAGCGACAGCACGCCGATGACCGACAACATTCCAGGAATCGAATGACCTATCGCGGCAATGACACGGCGCATCTGCGGCACGACCGAAATCAGGCGCAACACCCGAAGAATACGCAACGCGCGCAGCACGGACAACGGCCCGGCAGCTGGCACCCAAGCCAGCGCAACAATGAAAAAGTCAAAAACGTTCCAGCCGGAGCGAAAGAAATCCCATCGGTAGGCATAGAGCTTGATAAGCAGCTCTGCCGTGAAAACGAGCAGAATGATCCTGTCCAGGATGTGCAGAAGGTCACCGGCCACAGCCACGACCCCGCGATCCGTCTCAAGACCTAACAGCACGGCGTTTATGACGATCAAGGCCGTTATGAAGTAGACAACCCGCGGGCTCTCTATGAAATCGCTGACAGCCTGCCTGCGCTCCATCAGCTGCGTCAAGTAACCAGGTCGAACCAATCTGCCCTCCTTCTTCTGGCAACCCACTAAGGCCTGGAACCGAGCCGCTTTTTCTCAACGTTCGGCCAGTACAGTCAAGTCATTCGGTTCAACTTGCAGCCATTTGGCTTAGCCGACATCACTCCGCTACGGATGTCGCGACCATAGTCGGCAAGAAAGCACAAAAAATGCCCAGCCGGTGTTTCACGGTTGGGCAGTTCGAGGAGGGCATCGTTCAAAGTGTCAATTTGGTCGTGACTGGCTCTCAATGACCCAGAGGTACTTTTCAACCGTCGCCGAAGCTTTGGCCAGGTGGTTAATCGTAACTGGATCGCCGGATATCTCGAACTGAGCAATCGCGCGACGCGTCAGCGTTGCCAATTGCCCGAGACGAACCGTTAGTGCCTCGGCCAGATCAACCTGCTCTCTCATCTCGGCCGGAAACGGCACCAAAGATGTCGTCGTTGTCACGACCTGAACCGTTCCCGGTGGCAAGGAGCCAATATCGACGACACGCTCCGCCAATGCATCGGCATGAGCGTCCAAGTCGATATGGCAGGCCTCGAATATTCCGTGCCAGGTTGCCGGGTCTTGGCCGCGTACATTCCAGCGCGCCTGACGTGCAGCCATGGCGGTGTCGATGTAACCGGCAGTCACCTGTCGGAGGATGCCGCGCGTCGACGACTTGCTCGCATCCGTTCGGACCCTATGACTTGGCACACTTCGGCCAAGCACAAGAGCTTCCACTTTTGTCGCGTGTGTGGACATGTTCAAACCTCACTTCAGTCAGTCGAATATCTTGCCGACAGACAGCGTCATGCTGCGCGGTCGGTGAAATGGCTCAGCCACTCAGGCACATGCTCTGCGATACCGAAATTTTCTGCCAGTGCGCTCAATTGATCAGTACTCAACTGCGATGGATCGATGCCATTTTCTGACAGCACATTCAAAAGCTCATCCGCGCCAAGATCTTGCAACTGGCTTGGATCGACACCCTGCTCAGAGAGTTGCTGCAGAATGGCACCTGCGTCGACATCGCTGGCGTTCTGTCCCAGAAAACCACCAGCAAATTCAGCAAGTCGCGCGAGGTCAAACATGTCCTTCATTCCTTTTCAAGGTTGGTTGTTTTTGTCTCAAGATTTGCGGGCAACGACCACGGCTGCCTGAGCCGCTCCGTGCACCGAGGCGAAGGCCGGCGATGCGACCTGATGAGGTTGTTGTCCACTCTGAGTTCTCTCAGCGGCCACAACTGCTGCTTGATATGATTTCGCCGTCGCGTGGGTCATTTCTATCCTCGGTGCTTGCAGGCGTCATTGCCTATACCGAAGAGTTGGCGTGCCACTGCGCATTTGACCAATTGGAATGTGCCGCCGCATTGATCGCCAAGACTTATCAATAATTATGGATATCTGACTTTTTCTTATTGAAGATCAGCGATCGTGCGAAACAGCAGGTCGCGCGGATCAACGCAGACTCCAGGGGCCAGACCCAGCAAAGCAAGCGACTTCTCTTATGGCTTGATCCCACGGCCAACACGATCTAGTTAGCTGCACCGGTTCCGGGCCATACCACTAACCATCCTATATTTGAGCCACGACTCAAGCAGAGAAGTGGCCGGACTCAAAAGGACGCCCACAATGCAGATCGATACGCATGAAATCTGGCAGCAACTGCTCACGTTCATGCGCGAATATGATGAGCTCATCGAAGTCATCATGTTCATTCTGGCATTCGCCGAGTCGATCATCTTTGCCTCGGTCTTTGTACCCTCGAGTGTGATTTTCGTGGCCGTCGGCGCTTTGGAAGGCGCTGCCAATGGACCACTAGTGACAATCATCATCGCTGGAGCGCTCGGCGCACTCGCGGGTGATATTGTCTCCTTCGCCATCGGCGTCAGACTTCGCGACAAGCTTCCCGATATGTGGCCTTTGACGAAGTATCCCGGACTTTTGACCAAAACCAGAGAGCAATTCGATCGTTGGGGCGTCTGGGCCATTGTCGCATCGAAGTTACTCGGACCATTACGCCCTATTCTTCCGATGCTCGCAGGCGCCTCTTACATGTCATGGTCCGTCTTTATTCCAGCGAGTGCCTTGTCATCGATTATCTGGTCGGCGCTATTGTTGGCACCGGCCTATTACGGTCTTCAACTGTTCATCCATACAACAAGTTAGAACGAGCTACGGCCGGCTCTCGATGGCTGAAAAGTGCTCTTGAATGATCCGGCTAAAGAAGTTGGCAAGCTTTGCGTAGTCATCTGCATGGGCACTCGCGCGGCGCCATACCATACCGACTGAACGATGAATGGACCGGCCCTCGATCGGAATGGTACGCAAGTTCGGATCGCTCTCAATCTCGCGGCGCACGTAAAATCCGGGCAATAGCGTGATGCCCAGCCCCATGATCACCATCTCGCGCAGAGTATCGAGACTGGTACCCTCGAACTCGAAACGGAGGTTTGCGCCAAACTCACCGCACAGACTGACGACCAGATCATGCAGCTGGTGGCCGGGCCCGAGGGCGAGCATATCCTGACCTTCGAGATCGCTTTTGGTAACGAATTCCTTCTCGGCAATCGGATGATCATGCGCTACGGTGAGATGTAGCGGCTCGCGAAAGAGATGCTTCGTCTCAAAATCCGCTTTGGTGATCGGGAGCAATGTTATTATGGCATCGAGGCTGCCTTCTTCCAGCGCGCGCGGCAACTGTTCTGGCAAATCCTCTCGGACATAGAGCTTGAGTTCAGGATAGGCCTTGTGTAGCTCAGGCATGACATGGGGCAGCAGGTAAGGGCCGATTGTGGGTGGCAGGCCCAAGCGCAGCAAACCGGACAACTCACGTCCACCAGAGCTTGCGAGCATTCGAATTTCGGAGAGATCCCGAAGCATCCGTCGTGCCACATCGACGACCTGCACGCCAAGCGGCGTCAACAGAACGCGCGAACGGCTGCGCTCAACGAGCTTCGCTCCAAGCCGCTCCTCAAGCGCCTTAAGCTGCTCGCTCACATTGGGTTGGGTTGTATTCGCACGCTCGGCAGCGCGGCGGAAATGCAGGGTGTCAGCAACAGCGACAAGATATTCGAGCTGGCGAAGGTTCGGCACCGCCCGTTCTTCCTCTGGTTAGACCGCATGAGGCTTTTAAATGGGGATTCGGGACCAGATTCCCATCGTAATAGAAAAAATCTATCGATTGTGTTCGAGGTTTGGTTGCTCAGCAGAACTCCCAGCGCGGCACTGGAGAGAACGCGTCAACGAAAAAATCTATCGTCGCGCGGAGTTTCGCCGGTGGACGGCGGTCGGCCGGATAGACGGCGAATATTCCGTCCAACTCCATCGTTGCGTGATCAAGCTCAAGCGCAATCAAGGAACCATTGTTTAGTTCTTCGCGAACCAGAAAAGTTGGCTGATAGACGATCCCTTGCCCTTCAAGGGCCGCCTTTACGAGCACATCCCCATTATTGGCCTGGATGTTCCCAGAGATGGCCACGCTCTTCGTTCCTTCGGATCCAAAATGCCATCGGTTCGTCCCAACGCGATCCGACAATGTGTATCCGAGACAGTTATGTTGTTTGAGATCGGCAATCTCTTTCGGTTCACCAAACTGCTTGAGGTAGTTTGGTGAGGCACAAATCACCATCGAACATGGCGCCAGCCGTCTTGCAATCATGCTGGAGTCTCGGAGCTCACCGATACGAATGGCTAGATCCCAACCTTCCTCAATCAGATTGACCTGCCGATCATTCAATCCAAGATCAATATCTAGTTTTGGATACTGCTCGACGATTTTCGGAACCAATGGTGCGACCTCGCGTATCCCAAACGAGACCGGCACATTGAGACGCAACCGCCCGCGTACTTCAGTGGCTGTTTGCGACGCTTGAGCATCCGCCTCAGCAATCGATTCTAGGATCCCTTCGACGGCATCAAGGTAGTTCTGCCCTGCTTCGGTCAGGGTCATTCTTCGCGTGGTTCGATGCAGCAACTTTGTGCCAAGGCGCTCTTCAAGAGACGCAACGTGTTTCGTCGCCATTGTCTGCGACATCCGCAACGCGCGGGCTGCGGCCGACAAACTCCCCAAGGCGGCCACCCGGGCAAAGACTTCCATTGCGGTCACACGATCAGCCATAACTTACCTCACACCAATGGTGTGATATAATATGCAAATAATGCTAGTTATCAAACGATAGTACAGGGGCGATAT
>JBCDBQ010000176.1:0-12273 GCA_039183375.1 Pseudomonadota bacterium
ATTGGCATCGCCCGCTCGTGATACGATTTGGTAGATGCCCGAATTGAGGCGTGTAATCTTTCCGGGCTGCACGTTGCTCAATATCGTTTTGCGGTTTCCAAACTGGTCTCGTTCATCTGACATCAAGTCAAAACGGATTGAATTTGCCGAAAGAAAATTGTTGTCGCCGATTTTCGTCAGAACTTTGAGCCCACCCGCATTGATAACGAACTTCTGATTGAGGTTGTCTCCCGGCTTCAACCGGATTGTCTGAGTGAGGTGAGCCAATCCGAAGGTTACATTGACGGCAAATGTTCCGGACGGGAGTTTGAACTGCGGCTCGGATCTATTGGATGTCTTGACGATCTTGGTATTGCCGGTCGGTGTCTTCGATGCAAAGACGCGCCAAGTGACTCCGCGGCTGAGCGGCGGCGAGGTATCGGTGAGATGGGCTGATAGTCGAAGGGTGCCGCTTCCGCTGGGCTTTGTCTGATCAGGCTGTGCTTGCTGTTGGTTAAAGAATGTCTGAGTTGAAAACAGTGGATTATTGAGCGCCGGGAACAGGGTTGAGTCTTGTGATTGGGCTGACTGCGCATGGGCGGACGTGGTCGCAACATGCGGTGCTGACAGCATCAATATTGCTGCGGTTATCATCGAATATAGCGTCAGTTTATTGAGATTAGTCATGGCCGTCGCGATGCTGATCCTTGGTGTGGCATCTTCCAGAAAGTCTTGGGCACTTGCACGTCAAATAGCCAATTCTAATTGCGCCCGAGTTCTACATTCAGGTGGCGACCACTCTCAATCTTCATCGGTATTCGATTCAATTGACTGTCCACCTCCGCCAAAAGCACATAGTTGCCGCTCTGCAGCGTCACCAATGCGGAATTTTCAAGTGAGCGCCAGATAATCCGCTCGTTCTGATCTCTGACCTCCCAGTAGATCTTTTTGGGTGGCGGCGATGCCTTCACGCCAAGCTGAACAGTCCCAGCCTCGTGAACAAGTGTCAGTTCACCGGTACCCGTCTTATCAACCTCGAAGTCGCGCACAATAACGGCATTTTGCTGGCCGATCCGGCTTTCTATTCTGTACCGTCCGCGTGGTAGCTCGAAGCGAGCATCGGGGAGTTTGCTGATGAGTGGCTGGAGATCAGGGCGGCTTAGGCGCCATATGCGGTACTCAGCTCCATCTTCAACGAATGCCCTGCCGGTGCCGAGTTTTGTGCGAACCCTCAACTTCATTGCCGGCAGTTTCAAAGACCGTCTGACGATTTCTCCGGCTGCAACTGCGACCTGATCTTTAGCGGTTACAGAACCATTTCGTGCAGACAGATAGTACGTACCTGCAGGTAGCAGGAATGTCGGTACTGCTTGAACAGAGCGCGTGACGACACGGCGACCAGTGGCGGTGTCCGGCGCATCAGTTTCAACTGTTATGACGGTTTTGCTCGCTTCCGGTTTTTGTTGACCTTCAAGTACAAGCTCCAGATTGCCTGCGTTCAAGACAGCATCATGGTTTAACTGTTGGCCGGCGGCGAGTTTGATCTGATCCGTTACTGAGACATGACCGGTACTGGTGGTGATCTGATAATCGCCAGCCGGCAGAATGAGCGGCTGTCGTGGTGCTATGCCATCCCAGTAGACCGTTGGGCTATTGCCATCGGCTGATTTGACCTGAAAGCTTGCGTCCTGCACGAACTTTCCACCGCGATTGAGCACGGCTGCCAAAGAAAGCTGCGCCGCATCGAGATTGAAGTTGATCAGCGTTCGCGGTCCCTTGGGTACCGAAACCTCCTTTTCAATGATCCGATCAGGGAGGTGCAACGCGACTTTGTATTTGCCCGGGATCAGGGTCCGCGAGGGAAGTGGATCTCTTACCTTCCTAACCCATGAACTGTCTCGCCCAATAGGTCCCTCAATTGACCAAACCAATGGCTGTTCAATCGGGTTGCCACCGGTTGCCAGGGTCGCACTCAGCATGACACCCGGCGTTGAAGGTCTCTTTCGAGGAGGGCGACTGGATGCGGTCGTTTTGGGCTCGACAGTTTGAGCCGTTGGTTTTTCCGGATCAACGGTTTTGTTTGTCGGACGAGCTGTTGGAACAGCAAATGCTGTGCGCATAAGGTTCGCAACGGCACTGTCAACAGTGTTGCTTTCGAACACTTCAATCAATTGTCCGTTGGTGGTTCTCGCCAGGCATTGGACATTTGCCTGATGCTGCGGCCTTGCGATTAAACTGAGCGTGTGGACTCTCAAGTTTGGCTGTGAGAGACGAATCTCTCGAGCTGCCGCGCAAATGTCCTGGCCGCAGTTGTCCGGGCCGTCATGAACCAGAAGGATCGATTTCGGACCCGTGACCGTCGACAGCTGGGCTGCTGCTTCTTGCAGTCCCAGCACAATCGGTCCGCCTCCTTGAGGGTTGATGGCTCCAAATTGGTCTGTTGTGGCTGTCAAATCGAACGTCGATAATGGCAACAGGGTGCGCGTTGTTTGACAGCCGCCGCGTAACCCCTTTTTCTGTCCGAAGGTTACAAGGCTCAGTCGTGTACTCGGCGGAATGGTCGCTGCTTTTTTGAGGATGGCATCAATCACCAACTTGAACTTGTGCTGGGAGCTGCCCGGCATTGTGCCCCACATTGAGCCGGAGCCATCAAAAACGATTGCAACATTGGGGTTGGCCAAACTGGCGGATGTTGCCCCAGCCAATGACGCTGCGGCTGTCACACAGGTCCAAGTCAAAGCGCGAAGATGCCTCAGGGTGATATTCATTTCCATGATCGTTCTCGCAGTGACAAGCTCTTGTTTCTTGTCTGAATTTACATAAACGTATAGGTCGTTGCGATGATAAATTGAGGCATTGGACAAAGATTCCTATGGCTAATCCCGTTCTTGACTTCTTGCTCAACCGCCGCTCGTCACGTCCGGCGATGCTTAGTGATCCTGGGCCAACGGCTGATGAACTGAACACGATTCTTACGGCCGCGGCACGGGTGCCGGACCATAAGAAGGTTGTACCCTGGAGATTTGTTGTGTTTCAAGGCGAGGCGCGACGGGGTTTTGGCGAGAAACTCGCCGAAGTTCTGCAAAGAGAGGACGCGGAGACTCCATCGGAGGTGCGACTGCAGACCGAGCGTGAGAGATTTCTGAGGGCGCCGGTAGTGATCGGTGTCATCAATAGTCTGAACCGAGATCGTGGTGTGCCGGAGGTCGAGCAGGTTCTTTCATCCGGAGCTGCTTGCTTCAATCTCTGTCTTGCGGCCAATGCGCTGGGCTACGGGACCAGTTGGATTACCGAATGGTATGCCTTTAGCGATGGAGTGAGCGAGGTGCTTCAGCTCGGCGAGAATGAGCAGGTCGCGGGCTTTGTCTATGTTGGAACTGCGGCTGAGAAACAAGATGATCGTGATCGGCCTGCGTTGAGTGACATCGTGCAGCATTGGGGCGGCTAACGCCGGACTCCGGTGGGCTTGGTAATAATCAGTGATGAGGAAAATCAAGAATGTTCTATGAGACGCTGGAGAACAAGCACGGGCTACGCCACGATCCATTTAAAGCGCTGATTGTGCCCCGACCTGTGGGCTGGATTACCACGTTGAGTAACGACGGGATTTGCAACATCGCGCCTTATAGTTTCTTCAATGCAATTAGTGAGAAGCCTCACTATGTCGTGATCGGCTCGGCTGGCCGTAAAGATACGCTGCGTAATCTGGAAGAAACTGGTGAGTTCACCTGTTCACTTGCGACCTACGACCTGCGTGATCAGATGAATGTGACATCGGCGCCTTTTCCTGCCGGAGTTGATGAGTACCCGGTTGCCAGTCTCACTGCGACAGCATCCACTATGGTCAAGCCTCCGCGGGTGAAAGACAGCCCGGCTGCGTTTGAGTGCAAGTACTGGCGGACGATTGACTTACCAGCGGCGGTTCCTGGTGGACGGCCCGGAAATGCCGCCATCATTGGCCTTGTCGTTGGCATTCACATCAACGATGCCTTCATCAACGATGGCATGGTCGACACGGCCGGGATGGCTCCCATCGCGCGCATGGGCTACATGGACTATAGCGTTGTGACGCCTGAGACGACGTTTACGATCAATCGGCCGGAAGTGGATCAAGACGGTAACCTCGTGTCGCAGAAGGCTGCCGAATAGATCACCCAAGCACAACTTGGTTCTTGGCGAGATGTAGCGCCCGGCATTATGCTGGGCGTTTTCGCATGAATGCCTGACGCGTGCACTCTGCAACAATCTCGTCCCTTTGATTGATGCCGCGATGGACGAACTCGACAATACCCGCTGTAGGACGCGACTTGCTTTCGCGCTTGGAGACGACTTCTGTCGTCGAGCGGATTGTGTCTCCGTGAAAAACCGGATTTGGGAACTTCACATCTGTCATACCCAGATTGCCGATGGTTGTGCCCAACGTTGTATCGTGGACCGAGACACCAATGACCAATCCAAGCGTGAAAATGCTGTTCACGAGCGGCTTTCCGAACTCTGTCTTACTGGCGAATTCGTAATCCAAATGTAGCGGCTGCGGATTGTGTGTCAGCGCCGTAAACATGAAGTTATCCATCTCCGTGACGGTGCGCGTCAGGGCGTGTTCAAACACCTGGCCGATTTCAAATTCTTCGAAATAAAGTCCTGACATACCGGCCTCCCTGCCATCCTTGTCCGTTGGCTTGTCTGTTCGTTTGTCTGTTGGTCTGGGCGTGCCGGCGAGTGGTCAATAAAGAAACTGCTCTGAAAGGATCCGCTCGTCGAGGTTGTGCCCGGGATCAAACATCATCAATAGATCAATGTTGCGGGCTTCCTCAATCCAAACTGTGATGACTGACTGGACCTCATCGTGATCTGCAACAGCGCTGACAGGACGTTTGTCGGGTTCGAGGACATCGATCCTGATCTTTGCATGATTGGATAACAATGCACCCCGCCATCGTCGCGGACGGAACGGACTGATCGGGGTAAGCGCAAGCAGTGGCGCCTCGATGGGCAGAATTGGGCCCTGGACTGAGAGATTGTACGCAGTGGAGCCTGCCGGCGTGGCAACCAAAACGCCATCGCTTATCAGTTCTTCCATGCGTGTCTTGTCATCAACAGCAATGCGCAACTTGGCAGCCTGGTGGGTGCGCCGAAACAGATGGACTTCATTGATTGCGAGCCTGCTCACGTCCTGGCCGCTGACGTCCTTGGCGCGCATTGTCAGGGGGTGAATCCTGGTAATTTCGGCCGCTGATAACCTATCGAGCAGATCGTCTTCATCGTACTCGTTCATGAGGAAGCCGACCGAGCCCCGGTTCATCCCATAGATCGGCTTATTGCTGCGCATGTGCTCGTGCAGGCATTGCAGCATGTGGCCGTCACCACCGAGAGCGACGATAACCTCAGCTTCGTCCGGTGAGCAGCAGCCATAAATCTCCGTCAATCTGGTGCAGGCATCGGCTGCTTCCGGCTGGTCGCTCGCGACGAATGCGATTTTGCTGAATGATTTTGCTGGCATTGTCACTAGGTTTGCAACTTGAGTTCATGCATGTTTGAAAGTCTTGAGTGTTTGACTGACTAACACGAGGTGTTGTTTTGGCCAGCTCTACAGACTTTGCACTCGTCTATACAACTGCTCCAGACCTTGCTGTAGCCGAAGCAATCGGTAGCCAGTTGGTTGAAGAGGGTCTTGCGGCGTGTGTCAATGTTCTTCCTGGAATGAGGTCAATTTACAGCTGGCAGGGTCAAGTCCAGCGCGACGAGGAAGTTGTGGCTCTTGTAAAGACACGCGCCAATCTGGCAGCCAGAGTTATTGCGCGAATTGAGGACCTTCACCCCTATGATGTTCCGGCTGCGTTTGTTATTCCGACGTCTGGTGGATCGTCAGAGTTCCTGAAGTGGGTTGGTGAGCAGACTGACGCCGGTGATTAGCCGGCCCGGAAGGGCTAAGGGATAGATATGCAAACACGAGATCATCAGACCACACTAAGCATGCTGCTGCGGCCGACAGTGATACCCGTTCTAACGATTGATGATGCAAAGCTGGCGCTGCCGTTGGCCCGGGCGCTGGCAGCCGGAGGTCTGACGAGTTTGGAGGTTACGCTTCGGACAGAAGCCGCCATTCCCGCGATCAACATCATCTCAGAGGCTTTGGCGAGTGATGTTGCTGTGGGTGCAGGTACGGTTCGATCGCCTGCTCAAGCGGAAATTGCCATCAAAGCCGGGGCGAAGTTCATCGTATCGCCCGGCATGACACCCAGTCTGGTCGAAGCTGCGGGGCAGTGGCCGGTTCCGTTCCTTCCCGGTGCAGCAACACCGTCGGAGGCAATGGCACTGGCTGATATCGGATACCGGACATTGAAGTTTTTTCCGGCTGCGCAGAATGGTGGCGTCGGCGCCTTGAAGGCGTTTGGAGCGCCTCTGCCAGATATACAATTTTGCCCGACTGGTGGTGTCGATGCCGGCAATGCAGGCGAGTATCTGGCGCTCAATAATGTGGTTTGTGTTGGTGGGTCCTGGGTTGCACCAAAGGTTCTGGTTCAGAATGAAGATTGGGCTTCAATAGAAGCGTTGGCGCATGACGCTGCAAGTTTGCGTGGTTAGCCGGACTGGACAGTCACGCTCTCAGTTGCTGACTTTGGAACAATGGCACCGCGGTGTGATACAACTATTCCCGCGAGCTGATTGGCAATGGCAACTGCATCCCGGATCGTTTCACCATTCACTCGTGCCGCAACGTAGGCCGCGTTAAAGGAATCGCCTGCTGCCGTCGTATCGACAGGTGTGGCAATCATCTCCGTCGGTATGTGTTCCTCGGTGCTGCCGGCAACAACGTAGGCACCTTTGTCACCAAGCTTGACGCAAATCTCTGTGACGCCAAGCCCCTGTAGCCGCTCAACGGTTTCATGATGACTTTTCTCGTCCCAGAGCGCCTGCTCATCATCCAGGGTTGGTAGCGCAATATCAGCCATCGACCAGAAGCGCTGAAAGACTTCGCGCGCTTGTGCCTTGCCGTTGGTCCAGCCCCGCGGGCGATAGTTGCTATCCATGACGATTTTAGCGCCTCTTGCTTTCGCGCCTGCCAGAGCATCCGCAAAATTATCAAGGTCGTCCGGTTGGAAGAGCGATAGCGTGATGCCAGAGAAATATATGATATCGGCATCTGCAATTGCAGACCGTGCACTCTCGAGGTTTTCTTGTTGAAACACTTCACGCGCTGGAGAGGTGTCGCGCCAATACCAGAAGCTGCGCTCGCCGTTGTCAGTCTCGATGAGGTAGAGGCCTGCGCTGCGCCCTTTTGCAACCTTGATATGGTCAGTGCCGACCCTTTCGCCTTTTGCGAGTTCGATGATCTGCCCACTGTAGGGGTCGTTTCCAACGGCGGTGAGATAGCTGACGTTGGCACCGAGTCTCGCCAGATAGACGGCTGTGTTGAACGTGTCTCCGCCGAAAGACAGCGCAAAACGACCGTCCTTCTCTCTGGCAAGCTCAACCATGCATTCGCCGACCGAGAGGATATGTTTTAAGGGTAGCGTCATGTCACGGTTGATCTATCTTTGCTGGTAGGCGATTACACTGCGTCCAATAATTGATATGATTTTCAGGTATCGGATCTTACTTGATTGGGCCGATATCAGTTGGCAGGCAAACTGTCAAAAAAGTGAGGAACTGCCGCAATGAACATTTGTATGATTGGCGCAGGCTATGTTGGGCTTGTCTCTGCTGCATGTTTCTCTGAGTTCGGTTGGAAGGTTGCCTGTATCGATAAGGATGCTGGGCGGGTTGACAGCCTGAAACGAGGCGAGGTGCCGATATATGAGCCGGGCCTTGATGATCTGCTGAAGCGAAACATCGACGGTGGCCGCATTACATTTTCGACGGATCTGGGACCTGCGATCAAGGATGCAGATCTCATATTCCTGGCGGTTGGTACACCGATGCGGCGTGGCGATGGATATGCGGATCTGTCCTATGTCTATACCGCCGTCGAGGAGATTGCACCGCATCTCGATGGCTTCACTGTCGTCACGACAAAATCCACCGTACCTGTTGGAACAAGCCGGGAAATTGAGCGGCGCCTGCTGGCGGTTCGACCAGACGCTGATATCGCCGTCTGTTCGAACCCGGAGTTTTTGCGTGAGGGTTCCGCAATACGGGACTTCATGCACCCAGACCGTATATTGGTGGGAAGTGATGACGAGCGTGCGAAAGTGGTCATGGAACGGCTTTATCAGCCGCTCGCGTTACGTGAGGCGCCACTCATGTTTGTCACGCGGGAGTCTGCTGAGCTTGCAAAGTACGCGGCCAACGCGTTTCTTGCGCTGAAAATCAGTTTTATCAACGAGGTTGCCGATCTTTGCGAAGACCTCGGCGCAGACGTGCAGGAAGTCGCGACAGCGATTGGCAAGGATGGACGTATCGGCGACAAGTTCCTCCACCCAGGTCCAGGCTATGGTGGGTCCTGCTTTCCAAAAGACGTGTCTGCGCTCATTCGGACCGCGCGGGAGGCCAGATCACCGTTGTCGATCATTGAGCAGGTACAGACGGTCAATGATGAACGCAAGATCACCATGGGCATGCGGGTTGAGAAAGCCGCCGGCGGGTCGGTGCGCGACAAAAGCATTGCAGTTCTTGGTGTGACGTTCAAGCCGAACACAGATGACATGCGCGAGGCGCCGAGCTTGACCATTGTTCCTCTCCTGCAGGAGCGTGGTGCGATAGTGAAGGTGTATGACCCGCAAGGTCGCGCACATGGTGAGGAGCTTTTGCCCGGTGTGACTTGGTGTTCGGACGCCATCTCTGCATGTAAAGATGCGGACATCGCTGTGATCATTACGGAATGGAATGAGTTTCGGGCGCTCAATCTTACAGCTGTCAAAGCAGCAATGCGAGGCAACGTGCTGGTAGACTTGCGCAACGTCTTCCAGGCGGCTGAGGCAGAAGCTGCCGGTTTCCATTATCACTCTATTGGTCGGTCGGAAAACCCCTAAGGTCGCCGAACTGACATGTCACCCATCGAAGCGATGTGATTGCCGACTATAAGGCGCCTGTTAGTTTGCGCATAGGCGTTATTGAGCGGTAATGGACAGACGAATGGCCGGTCCAGCGGCGATGCGGATCCCAGAGTCGAGTTGCTGCGGTGACTGCATGTCACCTCTCCGGAGAGAATGCCTGGGCACGCCAATTGCTGCTGCGGCGACGCCGGTAGTATCGGCGCTTTGCGGTTCGTCTCTTGCGAGCATTTGCTTTTTTTGCACGCCGTTGAGCTTCGCGGAGCTCCAGCCTTAAGGCCTCTGCGCGTTCGGCGTCATAGCGCGGTGCAATATAGTTGTCGCCACGGCTCAAGTCTGTTGGGCCAAACGTACCGTTTGGTCTGACTGTCAACGGTGCTATGCCTTGCGGCGCAGCCGGCTGACCTTGTCCCGAGTATGATCGTGCGCCCAACGCCATTCTTCCGTTGGCCAGATAATTGCGGCTTGCAGCGTCCGCACTTGTGCTCGGCGCCACCCTCAATGAGGTCCGGCCGGAGCTAGGTCGGATGGCATTGGCATAGGTCGTTCGCCGCCGATTGGCATACTCACCCGCCATTCTCGCCGGAGAAGTCTGCGTGATCCAGCCGGTTGTAATCGCGTTGTTCTGTGAGCGAGTGGCCAGTCTGGGCGGCTGCTTTAAGCGGACACGTCTTTGAGGTGCCGGGCGCTTTGCAACAGTCGAGAGGCCGCACTGCGATCCACGGTAGTTCTTCAGCATTGACAGAAGTGCTTCGTCGGGGCGGCTTGTTGGGATCGCTGAATTCCGATTCCTAACGAAGCGGATCGCCGCCGTGCGCGTGGTGTTGTCCCAATATCCGTGCGTGTAAATCTTTGTCGAACATCCCGCCCGCCGCATTTCCTGCTGAATGCTTTTTGCCAAAGCAGTGCGTTCATTATTGCTGCCGGCTGTTCTGGTTCGTGTTGCCTTAGGAGCTGAGGCTGTTGAGCCTGAGGATACGAAACGTAATGTCCATCCATTACCGACAGCTGTCTGGCTTGAGCCGACTTTTGCGGCAACAGCTGACTTGCGCCTTTCGGCTTTGCCATTGGATGGAATGATGCGGACAGTGCCGTACTTGGTGGCGGTCTGAGTTGGAGCAGAACCGCGATGCACAATTACTGGTCGAGGTGCGACGTCCATCCCCCCTGCTACAGGCGCGGAGTCATCTCTTTCCAGTGGCAATTCAAAGCTAACATTGGATGGTGCCGGATCATTCGAACCACCATTGTGAAGCGAATATAAGCCAAACGCGATAGCAGTTGTGCACCCGACGCCCGCGCCAAACCACTTCAACATGGTTTTACTCCAAACTCACAGCGGTCTATTTGGCATATGAAAAACCACAACGCTTCGTGTGGTTTCGACCGCTAAACATCCAATTGCTCTAAATCTACTGCGCCAATGTGACGACTATCAGGACGATTTCATCGATTTGCTTATGAAATTCGCGTCGGGTGCAGCATCTATTAACGATGATGACACAGAACGTAATATTGAGCAACGCAGCCTGCGAGTCGCAATGCACGTTATCGGATGCGCAAGCAAAATCATGAAAAACAGCTATCGCGTGTGGAATTCTACCTCACAGCTCATGAATCTGTGGGGAAACATCGATCCAATTGAATGGTGTAAATTTGCATCATGTTCGGAGTTGTCGATGAAAGTGCCTGAACAAATTACCAAAATCCTGCGAATCAATTAATCTCCGCGAATGAGGGGGCACGATGGTCGCTCGACTATTGTGTTAGTTTAAGTTCTGAGGGGCACGATTTCCACAGCCGTCTTTAGCGACTAAGGCGTGTCGGAAGCCAGACTTCAGATAGCAGTGTTCGAAACCTTCATGGCGCCAAGGGTGCCGGCGGATGCAGACTTGCTTGGGGAAGCAGCTCTGTAGCTCAAACCAGCCGGACAACGCTCGGGTCGCTTATGGAGACGTTTTGGATTCAAGCTTGCCTACTCCTCACAATAAACATTCGTGGCGCGCGAGACGTTGGTTCAGGTGTTTGGCAACCCTGTTGCGTCTGCCTTAGTCAGTCGTGCTCGTGACTGCGATATCAGAGAGGGCAATCTGATGAGACATGCTCTGGGAGTGCTAGGCGTTCTGGCGGCGGGAGTGTTACTCCTTGTATCCGCGGCCATGAACTGGCGCTTTGGTTATCAGCTCGGAACAACCGAGTTTGATGGCATAATCTACGGTTCGGCCAGTGCGGCTGCCGACTGTATGAAAGCGCTCGTTCCATTCTTTATATTTGCCGCTATTCGGAACAAGATGTGGATGCAAGCATTCGCATCGTGCGTGGTTTGGGGTGTCGTCACGGTTTACTCGTTGACATCGGCCCTTGGTCACGCCGCGCTGAACCGCCAAGATACGGCGGGAACGCGTGCATCGGAGGTCCAGACCTACAAGGATCTGCGGGCTGATCTTGAGCGGGCCAAGAGCCAGCTCAGCTGGGTACCCCAGCATCGGCCAGCTGAAACGGTCCAAAGTCAGATCAATGGCCTCCAGCTCAAGCGACAGTGGAAGTGGACCAATGGCTGTACCAATGCCAAAGGCCGCGGGAATCGCAGGTTCTGTGATACCTACACAAGCTTGAAAGCTGAGCTCGCGTCTGCCAACGAGGCGGCGAAGCTCGAAACCCGGATCGCCGGATACCAGGCGAAACTGGAAAGCAGCAGGACCGGTGTTACGCACTCGTCCAAAGACCCCCAAGCAGAGATCTTGGCAAATGTAGCCGGCTTCTTCGTGCCCGGCGTCAAGGTCGAGCATATGCAAATGGCGTTGGTGATCTTCATCGCGCTTCTGCTTGAAGTTGGGTCTGGACTTGGCATGTACATCGCGTTCAGCCAATGGCGCCTCGGAGATCGTCCCGCACCTGCTCAAGCGACAGCAGTGCCAACAACGACGATGCTCACCGAAACGCCAGCAGTTGTTGCAGTTGAACCAACTGTACCAGCGCTGCCAGAACCACGGGTCGGTGCGAACGACAACAAGTCGGCACCAATAGAAGAGGAAGTAGCTCCCGGATCAGATGTGGAGCGCTATCAAAACGAGAGGGTTGAGAACCAAGATGGATCTAGCCTGACTGCTACTGCTCTGTATGAAGATTATTGTGCATGGTGTGATGAACAAGAAAAGGAGCCACTTGCACTTCCAACATTTGGACGTGAATTTGGTGAACTAGGCGTACAAAAAGCAAAAATCGCAGGCCGCGTGCGGTACATCGGTATCGCACTGAAGACTGGGACAGGTGCTACGGAGGATAAGAATGTGCCGGTTCC
>JBCDBQ010000177.1:0-12267 GCA_039183375.1 Pseudomonadota bacterium
TCAGCGCCTCACCGCCGCGCTTGATCGTGTCGCGTCACTCGAAGGATTGAGTGATACAGAGCGTGCGCAAAGGCTGGAGTTGATCAATAAAGTTGATCAGCTTTTTAGCCGGGCCGGTACGCAGGAGCGTTTCGGTGCCAGCGTAGCTGAAGTCCTCGATGACGCGCTACGGGCTGCCGAGGTCGATAATCACGAAGAAGTGGCGCGTGCCATGGCGCCGCTCGTGGTCCAGACCATCCAGGTTGAACTTCGCAACAGCCAGGATGAGCTTGTCGACATTCTCTACCCGATCACCGGCCGCATGGTGAAAGCCTACGTTGCGACCGCTATGAGTGACCTGGTTCGTCAACTCAATCAACGCATTGAGCAGAATGGCGCAATGCTGCGGCTGCGCAGCATGATCAGCGGCAAGTCTGTTGCTGAATTGGCGATCGTTGACAGCCAACACTTGAAGGTTGAGGAAATCTTCCTCATCCGACGTGGTTCAGGCGCGTTGGTTGCGCGGTGGCCTGCCGGCGTCGCAAAGTCGAATAGTGATGTTCATGTCAGCGGCGTCATCTCAGCTATCAACGATTTTGCGACACATACATTTCAGTCAGATGGTGGACAACTCCGTTCCTTTGAGCTCGACGATTTTAACATCTACTTGCGTGCCTCCCCCGCCTATCTCGTTGCAGCGAAGTGCCGAGGTATCGCTCCGACCGGTACGGATGCCATCTTTGACGATGAGTTCATGTCTCTCCTGGAGCGCCTGCACGAGCATTCAGCTCAGGGCGAGGCGCCCGTCGATTCCGGTGAGCTGGCGCCACTAGCCAGTGACGTCGAAACTCGCACCGCCGAGATCTATGCTGAGAACGAACGCGCAGGCCTAGCGTTTTCTCCGTTCAAGGCACTCGTGTTTCTGCTGGCCATCCCACTGTTTGCCGGTCTGCTATGGTGGGGATACACGAGCATGGAGCGCGCTCAGACGCTGCGCAACGTCGAAGCGGTGATTGCGAATTTCCGGCAGCTGAAAGGCTACCCCATCAGCATCGATGTGGGCTATCGCGGGAAAGACGTGGCACTCAAAGGCCTGGTTCCAAGCGCATCGCTCACCGACCAGATCAACACGCAATTGAAAGGTGTCCTTGGCGCTGAAACCAATTTGAAAACTGAGCTGACCACTCTGCCAATTCCATCTGGCATCGATCCTGAACCACAGATTGCTCGGCTGCGGACCGAAATGGCGGCGATGGAAGTCAAAGCGCAGCAGCGCAGTATCTATCAGGCTCTGGAACAGACGACGCGCCGCCTGCTCCTTGCCCAACCGGAACTTGATCGTCTCCGTGGTGCTGTCAAAAGCGATGAACAGCTCAAGACACTCACCAAGGTGAAGTTGGAAATTGAAAGTAGCTTGCGGGAAATTGAGACCTATCGTGCCGTCGCCGAGCGAACTGTTGGTGATGTTGCAACGCTTCAGTCCCTCACGACACCTCTCCACACACTCTCCATGACTATCGACGGTGCTGCCAACAAACTCGCGTCGCTGATCGATGGTATTGAGGTTACACGTCCCAGCGCTCATCGCGTCTCAGAACCATCGGAGCCTGTGATTGCAGCGGAGACGCTGGAAGCGCAGGCACAACGGCTTGCGACGACAGCAATCGCGGTCGCTCAGACTCGACTGCTGTCACCGCCGCAGCAGCCGGTGGTGTCACAGAAGACCGACAGCGAACGTTTAGAAGCGTTTGCTCGCAGAAACGTAATTTTCTTTTCCAATGGCGATGACTTCCGAGACGCCACGGCGTCAGAAAAGATCATTGATGATCTCGCCAAGTTGTTGGCTAAGACAGGCGCGATGTTGCGGATCGCAGGCTACACTGATGAGACCGGGCGCCAGAACCGAAACAATCCACTCGCGCAATCGCGTGCTGACAAGGTCCTTGAACTGCTTGTTGCGAAGGGCATTGCGCGCAACCGGCTGATCTCCGTCGGACGTGCCAATGGCGTCAACCTGAGCAACGCGACAGGTCCACAGAGTCCGAACCGACGCGTCCAGTTTGAGGTTGCGTTTCTTGGCGAGACAGCGGATACGGCGCAATAGAGCAACTTGGGCCAAGCAACCACGCGTGCTTGTCAATTCAGACGAACCGGCCAAAGCTTCCAATCCATTGGGCGGACGTGCCGGTGGCAGCTTCAACAAGGTGTGTCAGATTGAATATCTGCAAAATCATGATGCTGGGAGAAATGGGTGTCGGCAAGACTTCGCTGACGCAACAGCTGAAGTTCGGGCGAATTCAAGGTGAGTATCTATCAACCGTCGGCTTTGAGGTCCTGACCTATGAAATTGAGCAAGGGCCTGGTGGGGTACCGTTCCAATTTCTGATTTGGGATACCGATGGCAGCTTTGGCTCGGCGATATTTGAGACAGTCTATCTCAAGGGTGCTCAAGCTGCTTTCTTCGTCGGCGACGTGACGCGCCCGGCAACGCTCAATTCGCTAGAAGATCTGTCAGCTCGATTTGAAGAGACCCTGCCCGGACGTTACTCAGCCTTGGTCCTCAACAAGATGGATTTGCTGGCACCTTCAACTGAACTTGAGTTACCAGAGAGCCTGTCACTTTCCGGTCGCGGAGTGTTTCGAACAAGCGCAAAGACTGGCGAAGGTGTCCGTTCTGCATTTGAGGAGGCCGCCGAGACGATTGTTCGACGCGGGCTTGTTTAATGGATATGACCTCTCTTGGTGAAGCAGCCAAGCTTCTCATCGAACGGAATGTCATGGGCCTCGTTTGGCTCGACCAAGACCTGGTTGCCGTTACCAAGGCTGGTCGGCTGACCGAAAGCGTCCCGCTTGATCGCAATGTCTGTCAAAGTCTCGTCGTGTTAGCGAACCTCGAGCCCGAGATCCTGGCTCTTCGAAATTCCCCTGACGGTGATCCTCTTGAGCTCGCGAATGTTGGTGTTCAAATGGCAGATGGCCAAGTTGAGCGTCTGAACTACTTGCTGGCTTGGTCAGATGCTTCCTCGCATTATCTCCTAACGATCGCCAAACCTATCGCCGCCAGCGACAGCATTGTGGCTTTGCACCAACAGACACGAATGAAGATGATGGCCGAAGCCGAGGTTGCGCGCCAGGCGAGTGCGATCCAACAGGCTAATCTGGCGCTGGCAGAGGCAAACCGGAATCTTGATGAGTTCACCAGGATCATCACCCATGATCTCAAGGCACCAATGCGTGCACTGCGCTACTTTGCCGACGACCTCGAGTATGCTTTGGGAAGCCGGGAGTCGACCGAAGCGAGAGAGCACCTAGGGAAACTCAGAGCGCAGTCGCAACGTATGTCGCGCATGGTCAGCAGCCTGCTCAACTACACGCAAATCGAGAACACCTCGGATGAACTAGAAGACTTGGACACCGGCGCGCTGGTTGATGAAATCACCGCCTCTCTGCCGCTGCCGAACGACTTCGTCATTGAGAAACTGGGCGACTGGCCGCGCATTTCAACCCTGCGGGCGCCACTCGACCTGATCCTGCGCAATCTCCTTCAGAATGCGATCCAGCATCATGATGATGCGGTAGGATGCATTCAAATCCGCTGCACGGAAGGAGAGCATGAACTGAAAATAGAAGTGTCGGATAACGGACCAGGTATTCCTGCCCGCTACCGTGAAACCATTTTCAACCCGTTTACGTCACTGGCGCAAGATGCTCCTCAACACAGTGGGATGGGTCTCACTCTGGTTAAACGCGCGGCTGACAAGATCGGCGCCAAGCTTAAGTTATTGGAAAACAATGACCAAGAGCGCGGCTCCACATTTGAGTTGTACTGGCCTATCGCGATTGCGGCGAAGTAGTGGCATCACTTTGCGAAAAACAAATCTGATCTATACTCTGAGCCAATCAATGCACGCATTGACGGGTAAGCGGCAGGGCGACGAAGGGTGCTCAATTCATGGCAAATTCGGACAACTCCGATGGGAATTCGCCCACGGGCGGCGATATCCTAACCCGGCGCAATGAAGCGACCTGGGCCAAGCAATCACTTCCGAATCTCAATGACATTCTGATCATTGAGGACGATGAGCTGGACGGTGAGCGTCTTCAGGCGACCTTGCACATCGTTCTTGGTCGCGATGTGAAAGTGCGCAGGGCTCCGACATTGACGAGCGCGCTGGATTGCGTGTTGGAAACCCGACCCGACATGGTTTTCCTGGACGACTATCTCAAGCCGAACGACACGGCGTTGCAAACACTGCCGCTCATTAGGCGCGCTGGCTATGACGGTCCGATTGTCGTGGTCAGCGGAGCTCTTACACGCCGTCGTGTGGCTGAACTCAAGGCAGCTGGTGCTGCCTCCTGCATCCATAAGGAAGAAGTTGACAGCGGCAGCGTTACTGAGGCGCTCAACGAAGTGTTTCAACCGGCGCCGGATGAACCGGACTCGTCCGCCACTTAGATCAACGTGATGGTGGCAGCAATGCTACCTTCTGATCAGATCAGCTGCTGTAGTCGCGATCATCAGCGATAATCTTGCCGTCGTTGGGAAGTGTATCCGGTGCCACAAGTTGGACACCACCCTTGAGCTTGGTCACGTCCTGTAATGTCGAAGCGATGGTTTCGATGAGTGAACTATCATGGTTCACGCTCTCTGCTTTCAAAACCATCATGTCCTGCTCGCCGTCGCGCGTTACGACCAGGCGGACCCGTGACAGTTCCGGGTGGCGCTCGGCAACTTTAGCGACCTGTTCGGGATGCACGAACATGCCCTTGACCTTGGTCGTCTGATCGGCTCGGCCCATCCATCCCTTGATCCGCATGTTGGTGCGCCCGCAAGGGCTGATGCCGGGCAGGACTGCTGACAAGTCACCGGTTGCCAGACGGATCATGGGATAATCACGGTTGAACGTCGTCACGACGACCTCACCGACCTCACCCTCGGGCACGGGATCACCGGTGCCAGGGCGAACAATCTCAAGGATAATGCCTTCGTCGACGATCATACCCTCCAAGGCTTCGCTTTCGTACGCGATGCTTCCGGCCTCGGCCGTGCCGTAGAACTGGAAGACCTGCATGCCGCGATCCAGATACTCCTGGCGTAGTGACGGAAAGAGTGGACCGCCGGAAACCATGGCTTTCTTGATCGATGTTGCGTCCTTACCGGCTTCGATCGCCTTATCGAGCAGGATCTTAAGATAGTCCGGCACACCACAGTAGGCGGTCGGGCGTAGGCGCTCGATCGCCTCGAGCTGTTGCTCGGTGTTGCCGGGACCTGCCGGAATAACGGTGCAACCGAGAGCGCGGGCACCAGCATCAACGATCCAAGCGCCAGGCGTCAGGTGATAGGCAAACGTGTTGTGCACGATATCATCGGCGCGAAACCCGGCAGCGTAGAACCCGCGAGCCGAACGCCACCAATCTTCGCCTCGGCCTTCGGGCTCGAATATCGGCCCAGGCGACATAAATATCCGACCTAGTGCACGTGAATCAGATGTAGCGAATCCACCGAAGGGGGGATTTGCTGCCTGCAGATCCTTTAGCGCCGCCTTCCGCATGACCGGCAAACTGGCCAAAGCCTCGCGCGACACAATTGATTGCGCGTCGATCCCGTTCAGATGCGCGGCCCAGCCTGGCGCATTCTGCATAACACGCGACAGAAATCCGGGAACCATGCCAAATATGGCTTGTTCGCGCTGTTCCGTGCTTCGCGTTTCGAGCTGATCAAAATGCAGGGATTCGCTGGTCATTGATGCGCGCCTTTACCACTTCGTTCGTTTGCTTTTCCAGAGCGGCTTACCATTGCTGATGCCTATCGATCAACGGATTAGTGCGGAATTACTCAGCGCGTTTCGCCCGAGATCATCGGGACATGGGCCGCAGCTCCTTCCTGTAGCGCTCCGTTCAGTCGCGGATCGCAAACCAGTTCGATTTCCTGCTTAAACGGTCGAAAGCCCTGCTTCTGATAGAACGCCAATGCGCGCGGATGATCGAAAGTACAGGTGTGCAACCACAGCCGGCGAATGGGCCGGGCCCAGGCAATCGCTATTGCTTCTGTCATCAGCCACGGCCCTAGGCCACGCCCAGTATGCGCCAAACTCAGTCCGAAGAATGCGACCTCGCATTCGCCCTCGACGCGGTAGTCGAGTTCGAGCAACCCTTCGGCCTTATCGGATACGAATACTTGATAGACGTCGACGGCCTCGTGGTGAATGATCTCCGTTAGCTCCGCGTCACTCATGAGCATGCGAGAGAACCAGAGCCAATCTTCGCCGACATGACGGTAAATATTCCGGTAGTCATCGGCGCTGATTTGCCGGCTCAGGCGCAACTCTGTTTCCGAAGGGGGTGCCAGCTTCTTGACAGTCGGCTTAACGCGCATCTCAAGCGACGTCACAACCGTTGCCAACATGCCGGCCGGCAGGTCATAGAAGCCTTCTTCGGAAAGTGTGACTTGCTTGGTTGTCACGTTCCCATCCTCACGGCCAACCAAGAACCGTCAACAGGCAAGGTGCCGATGGGCGCCGATGACACCCTTACGAGCATGGGGGAACCAGACAAGGTTTCGATGTAGCAAATCTCGTTAGGCCAACCAGCGCTTGCGCCGCTTGTAGCTCTTTACTTCCCGGAAGTTCTGCTTATCACCGCCAGAGATCCCAAGGTAGAATTCCTTGACGTCTTCGTTCTCGCGAAGATCCTCAGCGGCGCCGTCCATCACCACACGTCCGTTTTCAAGGATGTAACCGTACTGCGCATAGCGCAAGGCAACAGTCGTATTCTGCTCTGCCAATAGAACCGATACGCCTTGCTCTTTGTTGATTTTCTTTACGATTTCGAAGATCAGCTCGACCAGCTGCGGCGCTAGGCCCATGGACGGTTCATCGAGCAGAATCATCTGAGGATTGGACATTAACGCCCGACCAATTGCCGTCATTTGCTGCTCGCCACCAGAGGTGTAGCCAGCCAAGCTCTTTTTGCGTTCGGCTAGACGCGGGAAATACTCGTAGACCATTTCCAGGTCACGCTTGACCGCCGCGTTATCACTACGGGTGTAGGCACCGGTCAGCAGATTTTCTTCAACTGTAAGGTGCTCGAAGCAGTGGCGACCTTCCATCACCTGGATACAGCCGCGCTTCACCATATCGTTGGCGCTTAAGCGATCGGCGCGTTCGCCGTTAAAGTGGACTGTACCCTTGGTGACATCACCGCGCTCCGCGCGCAGGAGATTCGAAATGGCTTTGAGCGTTGTCGTCTTGCCGGCGCCGTTTGCTCCCAGGATCGCAACAATGCCGCCCTTGGGAACTTCAAGCGATACGCCTTTCAAGACCAGGATAACGTGGTCGTAGATGACCTCGATATTGCTGACGGACAAGATTGAACTTGTTGCTGGCGCAGTTGCGGTCTTCTCGGCGACGGCGGTGTCAGCGGCCATGACGCAGGCATCCTTAGCTTGGGAGTTGCAGAGAACGCCGCCATTCAAATTGCGACGTTGGATTTGATAGTTTCTTTAAAGGAAGTGCCCGCCGATGACGGCGGGCACAAGTCTCGTCATCAGCTGGGACTTAGCTGCACTTCTGAGTAACCCAGTCTTTCTTGTCTGAGATGTACTTAGCAGCAGCTTCTTCAAGCATTGGGCGGACCTTTTCCTTCATCGGTGTGATCCACTCGGAAGCTTGCTTCCAGCTCTTGCCATCCCAGCGCTGAACGAACATGCGGTGTGCGCCAGCGTGGTCCTTACAAGTGATCTTCATGGAGTCCATGAAGCCCTCGAAACCAGCAGCTTTAATACGCGCAGGTGTCAATTCGAGAGACTCGAGACCCTTCCGCATATCTTCGCCGTTGATGACCTTCTTGCCAGTGATCTTCTGAGCATTGCGGATGGCTTCAGCAACAATAGCTGCATTGAAAACACCACGCATGTAGTAGATCTCTTTGACGTCATCAGCCTTCTTGGTCAGCGTCTTACCTGGACCATCAATAACGTGCTTGATGATGTCCTTGAACACTGGGATGTCAGTGCTTGCACCGTGGAACGTCATGGCATGATAGCCAACAGCGCCCTTACCAGCAGGCTTCACGTCGACCTGGCTGCCAGACCACCAAACGCCGACAAAGTTTTCCATGTTGAAACGGATCTTTGCAGCTTCTTTGATGGCCGTTGGTGTCATCGCACCCCAACCCCACATCACCATGTAATCAGGACGCTCTTTGCGCACCTGCAGCCAGTGTGATGCCTGGTTCTGCATTTCTTTGACGCCTACAGGCAACAGCATGAGCGAGAAGCCCATTTCTTTTGCCAGTGCCTTGAACAGAGGAATTGGCTCACGTCCGTAACCTACGTCGAGGTAGATAAAGCCAATCTTCTTGCCCTTAAGGCTGCCTTTGTTGCGGCTTGCGAGATACTTGATCACGCCAGATGCCTGACTCCAGTACGTTGCTGGTGCGTTGAAGACCCAAGGGAACTTCTCGCCGACAGCAGCGGCTGAGAGACCATAGCCCATCGAAAGAACAGGGATCTTGTCGATTGGAGCCTTCGGTAACAGCTGCAGCGTGATGCCCGTTGAGTATGGGTTATAGACAAGAGCGCCCTTACCCTTGGTTGCTTCGTAGCACTCAACGCCCTTTTGCGCCTTGTAACCTGTTTCGCATTCTTCGACCTTCACCTTGACGCCGCCGATGCCGCCGTCGCGCTCATTGAGCATAGTGAAGTAGTCGTGCATGCCGTTTGCGTTCGGCGTGCCGGAGCCAGCAAACGGTCCAGTACGATAGGTCAGCAACGGAATGTAGAGCTGATCTTGAGCCTGAGTTTGCAAGGCAAAGCCGGTTGTCAGCATGGCGCCAGCGGCAATGCCTAGGATTGACCTAGTTAGCTTCATAAAGTGCTTCCTCCACTTATTAGCCCTTAGTTCTTCTATTTCTCGGAACGGCAAACCGGTCCGGGTGAGCCATTATTGTCGCAGTCTATGACAAGTGGCAATGCCTTTCGTCACCTACGCCTGCTTGATTAACCCCGATGGCTGAACTCATACCAAACGGGCTATTGCCGACCGCAGCCCTAGTAGGGGAACGGCCAGAGTCTCAGTTTTTCCCGCGCAATCTGCCAGAGGCGCGCAAGACCGGCGGGTTCCACGATCAAGAAGAATATAATCAGTGCGCCGACAATCATAAAGCGGATATGCTCAACTGTCGCCGATGTAATGTCCAGCTCCATAGCACGCGGCACGGTTGAAATTATGATCGGCAAGACAACAATGAACGCTGCGCCGAGGAAGGAGCCGATAATGCTTCCGAGGCCGCCGATGATGATCATGAACAGAACTGGGAACGAAGCGTTCAAGATGTCGAACGATTCAACTTCTGCCGCGCCGAGTGACAAGAACACCAGCATCGCACCAGCCACGCCGCAGTAGTAGGACGAGATCGCAAAGGCGAGGAGCTTAGTCGGCAGTAGTCGGATGCCGATCAGCTCAGCTGCAATGTCCATGTCCCGGATCGCCATCCATTGGCGACCGAACCTTCCACGGATCAAGTTCACTGCTAGGACCGTGAGAAACACGACAATGGTTAACACAACCAGATACTGGAACCACGGAGCCCCATAAGGTTCGGTCAAAGCCAGTCCGAACAGGCTCATATTGATTGCGTCAATCGCGCCTGAGTCGTTGTAGTTATAAAGCCATGCAATTCGACCGAACGCCCACTCCAAGAAGAACTGCGAGGCCAGTGTCGCCACGGCAAGATAGAAGCCTTTGATGCGCAGACTTGGAATACCGATGAAGATGCCGATGGCAGCCGCAAAGAAACCTGACAACAGGATGTGAATGACAATATTCACTTCCGGGAAATTAGTTGCCAGCTTGTAGCACGCAAACGCACCAACGCCCATGAAGCCGCCGGTCCCTAGCGAAACAAGACCGGCATACCCGGTCAATAGGTTCAGCCCGAGCGCTGCGAGTGAGAAGATTAGCGTTGGAATGATGATCGTGTTGAGCCAGAAATCATCAGCGATGAACGGGACAACAAGATACAAGAACGCCAGGAAAAAGTAGATTGCATAACGTTCCTGGGCGATTGGCAGAACAGCCGAGTCTTCCAGGTACGTCGTTTTTAAGTCACCAACTTCGCGATAGAACATCTGCCGCTAAACTCCTAAATCCGTTCGATGATCTTTTCGCCGAAGAGGCCCTGTGGTCGGAACCACAGGAACAGCAGCGCTACGAAATAGGGCATCCAGCTTTCAATCGATCCGCCGAGCATCGGACCCCAATAAAACTCAGCGATTTTTTCGGTTACACCAATGATCAGGCCGCCAATGATTGCACCTGGAATAGAGGTGAAGCCGCCTAAGATAAGAACCGGCAGGGCCTTCAGGGCCACAACCTCCAATGCAAACGACACATCCGACCGTGCCCCCCACATGATGCCGGTCACCAGTGCCACGATACCAGCTGCGAACCAAACAATGACCCAGATCTGCTGCAGCGTGATCCCAACAGACATCGCTGCCTGGTGATCATCAGCAACAGCGCGAAGTGCACGCCCGATTTTGGATTTGTTGAAGAACACCGTCAGGCCGGTCACCATCAGGGCAGCAATGACCGCTGCTGCGATGTCCAGGTGCTGGAAAATGACGAGGCCGCCGAGCATCTCGACTTCCGTCGATCCTGTTGGCAGGCCAATCTGCTCGGTGATCATGGTTTTCGGTTCACCGCCGAACACCGTCTCCCCAAACCCGATCAGAAACGTGTTCAGGCCAATCGCGGCCATGAAAAGAATAATGTCGGGCTGGTTGACCAGTGGCCGAAAAACGACCCGTTCAACGACAACCGCGAGCACAAACATCATGGCAATCGACAGAATGATTGCCAGCCATGCGGGCACTCCTAACTCGTAGAGCGTGACGAGCCCCAGCGCGCCGAACACCACCATGATGCCTTGCGCAAAATTGAAGATGCCCGATGCCTTGAAGATCAAGACAAGACCCAGCGCAATCAAGGCATACAAGATCCCGGCAACGAGCCCTTCCCAGATGACCTGGACAAGGAGGTCCGGTGCGCCGCCCATCTCCACAAACGGTTGGACGAAAACTTGATAGAGAATTTCCATACTTTGAGGACCCTAGTGCGAAACGCCGAGGTAGGCATCGATGACTTTTTGGTTCGCCTGAACGTCCGTCGGCGTTCCGTCGGCGATCATCTCTCCATGGTCCAAAACGACAACCCGGTCAGAGAGATCCATCACCACGCCCATGTCGTGTTCGATCAGGGCGATCGTGGTGCCGAGCTGTTCATTGGCATCGATGATGAAGCGGCTCATATCTCGCTTTTCTTCGAGATTCATGCCGGCCATTGGCTCGTCGAGAAGCAGAAGTGTCGGTTCCATTGCCAACGCACGACCGAGTTCAACACGCTTCTGTAGACCATAGGGCAGACGACCCACGGGTGTTCGGCGAATGGCCTGAATCTCCAGAAAGTCGATAATGTGCTCGACGAACTCGCGGTGCCGGAACTCTTCCTGTTCCGCCGGTCCTTTGCGTAACATTTGCCAGAAAAGGCCGGTCTTCATTTTGAGGGTTCGGCCGGAGATTATGTTGTCCAACGTGGACATGCCGCGAAACAGCGCCACGTTCTGGAACGTCCGTGCAATCCCCTGTGTCGCGGCAATATATGGCTTCATGCGACGGCGGGTTTGGCCCTGATAGGTGATCGTGCCTTCCTGCGGATGGTAGAAGCCGTTGATGCTGTTCAGCATTGATGTCTTACCGGCACCATTCGGGCCGATGATGGCGCGAACCTCACCCTTCTTGATGTCAAAGCTGACATCACGGATGGCCTTCACGCCGCCGAATGACAAGGACACGTTGTCGACTTTAAGCAGCACCTCATCCGAGATGCGGTTTTCAGCGGAAACTGGCGCCGCTTCGCCGAGGACCTGGTTCATTACTCAGCTGCCTCCTGCATTGGTGCGGCCGCAGACGGATAAGTCTGCATGTCAACAATGCGGACGTCGCCTTTGATCATACCTTTTCGACCATCTTCGAACGTGACTTCGGTTTCGAGGTGGCACATGTCCGAACCGTCATAGAGGGCCGTGTAGAGCGGCGCATAACGATCTTCAATGAGCGTTCGGCGAACCTTCTGAGTCCGTGTGAGCTCGCCATCATCCGCGTCCAGCTCTTTGATGAGGATCAGGAACCGCTTGATTTGCGAACCCGCCATGCGCGGCTCATCCTTGAGCGATTGGTTGAGCTCATCAACCCGCCTCTCAACCATCTTGTAGACATCAGGATGGCCA